>NZ_JBQCIP010000130.1:0-28949 GCF_051953575.1 Microbacterium sp.
ACGCCGACTGAAGGAGGAAGACATGCCACTCGGAAGAATGGGCCGTCCCGGCCTGATCGGTATGGCTGCACGCACCGCCGTCGTCGCCGGAACCGCCACCGCGGTCTCGGGCGCCGTCGCCGGCCACCAGCAGCGCAGGGCATACGAGGCGCAGGAGCAGCAGGCGTACGCGGCCCAGCAGCAGCAGGCGGCCATGGATGCCGCCGCCGCACAGGCTGTCGCCAACGCCCAGGCCGCTGCGGCGCCGCCGGCGCCCCCGGCTCCCGCCGGCGGCGGCGACGACCTGATGGCGAAGCTGAGCCAGCTGGCGCAGCTGCACGCGCAGGGCATCCTGTCGGACGACGAGTTCGCCGCCGCGAAGGCCAAGCTGCTCGCCTGACGCTTCGCCCCGCGATCCGCACGAAGGCCGCATCCCGCGCGGGATGCGGCCTTCGTCGTGTCCCCGCGCGTGCGGCGCAGCCGGGGCGCACGCGGTGCACCGCACGCTCGGGACGATCCTGCGCCATGATGTGCCCATGGCCACGCCCTCGGAGATGCTGCGGAACCTCATCCCGCCCACTCAGCGGCAGACCGCGGCGGAGGTGACGGAGGCCCTGGACCTCGGCTCCGGAGACCGCGCGGGTAAGCGCAGCGGGTTCCTCATCATGCTGGTGCTCGCCGGCATCATCGCGATCGCCGGGGTGCTCACGGACTCGACCGCGACGGTGATCGGGGCGATGATCATCGCGCCGCTCGGGACCCCGATCCTGGCGATCGCGCTCGGCATCGTCACCGGGCACCTGAGTCTCGTCGTGCGCTCCATCCTGTGGGTGCTGGTGGGGCTCGCGCTGGTGATCCTGCTCGGTCTCGCCTTCTCGGTGTTCGTCGCGACCCCGGAGAGCCTGGAGACCAATTCGCAGGTCCTCGGGCGGACGTCGCCGAGCTTCATGGATCTGGTCGCGGCGCTGGCGACAGGATTCGCCGGCGGGTTCGCGATGTGCCGCCGAGACCTCAGCGCGATCCTGCCCGGTGTCGCGATCGCGATCTCGCTCGTTCCCCCGCTCGGTGTGGTGGGAGTGTGTGCCGGTCAGGGACTGTGGGGGGACGCCCTCGGGGCACTGTGGCTGTTCCTGTCGAACGTGGTCGCGCTCGTCATCGCGGGCAGCATCGTGTTCACGCTGGCGGGCTACGCGCGCGAACCCGGCTCCTCACCTGTGGCGAACCGCCGCCGCGCCTATCTCATCGTGACGGTGCTGACGGTGATCATCTCGATCCCCCTGGCATTCAACTCCGTGGTCTCGGTCGCGCTGGCCCGCTGGTCTGTCGGCATCCAGCAGGCGGCCACCGACTGGATCGCTGACGACGACGGAGCCGTCGTGTCGGGCGTCACCTGGTCGGGCGCGACGGCGACGGTCGCCGTCCGCACGACGGACGGCTCGACGCCGCCGATCGACGACCTCCGCGAGTCGCTGTCGAAGGTCATCCCCTCGTTCGTCGGGGTCGTCGTCGATGCGGAGCAGGGCGTCGAGACGCGGGTGCAGTAGCCGGCGCGATCCCGCACCCGCTGGTTCAGGCCGGGCGATCCGTCGGCGCAGTGCCGCCGGGGGACTCGACGCCGTCAGGCGGGACCGCGGGCGTGGCCGGACCGGCAGAGGCGCCGGGAGCCGGGGCGTCGCCCGTCGTGCGAGCGGTCAGCTCGTCGATGCGGGCCATGAGCTCACGCACCTGGGCGCGGGTCGCCGGCTCGTCCGCGTCGTTGTTGCGGGTCCCGCGTTCGACGACCCACGACGCGAGGGTCGCGGTGATGACGCCGGCCAGGGCCACGCCCCCGAGCATCAGCCCGACGCCCACCCAGCGTCCGGCCGCGGTCACCGGCGTGTAGTCGCCGTAGCCGGTCGTCGTGACCGTGACGCACGACCACCACATCGCGATCCCGAAGGTCGTGATCGAGGCGTCCGGCGCGTGACGCTCGGCGTCGAGCACGGCCAGCGAGGCGATGAAGACCAGCATCACCGACGCCCCGGCACCGTAGACGATGATCTGCGTGCGCAGCAGCGCGCCGCGCGTGGGCTTCATGCCGGGGAGCTTCGTGAGCACCTGCAGCAGCCGCACGAGCCGCAGCACCGGGATCACGGCGAATGCCAGGGCGAACAGGTGCGTGCGGAACCAGATCCAGCGATGCCGGGCCAGGAACAGCCGCACCAGGTAGTCCGCGATGAACATCGTCCAGGTGACGAAGATGAGGATGTCGGCGGCGAGGCGCGCCGGCCCCTGGAGGTCGGCGATCACCCGCCACGAGAACGCGACGAGGTACACGAAGCCCGCGATCATCAGCGCCACCTCGGTGCGCTGATGCCACGTCTGCTCGTCCATGCTCAGGCCTTGCGGGCGTCCAGCTCGAGGGCCGCGGTGTTGCGGATGAACAGCACGATCCACGAGAAGATCAGGATGCCGGCGACGAGCTCCACCGCGGTCAGGGTGTAATAGCCGATGCCGAAGAGGATGCCGAGCACGACCGTGACCGCCAGGAACACCCAGCCCACGGCGTAGAAGGCGCGCGGCATCCCGGGGATCCAGCGCGGCAGCATCGCGACCAGCACCGCGTACGCGACCACCATGCCGGTCGCGACGGTGTTGTGGATGGCGAAGAAGTCGTCGACGTGGAAGATGCCCACGCAGGCGAGGAAGATGCCGACGATCACCAGGAGGATCCGCACTTTTCGTCTGCCCGGCGCATCCGCGGCCGACTCGCTGCGCGTGGCGTAGCGGGCGAGCGTCGTCACCAGCACGCCGGCGACGATGATCGTGATGTTGAACGCCCACGAGGACGCGTTCGACGACATCCCCAGCGCGCTGAGGTTGTCCTTCCACCAGTCGGGGTCGCTCGCCGTCATCATGCTGGCCACCACGCCCAGTACGAGGAACACGGCCAGCACGACGGCCAGCAGCTGCAGGTCCATGTGGGTGGCGGAGTAGAACGCGATGTAGGCGGTCAGCGCGGCGGACGCCCCGCCGAGCACCAGCACCGGCAGTGCGAACACCTCGGCGCCGAGGAACGACTGCTCCAGGATCACGGCGAGCAGGGTCCAGCCGAGGACGCCGATCACCCCGTGGGCGAAGGCGAGTGCGGCGATGTCGACGTAGTCGAGAAAGCGCAGCCGGGTCTTGTTCGCGCCCCGCTCATGCAGTACGAACCGACCGGCGATGACCGCGAGCAGGGCGGCGACCCCCGACGCCACGGCGGCGTACTCGCCGATCGACCCGGGACCCGAGATCGGCGTCGACTGGAACCGGAACACGATGAGCGCGACGAGCGCGGCGACGACGAACGCGATCGCGCCGACGCCGAGCGCCATCGACTCGAGCCCGCGCTCTGTCGACGAGTTGAGCAGGCGGGCCGCCGTCGCCTGGCGGCGCGTCTCGGGGCCGCCGGACTCGGTGTTCTTGATCGTGGTCTGGGTCATGGCCGCCTCCCTGCGGTCGAGGTTGCGGACCGAGCGGCCCCCTCGGGTGTTGCGCCGCGATCGCCCGAGAGCCATCGCAGCCACGTCGCGCCGGGATCCCCTTCGAGCACGAGCGTCCGAACGAACAGCGTGAGCGGGATCGACAGGATCGCACCCAGCGGACCGATGACGAACGTCCAGAAGATCACCGAGAAGAAGCTCAGCGTGAGGCTCAGGTCGACCGCGTCGCTCACGAACTTCGGCTGCACGAGCACCTGCAGCACGACGTTCACGACGCAGTAGATCGCGATCACGGCGAGGAAGAGCGGCCATCCGCCGACGACGAACGCGAGCACCGCGGGCGGGACCAGGCCGATCACGAAGCCGATGTTGGGGATGAAGTTGGTGACGAACGCGAGGATCGCCCACGTGATCGGCGCGGGCACGCCCAGCGCCCACAGCGCGAGGCCGTCGATGATCGCGACGACGGCGCCGAAGCTGGCGTTGACGACGTAGTAGCGGCGGACGCCGGTGTTGAAGTTGCGCGCCCGCCGGATGACGGGCCGGCGCTCGGCGCCGAACACGCGCTCGGCGTCGCCGTACCGCGCGGCATCGGCCGCCATGAAGATCACGTACGCGAAGACGAAGAACAGTGCCGTCGCGACCCCGATCACCGTGCCGCCGAGGCTCGAGACCGCCCCGAGGATCGTCTTCGGGTCGACGGCGGATGCGGTCGCGTCGGCCGCCTGCTGGTCGAGGCCCATCGACTGCAGCCACGCGACCACGTCGTCGGCGCTCGCGCGCAGCGTGTCGGCGTAGTCGGCGACGAGGCCGGCGAACTGTGCGCCGGCGACCCAGAGCAGCGCCGCCATGCCGAGCAGCACGAGGTAGGCGACCACGATGACGGCGGTCGTGCCGGCCCAGCGGGGCCAGCCGAGGCGCTGCAGCGGACGGCGCGCCGGCTCGCAGATGATGACCAGGACGATGGCGAGCGCGAGCGGCCCGAACACGCTCCGCGCGAAGTACACGCCGGCCAGCACCACCGCGGCTGCGGCGAGCGTCAGCAGCACACGCAGACTCGGCGACAGCACGGGCGCGGCAGGCACGGCGGGCGGAGTATCGCGCTTCACGTGCCCAGGCTAGCGGCGCGAAGGGCCCGCGACCGGTTGCGCGGGGGTCAGTTCTTCGGGTCGATGCGCAGCACGCCGGGCGTCTCGCCGATCGCGACGTCGTCGACCACGCGCAGCGTGCGGGCGACGTCGTCGATGCTGCCGATCACGGTGCCGAAGCGCTCCCGGTCGGAGCACACCGCGGTCACCGTGACGAAGTGCGTTCCGGTGTCCCATGTGTACGTCGCGAAGGGCGGCGTGCGCTGATCGCTCGGCAGCGCCATCTCGAGCTTCTCGCCCACGCCGAGGTACGGGTTGCGGAACGACTCGGTGTCGTCGTACTCCATCGGCATCATGGCCCGCGCGGCGCGCAGATCGTTGGTCGCCTGCTGGATCTGGGCCATGACGACGACGAGTTCCGGGTCGGCCTTCCACACCCACACCAGCACGCGCCCGGCGGCCCTGCGCATGAGGAATGGCGCCGCCTGGCTCATCGCCCACGCGGCGACGCCGCTGCCCGGGCGGCTCTCGGCCCCCAGCGCGCCGTTCGCCTGGGTGAGCAGCATCCGGATCGCCGCCTTGCGGTGGCGGCGTCCGCGGAAGCCGAGGGACTCGGTCACCGGCACCCACAGGTTGGGGTCGGCGTCGGCCTGCAGTCGGGACATGCCCCCAGGGTACGGGTCGGGTCTGGCGCGTTCCTGAGGAGGCCGCGTGAGCACGTGAAGTAAGGTGGATGCCGCGCAAAGACCCCGCCCCACGCGCGCACCCGCCGCACAGAAGGCCCCCAATCCGTGACCGATCCTGCGACGCCCCAAGAGAACTCCCGCGCCTCCGCGCGCCCGCTGAAGATCCTGATCGGCGCCGACACGTTCCTCCCTCACGTGAACGGTGCCGCGCGGTTCGCCGAACGCCTGGCCGCCGGTCTCGTCGCCCGGGGTCACGAGGTCCACGTCATGGCGCCGAGCAAGACGCACCGCGAGAACGGGACCTTCACGGAGGTCATCGAGGGCGAGCCGATGACGATGCACCGCCTCCCCGCCTGGCGGTTCCTGCCGCACGACTGGCTGACGTTCGTGCTGCCGTGGATGTCGAAGCACTATGCCCGCCGCACCCTCGACGAGGTGCGGCCGGACGTCGTGCACATCCAGTCGCACATCGTGATCGGCCGAGGGCTGGCCCGCGAGGCGCACAAGCGCGGCATCCCGATCATCGCCACCAACCACGTGATGGCCGAGAACATCGTGGACTTCACGACCCTCCCGGACGCGCTGGACCGTGTCGTCGTCAAGCTCGCCTGGGCCGACGCCAAGCGCACGTTCGACCTCACGCGGGCGGTGACGACGCCGACGCGCCGGGCCGCGGACTTCCTGGAGTCGACGATCGACATCGAGAACGTCATCCCGATCAGCTGCGGCATCGACGCGGGCAACTACACGGCCGACCTGGAGCCGCGCGACGGCAACCGGATCGTGTTCGTCGGACGCCTCACGACCGAGAAGCAGATCGGCGTGATCCTGCGGGCGATCGCGAAGCTCGATCCCGCCCTCGACGTCCGCTTCGACATCGTCGGCAGCGGCGACCAGCGCCGCAACCTCGACAACCTGACGGCAGAGCTCGGGCTCACCGAGCGGGTGCACTTCCACGGCCACACCAGCGACGACGAGCTGCGGTCGCTGCTCACGAACGCGAGCGTCTTCGCGATCGCGTCGATCGCCGAGCTGCAGTCGATCGCGACCATGGAGGCGATGGCCTCGGGTCTGCCGATCGTCGCGGCCGACGCCGTCGCCCTGCCGCACCTGGTCCACGACGGCGAGAACGGGTACCTCTTCCGCCCCGGCGACGTGGACGATCTGGCAGAGAAGCTCACCACGGTGCTGACGCTGCCGCAGGAGGAGCGCGTGCGCATGCAGCAGGCGTCGCTCGAGGGCGTCAAGGTGCACGACATCCGGCGCACGCTCGACACGTTCGAGGCGCTCTACCGCGACGAGCCGCTGCCCGAGTAGGCCGCCGTGCACGTCGTGATGTTCGGCGACCAGCATGCCGAGACGCTGGGCGGGGCCCAGGTGTCGATGCGCCTGCAGCGCCGCTTCCTCGAGAAGGCGGGGCACACGGTCACGATCGTCGCGCCGGCCCGTCACGGTCGTGCCAGGTCGCGGGGGGTCGTGGACGATCCGTCGTACCTGGACCTGCCGTCGATCCCCATCACGTTCGACCGCGAGTACTCGATGACGTGGCCCGGTGCGCGCACCGATCGTCGGGTGGATGCCGCCCTGCGGCGACTGCTCGAAGACACGGGTCGTCCTCCCGTCGACGTCGTGCACGTGCAGGCCGACTTCTGGGGGGCGTTCATCGGCCACAGGTTCGCGCGACGGCACGCGCTGCCGGTCATCCACACGATGCACAACCGCGTGGATGTCGGCATCGAGGCCACGGCGCCGTTCCCGAAGCTCGTGCTGCGGGTGCTCAATGCCTGGCAGCGCCGCGCGCTCGGAGTGTTCATGGAGGCGAAGCCGGTGGGGCGCGACGGCTGGGCGTACCTGCGGCGCCTGGCGAACCGCTCGGATGCCGTCACCGCGCCGTCGACGCACTTCGCGCGCCGGCTCGAGGCTCACGGGGCGGTGCCGCAGGGGCGCCGTGGCGTGCCGGCGGATCTCGACGCCGCGCCCACGCCTGCGGCGGTCGACGTGATCTGGAACGGCATCGACGACGGACTGCTCGATGAGGCGCTGGCCACGGCTCCGGAGGCCCGCGCGCCGGGGCCGCCGCGGTTCGTGTGGCTCGGCCGCATGAGCCCCGAGAAGCGCCTGCTGCCGTTCCTCGAAGCGCTCGCGGCCGCGGGCGTCGAAGCCGATGTCGAGATCATCGGCGGCGGTGGGCAGCTGCGCGCCGCCCAGCGGCTCGTCGAGAAGCTTCGGCCGCGCGCCGTCGTCACGTTCGCGGGACGCCTGTCGTACGCCGAGACCCTACGGCGCATCGCCGCGGCGGACGCGGTCGTGCAGACCTCCATCGGGTTCGAGACCCAGGGCATGACGATCTTCGAGGCCGCGTCGCTCGGCACGCCCGCCGTGGTGAGCGATCCGGATCTGGCCGCCGAGCTCGGCGGCGGATTCTGGGCGGTCGGCGACGGCGAGCACGCCGACCCGTCGATCGCCGCGCTGGCCGAGGCGCTGCGGGTGGCGGCATCCGACATCTCCGCCGGAACGCCGCGCACTCCCGACCCGACGGTCCGCGAGCGGTTCCGTCAGTCGTCGCGGACGGCGGCGATGGTCGAGGTGTACGAGCGCGTCAGAGCCTGACGGCGCCGGGGCGCGAGGGCCTGACGGTGCGGGGTGTGACGGCCTGACGGTGCGGCGCGGCCGCTGGGCGTCAGGGGAGGCGGGTGCGGTCGGTGGGCACCCGGCGGTAGCCGTCGCTGCGGAGAGCGACGACGGTCGAGGCGAGTGCCCAGGCCGACAGTGCGGCGAGAACGATGATCAGGAACATGGCAGAAACGCTACGCTTGCCATAGAACTGCCACGAGTGGCAGGATGGACATGCATCGTACGAAAACTGCCACGCTTTCTGCCGGCGCCGCAGCCCGAGGAGGATCCCGATGAACACCGTCGCGTGCATCGTCATGGACGGCTTCGCGCCGTTCGAGTTCGGAGTGGCCTGCGAGGCGTTCGGGCTCGACCGGTCCGAGGACGGCGTGCCCAACTTCGACTTCCGCGTCGTCACCGCCGAGCCGGGCGTCGTCCAGTCCAAGCTCGGCTTCTCGATCAACGTCGACAACGACCTGTCGTTCGCGTACGAGGCCGACCTCGTCGTCGTGTGCCCCACGCCCCGCGAGTACTGGGGGCGCTCCGACCCCCGCGTCCGGGATGCCGTGCGAGCGGCGGCCGCGCGCGACGCCTGGCTGCTCAGCGTGTGCAGCGGGTCGTTCATCCTCGCCGAGGCGGGCGTGCTCGACGGCCGCAAGGCGACCACGCACTGGATGTACGCGCACATCATGGCCTCGATGTACCCCGCGATCGACGTCGACCCCGATGTGCTCTACGTGCAGGACGGCCGCATCATCACGAGCGCCGGCACGGCGGCGGGCATCGACGCCTGCCTGCACCTGCTGCGGCAGGAGCTGGGCGCCGAGCTCACCAACAAGATCGCCCGCCGCATGGTGGTGCCCCCGCAGCGCGACGGCGGCCAGGCGCAGTTCATCGACAGCCCGCTGCCCGCGACCACGTCGCTGTCTCTCGCGCCGGTCACCGACTGGATGCTCGACAATCTGCGCCTCGACCTCACCGTCGACCAGCTGGCGGCGAAGGCGCACATGTCGCCCCGCACGTTCGCCCGGCGCTTCAAGGCCGACCACGGTGCGACGCCCGCCGCGTGGCTCGCCCGCCAGCGCATCATCCATGCACAGCGCCTGCTCGAGAAGACCGACCTCGGCCTCGACCGCATCGCGTACGAGAGCGGCTTCGGCTCGGCCGCGGTGCTGCGCCAGAACTTCGCCCGCGTGCTCGGCACGACGCCGACGGCGTACCGATCCCGGTTCGCGTGCACCGACGAGACGTGCCTGGACGATGAGCTGGTGGATGCCGGAACGGCAGCGGTCGCGGCATCCGCTCTCGAATCGGTGGCGTAGCGGACGGTCCGCGACAGGCGCGCGAGCGTTCGCTACCGTGGCACCGTGGGGCTGAATCCGCGGTCGTGGTTCTCGCGCAAGACGCTGCGTCACGACCTCGTCGCGGGTCTGACGCTCGGCGTCGAGAGCGTGCCGGACGGCCTCGCGCAGGGTCTGCTGTCGGGGCTCAACCCGCTCGCCGGGCTCTACGGCCACCTGTTCGGGATGGTCGGAGCGGCCCTGTTCACGAGCAGCGCGCTCATGACGGTGCAGGTCACGGGCGCCATGGCCCTCATCGTGTCGGATGCCGGGCTCGAGACGCTCGCGGACCCCGACCGGGCGCTCTACACCCTCACCATGATGAGCGGCGTCATCCTGATCGCCGCGGGACTGCTCGGCGCGGGCCGGCTCGTGCGCTTCGTGCCGACCGCGGTGATGACGGGGTTCGTGACCGCGGTCGGGGTCAACATCGTCCTGGGCCAGCTGTCGAACTTCACGGGGTATGACGCGCAGGGCGACAACCGCATCGCGAAGACCTTCGACCTCGGCCTGCATCTGCTCGACTGGAGTGCGGCCGCCGTCGTGGTCGGCGCGATCACCGTGCTGCTCATCGTGCTGCTGCAGAACACGCGCGTCGGAGCGCTGGGGCTCGTTGTCGCCGTCGTGGTCGGCTCGATCGCGGCCGTGATGCTGAACATCTGGGTGGCGAACCCCGTGGTGCTGCTGCGCGACCTCGTCGCGGTGCCCGGGTCGCTGCCGCTGCCCGTGCTGCCCAGCCTCGACGACGTCGGCTTCCTGATCGTGCCGGCGGTGTCGCTCGCGTTCGTCGCGATGGTGCAGGGCGCCGGTGTGTCGGCGGCGATCCCGTCACGCGACGGCAAGCCGTCCGACACGTCGCGGGACTTCGTCGGCCAGGGCGTCGGCAACGTCGTGTCGGGGCTGTTCCGCGGCATGCCGGTGGGCGGCTCGTCGTCGGGGTCGACGCTCGTCGCCACGGCCGGCGCACGCACCCGCCTCGTGTACTTCGTCGCCGCGGCGGTGACCTCGCTCGTGATCCTGCTGGCCTCGGGCGTCGTCGCGTACATCGCCATGCCCGCTCTCGCGGGGCTGCTGATCGTCGTCGGCGTGACGGCCGTCAAGCCGAGCCGCGTGTACTCCGTCATCCGCAGCGGGCCGCTGCCGACCGTCGTGATGGCGGTGACGTTCGTGCTGACCCTGCTGATCCCGCTGCAGTTCGCCGTGCTCACGGGGGTCGGTCTCGGCATCATCATGTTCGTCGCCCAGCAGTCCAACCGGGTGCGCGTGCGTCGCGTCGTGTTCTCCGACGACGGCCGCATGCGCGAGATCGACCCGCCGCACCGCGTGCCGCCGGGCGAGATCGTCATGCTGCAGCCGTACGGCAGCCTGTTCTTCGCGAGTGCGCCGACGTTCGAGCGGCAGCTGCCGGCGGTCACGCCGGAGTCGACGCGGTCGATCGTGATCGTGCGCCTGCGCGGGACCGACGAGGTCGGACTGGCCTTCGTCGAGGTGCTGCGCCGGTACGCGCACGAGCTGCGCGCGGTCGGCTCCAGCCTCAAGCTCGTGGTGAGCGAGGCGCGCGTGATCCAGCAGCTCGAAGCGGGCGGCCTGCGCGCCGAGATGGGGGAGGCGAACATCTACCGCGGCTCGGAGTGGGTCGGCGCCGCGCTGCGCCGCGCGTATGACGACGCCCGCGACGAGTTGCGCGCCGAGCCGCGCGAACGCTGAACGCCTTGCCGCGGCATCCGTCAGTTGGTAAACTTGAGCCAAGACGGCTCAACTTTTAGCCTCGCAGATTTCAGGAGACAGATGAACGCCACACAACAGCCCGGACAGGAGGACGCGCAGAGCGCCCTCGAGCAGTTCGGCATCAACCTCACCGACCGCGCCCGCCAGGGCAAGCTCGATCCCGTGATCGGGCGCGACAGCGAGATCCGGCGCGTCAGCCAGGTGCTGACCCGCCGCACCAAGAACAACCCCGTGCTCATCGGCGAACCCGGCGTCGGAAAGACGGCCGTGGTCGAGGGCCTGGCCCAGCGCATCGTGGCGGGGGACGTCGCCGAGTCCTTGAAGGACAAGGAGCTCGTCACCCTCGACATCTCGGCGCTGGTCGCCGGTGCGATGTACCGCGGCCAGTTCGAGGAGCGCCTCAAGAGCGTCCTCAAAGAGATCACCGAGTCCGACGGCAAGATCATCACCTTCATCGACGAGCTGCACGTGCTCATGGGCGCCGGCGGCGGCGAGGGGTCGGTCGCGGCATCCAACATGCTCAAGCCCATGCTCGCCCGCGGCGAGCTGCGCCTCATCGGCGCCACCACGCTCAACGAGTACCGCGAGTTCATCGAGAAGGATGCCGCACTCGAGCGCCGCTTCCAGCAGGTGTACGTGGGCGAGCCGACGGTCGAAGACACCGTCGCGATCCTGCGCGGGCTCAAGGAGCGCTACGAGGCGCACCACAAGGTGGCCATCGCCGACGCCGCACTCGTTGCGGCGGCATCCCTCAGCCACCGTTACATCCCGTCGCGGCAGCTGCCCGACAAGGCCATCGACCTGATCGACGAGGCCGCGTCGCGCCTGCGCATGGAGATCGACTCGGCGCCGCTCGAGATCGACGAGCTGCGTCGGCACGTCGACCGCCTCAAGCTCGAAGAGCTCGCGCTCAAGAAGGAGAAGGACGACGCGTCGAAGGAGCGCCTCGCCACGCTGCGCGAGACGCTGCGGGTCGAGCAGGAGCGCCTCGGCGAGCTGCAGGGCCGCTGGGAGCGCGAGCGCGCGTCGCTCAACCGCGTCGGCGACCTCAAGACCAAGCTCGACGCCGCCCGCATGGAGGCCGAGCGCGCACAGCGCGAGGGCAACCTCGAGAAGGCGTCGCGCCTGCTGTACGCCGAGATCCCCGCGCTGGAGCGCGAGCTCGGCGTCGCCGAGCGCGAAGAGCCTGCCGGTGACCGCATGGTCAACGACCAGGTCACCGACGAAGACATCGCGGCGGTCATCGCCGCGTGGACCGGCATCCCTGTCGGAAAGCTGCTCCAGGGCGAGACCGAGAAGCTGCTGCATCTGGAGGCCGAGCTCGGCAAGCGGCTCATCGGGCAGAAGGATGCCGTCAAGGCGGTGTCCGACGCGGTCCGCCGCTCGCGCGCCGGCATCAGCGACCCCGGTCGCCCCACCGGCTCCTTCCTGTTCCTCGGGCCCACCGGTGTCGGCAAGACCGAGCTCGCCAAGGCGCTCGCCGAGTTCCTCTTCGACGACGAGCACGCCATGGTGCGCATCGACATGTCGGAGTACGGCGAGAAGCACTCGGTCTCGCGTCTGGTCGGCGCCCCTCCCGGGTACATCGGCTACGAGCAGGGCGGCCAGCTCACCGAGGCCGTCCGCCGGCGTCCGTACTCGGTCGTGCTGCTCGACGAGGTCGAGAAGGCGCACCCCGAGGTCTTCGACGTGCTGCTGCAGGTCATGGACGACGGCCGCCTCACCGACGGCCAGGGTCGCACGGTCGACTTCACGAACGTCATCCTCATCCTGACGTCGAACCTGGGCTCGCCGATCCTGATCGACCCGACGCTGTCGACCGAGCAGAAGCGCGACTCCGTGATGGCGATCGTGCGGCAGGCGTTCAAGCCGGAGTTCCTCAACCGTCTCGACGACATCGTGATGTTCGCGGCACTCAGCGAGGACGACCTGGCGCAGATCGTGGAGCTCGCCGTCGATGCGCTGCAGCGGCGGCTGAAGGACCGCCGGCTCACGCTGGCGGTGACGCCCGACGCCCGCGCCTGGCTCGCCGAGCGCGGCTACGACCCGGTGTTCGGTGCCCGGCCTCTGCGCCGGCTCATCCAGTCCGAGATCCAGGACCGCCTCGCGATGGCGCTGCTGTCGGGCGGCGTGCGCGACGGCGACGTGGTGCGCGTCGACGTGGCGGCCGACGGCTCGCAGCTCGTGCTGACGAGCGACGGGCCCGCTGCGACCGAGGCGCCGGCCGAGGACGACGACGTGATCGAGGCCGAATTGCTCGACGACTGACCCAGGAACCGCGAAGGGCAGAGTTCCGCCGCGCCGGCGGCGAAACTCTGCCCTTTCGCGAATCCGCTGTGACGTCAGTCGTTCACGAGGACGGACTCGGCGACCGGGCGGCGCACCCGGGGAGCGTTCTCGCGCGCCTGCAGCTCTTCGGAGGCCTGGCGGATGTCGCCGAGCTCGCCGACGGCCATGACGGTGACGGGCGTGAACTCCGCGCCGAGGCCGAAGCCGGCCGCGATCGCCTCGCGGTCGAAGCCGCCCATCTGGTGGGTCGACAGGCCGTTCGCGTGCGCCTGCACGGTGAAGTGCGCGGCGACCTGGCCGGTGTCGTACTGCGCCCACATCATCGGCTTGCCGTCGCGCTCGGTCTCGGCCACGAAGACGACGAGCGCTGCCGCGTCGCCGGCCCAGGCGCTGTTGAATCCGGCGAGGGACGAGAGCACGGTGGCGTGGGCGGCCGTCCCGCGACGGGCGACGATGACGCGCCAGGCCTGCGTGTTCGCCGCGGTCGGCGCCCAGCGGGCTGCCTCGAGCGCGCTCGCGAGCGCGTCCTCGTCGATGACGGCGTCGCGGTCGAAGATGCGGGTGCTCCAGCGCTCGGCGAGAACGTCGATGATGGGGGCATCGGTCTCGGCGGTCCGGGTGGTGAGGTCGGACATGGGGGCGTCTCCTTGCTGTCGTGCGATGTGCGGGACGCCGTCGGCCCACGTCCATGCAACCGCATGTATCTGAGAGTCATTCCCGGGTTCGCTCCGCCCGTCGTCCGAAGCGCGTGAGAGCATCGAGCGTGCGCACCGTCCGCGCCCTGTGGGGCTCATCGCATCCGGGGCCGACCCTCGTCGTCACGGCGCTCGCCCTCGCGCTCGGCATCGCGACCGGGCTGGAGCCCTGGCGGCTCGCGGTGCTGACGGCCGCGGTGTTCGCAGGCCAGCTGTCGGTGGGCGTCTCGAACGACGCGTTCGACGCCGCCCGTGATCGCGAGGTGGGGCGCCGCGACAAGCCGATCGCGCGCGGCGATGTGATGCTCGGCGTCGCGTGGGCAGCCTCGGCCGGCCTCCTGGCGGCGGCACTGGTGCTGTCGTGCCTGCTGGGGTGGCGGATGCCGGTGGCCCATGCCCTGGCCCTCGGCTCGGCGCTCTCCTACAACGCCGGGCTGAAGTCCACGCCATGGTCCATCGTGCCGTTCCTCGTCAGCTTCGGCGTCTTCCCGTCGCTGGCCACGCTGTCGGCGCCGGACCCCGCGTTCGCGGCCTGGTGGGCGTGGACCGCCGGTGCGGCGCTCGGCGCCGCCGTGCACCTCACCAACGTGCTGCCCGACCTCGACGACGACGCGCGGACCGGAGTGCGGGGGCTGCCGCACCGGCTCGGGCCGCGGACGTCCGCGGTGCTCGCGGCGGCCGCCGTCGTGATCGGCGCGGTGTCGGTGCTGTGGGGCGCGTGCGGCGGCGACCTGTCGACCGTGTCGGCGGTGTCGTGGGGATTCTTCGCCGCGGTCGTGGTGGTGGCCGTCGCGACCGCGTGGCGGGCGGTGGCCCGGCCGCCCACACGGGCGCTGTTCCGGCTCGTCATGCTGGCGGCGCTGCTGCTCGCCGCGCAGCTCGTGGCCTCGGGCAGCGCGCTCGCCGCCTGACGCCGGCCGCTCACGCGTCGAGGTCGAAGCCCATTGCGTACGCCCGGGCGAAGATCGCCGCCGTCGACGGAGCCAGCATCGCTCGCACGACGCCACGGCGCACGACATCGGCGTCGCCGAGACGGCGGCCCAGCGCGGTGTTGGCGAACGCGAGCGCCGCTGCGCGCCGTGCCGAGCCGACGCGACGGGTCTCCCACCGCTGCAGCCGCGCGTCGGGGGCGTCCCCGGTGGCGATCCACGAAGCGACGAGCGGCGCGAGCGTGACGGCATCCAGCAGCCCGAGGTTCATGCCCTGGCCGCCGATCGGGCTGACCTCGTGCGCGGTGTCGCCGATCGCGAAGATCCGGCCGTTGCGCAGTCGCGGAGCCACGACGCGGCGGACGCCGAACGACGTCGCGCCGGTCACGGCGGCCGCCGCCTCGGGTTCGCCGCGCCGGACCAGCGCGGCCCGCAGCCGCTCCGCGCGCGCGTCGGGGGCGTCGTCGCCCCCGGGTGCGTCCCACGCGACGAACCGGCGACAGCCGTCGGGAAGCGGGAACGACTCCAGGACGCCGTCGGGGTCGAGGTGGACCACCGCGACGGTGTCGTCGCCGCGCGCCGGCGTGACGGCATCCGTCATCAGGTAGCGGTCGCGGTACTCGCGCGAGGCGACCGCGCCGCGGCGGTACGCGAGGTCGCGCCCGCTCGCCCCTGCGGCGACCACGACCAGGCGGCTCTCGGACTCGATGATCCGCCCGAGCAGCCTCGAGCGCACGACGACCGCGTCGGGCCGGGGGATCACCGCGGTCACATGCGCGCCGCGCAGCGGTTCGGGCGCGTCGGCGCCGAGCACGGCCTCGGTGCGCGACTGGGGCAGCGTCGCCACGAACGGGAAGCGCGCCGGCAGCTCGCCGAATCGCACGGTGCCGAGCAGGCGGCCGCGGCTGCGCGCCTCGCCTCGTCGGACCTGCACGGCGTCGGCGAGCAGGCGGTCGGTGACGCCGGAGGGCTCGAGGGCGGCCAGGACGGGGGAGTGGATGCCGCTGGCACGGGTGGCCGTGCCGGGCTCGGGACGGCGTTCGAGGAGCTCGACATCGACGCCACGGCGGGTCAGCTCGCCGGCGAGCAGCATCCCGACGGGGCCCGCGCCCACGATCGTGACGTCACGCACGGCCGCGCCCGACGGCGAGGAGGCGGAACGGCGCGGGAGTGTCGACCCTCCAGGCATCCGGCTGCGCGCGCTGCAGCGCCGCGGCGAGCTCCGGCCGCGTGTAGCTGCGGCGGATCGAGCGCAGCCCGTCCGTGCGCAGGAAGGTTCCGGGTGCGAACGGCGTGATGCCCACGGCGTACAGGGCGTACGCGCGGCGGGACCGGGCGATGTCGCTGTGCAGCACGATCCCGCGCGACAGGGCGAGCGACTCGTCGGCGAACGCGGGCAGGGCGTCGCCCAGGTGATGGAGCACGTGGTTCGACAGGACCGCGTCGTACGCCTCGTGCTCCTCGACCAGGGCCGCCGAATCCGCGCAGCGGAAGGTCACGCCGGGCAGCGGCCCGCGCGCTGTCGCGACGGCATGCGCGCGGGGATCGGGGTCGATGCCGGTCCACGCCACGTCGAGGCCGTCGCGATGTGCGGCGGCGGCCAGGCGGGCGATGAGATCGCCCCCGCCCGAGCCGATGTCGAGCACGCGCGCGGGCCGGCCGAGCCGCGCCAGGTTCGGGCGCAGCCGCGTGCGGTACACGGTGCCCCAGCCCGACACGAGGCGGTTGACCGTGCCGAACCGTCGCAGCGTGGCGGCGAGCGTGACCTCGTCGCAGGCCGGGTCGTCCATGAGTTCCGCGAGGTCGTCGTCGCGGACGGCGAGGCTCACGCGGATGCCGCCAGCGCGACTCGGGCGGGAGCATCGGCGTCCGGCTCCGGACGCCGACGCGTCAGCAGCGCCGACTCGACCGTGAGACCCGGCCCGAACGCCAGCGCGGCGACGCGAGCCCCGTCGCTCACGCCGTCGTCGCGCAGGAGCGACTCGAGGATGAACAGGATCGTCGCGCTCGACATGTTGCCGTAGTCGCGCAGCACGCGCCTCGATGCCGCGAGCGCCTCGGGCGGCAGGTCCAGCCCGGCCTCGACGCGGTCCAGCACGCTGCGGCCGCCGGGATGCACGGCCCATGTCTCGGGCAGATCGTCGTCGCCGAGGAACCGGCCGACGGCACCGCGGATCTCGCGCCCGATGATGCGTGGCACCTCGGCCGACAGCACCATCTCGAACCCGTGGTCGCCGATGGTCCAGACCATATCGGTCTCGCCCTCGCTGGTGAGGGCCGATCCCGAGCGGCCGAGTTCGAGGCCGCCGGGCCGCCCCGTCGCGGGGTCGGCGGTGACGACCGCCGCCGCTGCGCCGTCCGCGAAGACGGACGCCGCGACGATCTGCTGCGGGTCGCTCGAAGCCCGCAGGTGCAGCGAGCACAGCTCCACGCAGACGACCAGGACGACGGCATCCGGACGCGTCCCGGCCAGCGCCGCGGCCACCCGCAGGGCGGGCAGTGCCGCCGCGCAGCCGATGAACCCCAGGTGACAGCGCTCGACGGTCGGGGCCAGGCCGAGGTCGCGCACGAGCCGATGGTCGAGGCCCGGAGCGAACAGCCCCGTGCACGACACCGTGACGACGTGCGTGACGGTCGACGGGTCGAGCCCGCTGCCGGCGAGGGCGTCGCGAGCCGCGCGGGCGGCCAGCTCAGGGGCGACCGCGATGTACAGGTCGTTGCGCTCGCCGGTCGTGGGCGAGAGGATCATGCCGCTCGGGTCGACGAACCGCGGGCGGCCGGGAGCCGGGGCGGTGCCGGGTTCGGCGAGCTCGGCGAGCACGGTGTGCCGCCGCTCGATGTCGGCCGCGTCGAAGACCGCGCGGATGCGTCGCTGTGTCAGCCGGTCGAGGCTGTGCTGCGCGCCGAAGAGGTCGCGCACCGCATCCTGCCGGAGCTCGGTGGAAGGAACCGCCGTTCCGATCGACACGATGCGGGCCGTCATGGAGCAACCTAAGCACGCGAGGGGCTGCCGCCGCACCGGGATTGCGCGATATCGGGCGGTGGGTTACGCAGGGTCGCACGGAAGCGGATGCCTCGGCCCGACCCTGCACGGCGGGCCGAGGCATCCTGGCTCGTCAGGCGGAGGCCGGCTCGGGGGGTGCGGACGGCAGGTCGCGCATGGTCCAGAACGGCCCGATCACGACGAACAGCGCGGATGCGAGCTCGATGACGGACGCGATCCACAGGGTCGGCACGACGCCCAGCCACTGCCCCAGCACACCGGCGAGCAAGGCAGAGATCGGCATGACGCCCCACACCACGAACCGGATGGAGGCGTTCATGCGGCCGAGCAGCCGCGGCGGGGTGATCCGCTGCCGGAACGTCACCTGCGTGATGTTGTAGAGCAGCACCGTGAAGCTCGCGATGAAGCCCTGCACGACCAGCAGTGGGAACGCGAGCGCCGGGAACACCGCGGCGAGAGGCACGGCGGCCCCCGAGACGCTGAATGCGATCGCGCTCACCGGGATCGCCCGCGCCTCGCCGATCCGGGCCACGATGCGCGGCGTCGCGATCGCGCCGAGCACGCCGCCGACGGCGCCCAGCGAGAAGATCACGCCCATCGCCGCGGGGGTGAGCCCCAGCTCGCGAAGGATCAGCAGCGGCAGCATCGTGTACATGATCGTGCTGGCGAAGTTCGACACCGCCGTGGTGCCGACGATGCGGCGCAGGAGCGGATTGCCGAACACCCACCGCAGGCCCTCGGCGATCTCGCGCATGATCGGCTGGTGGTCTTCGGGGGCGCGGCGCTGCTCGTGGTCTCGGGTGAACAGCAGGGCGACGAACGAGATCGCGTAGGTGACCGCGTCCATGAGGATCGCGATCGGCGCGGTGAGCGCGCCGACGAGCCATCCGGCGATGGCAGGACCGGCCAGATGCGCGACCTGCTGCGTGGACTCGAGCTTGCCGTTCGCCTCGCCGATCTGATCCTTGCGCACGAGCGACGGGATGATGCTCTGATACGACACGTCGAAGAACACGGTGGCGACGCCGATGACGAGACCGACCGCCATGAGCTGCCAGATGTGGAGCAGGCCGAACGCCCACAGCACGGGGATGCTGGCGAGCGCGACCGCGCGCACGACGTCGGCGAGGATCATGACGTTGCGCTTGCGCATGCGGTCGATCCAGGCGCCGGCGGGCAGTCCCACGATGAGGAATGCGGCGACCTCGGCCGCGTTGAGCAAGCCCACCTCGAACTCGGTCGCATCCAGCAGCAGCACCGCGATGACCGGTATCGCCACGCCCGTGATCTGCGAGCCGAACTGGCTGAACGCCTGGCCCGTCCACATCGTGAGGAAGTTGCGGTCGCGCCACAGCGAGCCCTTGGGGTGGTGGGGCTGTGCGTCGGTGGATGCGGGCGCGGCGGCATCCTGATCCGCTTCGACGGCGTCGTCGACCCGGCTGCTGAGGGGACCGGATGCCTCGGCCCGCGCTTCGGCGAGGGCTTCGGCCGCGAGCCCCTGGGGAGCGCCGTCGTCGGCGCGGGGCTCATCTGATTGGGACATGCCAATCAGTGTGGGGCACTGATTGAGTTCTGTCAATCAGTAGGGGTACGCTGAGCGCGTGACCGCACACGAGGACCGCCTCGAGCTGCATTACGGCGACCCTGAGGCCGAGGCGCGCATGCGCGCGCTCAGCTCGCCGCTGCGCCTGCGCGTGCTGCGGCTGTGTGCGTTCGAGTCGCGCACCAACAAGGAGCTCGCGGAGCTGCTCGGCATGAACCCGGGCACGATGCTGCACCACGTGCGCACGCTCGTGCAGACCGGGTACCTCGCCGCCGAGCCCGAGCGGACCGGCGCGCAGGGCGCTCGCGAGGTGCCGTACCGCGCGACCGGACTGTCGTGGCGCACGTCGATGCCCGGCGGGTCGCCCGTGCTCGTGGAGACGTTCCTGCAGCAGATCCAGGGCGTTCCCGACGACGAGCTCGACGTGACGTGGATGGGGCTCAAGGTCAACGCCGCGCACAGGGAGGAGTTCCAGCAGCGGCTGTACGAGCTCGTGAACGAGTTCAAGGAGCGCGGCCCCGACGCCGACGGCGACACGTACTCCTTCTTCAGCGCCCTTCACCCCGACGACAACCCGCCCGCGGCGCGCTGAACTTCTCAGCCGCGGAATCCCGGGCGAACTTCTGTCTCCTGGACGGCGGCGCGCGGACGCACCGCGTCCTAGCCTGGGCGCATGACGATCGCGACGGCCGACCTGTACGACGAGCGCGGCGACGAGCTCGACTCGCTCGCCCTGCAGTTCCACGACCTCGGCGGGCGCCGAGCGTTCGACGGTGCGATCCGGACGGTGCGCTGCCACCGCGACAACGCCCTCGTCAA
Source organism: Microbacterium sp. (assembly GCF_051953575.1). Lineage (GTDB taxonomy): Bacteria > Actinomycetota > Actinomycetes > Actinomycetales > Microbacteriaceae > Microbacterium. The sequence goes on from NZ_JBQCIP010000130.1 coordinate 20,178, forward strand.
GGAGCTGCTCGCGACGCCCGGTGACGGCGCCGTCCTTGTCGTCGACGGCGGCGGGTCGCTGGAGTCCGCGCTCGTCGGCGACCTCATCGCCGGTTCGGCGGTCGCGCACGGGTGGGCGGGCCTCATCGTGCACGGCGCGGTCCGCGACCGCGAGGCGCTCGCCCTTCTCGACCTCGGCGTCAAGGCCCTCGGCTCGAACCCGCGCAAGAGCGCCAAGGCCGGCATCGGCGAGGTGGATGTGCCCGTCACGATCGCGGGCGTCGCGTTCACCCCCGGGCGGCACGTGTGGGCTGACGCCGACGGCATCCTCGTCGAACGGTGACACCCGTGACGGGTGATGCGCGGCGGACCGCGCGCTCGTAGGGTGGAGGCCTGATGTCCTCCACCGACAGGGCGCCGGCGCAGTACCTCGCGCGGGCCATCGAGATCGCGACCGAGAATGTCCGCAACGACGGCGGACCGTTCGGGGCCCTGGTCGTGTCGACCGACGGGCAGGTGTTCGAGGGCGTCAACCGTGTCACGGCCGAGCTCGACCCGTCCGCGCACGCCGAGGTCACCGCCATCCGGCGCGCGTGCCGCGGCCTCGGCACGTTCGACCTCACGGGCGCTGTGCTCTACACCAGCTGCGAGCCGTGCCCGATGTGCCTCGGGACGGCGCTCTGGGCGCGCATCGACCGCGTCTACTTCGCCGCCGACCGCGACGATGCCGCGGCCGCCGGCTTCGACGACGCCCGGTTCTACCGGTACTTCGACGGGCACCCCGAGCACCGCGACATCATGCCGGTGACGACGATCGCGCTGCCCGGCACACAGCGGGTCGCGCCGTTCGACGAGTGGCGCCGCACGGCGGACCGCATCGACTACTGACCTCGTCCGGGCGAGGCGGCGGCCGCCTGCACTTCGATGAGCTGGAGGATGCCGGCGGCCACGCTCACGGCGATCGTCGCGGGCTGCTTGCCGGTGACCTGGGGCAGGCCGATGGGCGTCGTGACGCGGGCCAGCGCGTCGTCGTCGTGCCCGGCATCCTGCAGCCTCGCGCGGAACCGGGCCCACTTGGAACGCGAGCCGATCAGCCCGATCGAGCCGATGCCCTCGATGCGCAGGGCCTGGTCGACGATCGCGAGATCCTCGGCGTGGTCGTGCGTCATGACGAGGACGTGCGTGCCGGGCGGCAGCTCGCGCAGCACGGCCTCGGGCACCGGGGCGACGTGCACCTGCAGGTCGGCGACGGCGTCGGCGAGGGGCGCGAGCCGATCGGGCGTCAGCATGTCGGCGCGCGAGTCGACGAGGTGCAGGGCCAGCTGCTGACGGGCCAGGATGCGGGCGAGCTCCAGCCCCACGTGCCCGATGCCGAACACCGCCACCGACGGCACGACGCGCACGGGTTCGAGCAGCAGCGTCACCTCGCCGCCGCAGCACTGGACGCCGTACTCGGTGACCGACTTGTCGCTCAGCGTGAGGGTGAGCAGTTCGGGTTCGCCCGCGCCGGCGGCTAGCAGCTCGCGTGCCCGTGACACCGCCGTCGCCTCGAGGTTGCCGCCGCCGATGGTGCCGAACGCCTCGGCGGGCGCGACGACCATCTTGGCGCCGCCGTTGCGCGGTGCGTGACCGCGCACCATCGCGAGCGTCACGACGACGGCCGGCGTGCGGGCCTCGCGCAGCTGCTGCAGGGCGTCGAGCCAGTCCACTTCGCCGCCTCACTCCGCGACGGGCAAGGGGGCGGTCTCGGCGGCCTCTCCCCGCGGCGCCGACACGTCGGGCGCGGCCTCCGCCGGCGTGGGCCCCGCCGGCGGCGCGACGGACTCCGACGCGGTCCCGCCCCCTCCGGCGTCCGAGGCATCCGTGCCTCTCGCACCGCGGGCCGCCTCGATCGCCCAGAACACCGCTTCGGGCGTCGCAGGCGACCCGAGCTCGACCACATGACCGGCGGGACCGAAGGCCGCGACCGCCTGGCGCAGCGCCTCGCGCGCGCTGAAGGCGAGCAGGAACGGCGGCTCGCCGACCGCCTTCGAGCCGTACACCGCCCCGTCCTCACGGGCGTCGTCGAACAGGTGCACGTGGAACTGGTCGGGCAGCTCCGAGAAGCTCGGCAGCTTGTACGTGCTCGCCGACGGCGTCTGCAGGCGGCCGCGCGCGGGCCCGTCGCCGTCGTCCCACCGCAGCTCCTCCATGGTGAGCCAGCCGACGCCCTGCACGAACCCGCCCTCGATCTGGCCGACGTCGAGCAGCGGCGAGAGCGAGTCGCCCACGTCGTGGACGATGTCGACCCGCCGCAGGCGATGGGCGCCGGTGAAGCCGTCGATCTCGACCTCGGCGGCGGCGGCGCCGTACGCGAAGTACTTGAACGGCGATCCCTGGTTGCGCTGCGCATCCCAGTGCAGGCCCTCGGTGCGGTAGTAGCCGGCGGCGAACAGCTGCACGCGTTGCAGATAGGCGGCGCCGACCACCTCGGCGAAGGTGAGGGTGGGGCCGCCGCCGAGTCCCGAGACGACACCGCCCGAGAACCGCACGTCGCGCTCGTCGACGCCGAGCAGGCGCCCGGCGACCGCGGCGAGCCGCCCGCGGATCTCTTCGCACGCGGCCTTGACGGCGCCGCCGTTGAGGTCGGCGCTCGACGACGCCGCCGTCGCGGAGGTGTTCGGCACCTTGTCGGTGCGGGTCGGCGCGAGCCGCACCGACTCCAGCGGAACCCCGAGGGCGGTCGCGGCGACCTGCATCATCTTGGTGTGCAGCCCCTGGCCCATCTCGGTGCCGCCGTGGGTGATGAGCACCGAGCCGTCCTTGTAGACGATGACGAGGGCGCCGGCCTGGTTGAACGACGTGAAGGTGAACGAGATCCCGAACTTCACCGGCGTCATCGCGAGCCCGCGCTTGCGATCGGCGTGGGCGGCGTTGAAGCGTGCGACCTCCTGCTGACGGGCATCGAACGCACACTCGTCGCGCAGCCGCCCCCAGATCGCGGGCAGGCGTTCGGCATCCTTGACGGGCTGCCCGTAGGGGGTCGTGTCGCCGGGGCGGTAGAAGTTGCGCGCCCGCAGTTCGTGGGGAGGGATGCCGAGCACCGGTGCCGCGCGGCCGAGCACCTCCTCGATCACGAACACGCCCTGCGGCCCGCCGAAGCCGCGGAACGCCGTGTTCGACGGCTTGTTCGTCTTCGCGACCCGGCCGTGGGCGCGCACGTTCGGGATCCGGTAGGCGTTGTCGACATGGGCGAGGGCTCGGCCGAGCACCGGCTCCGACAGGTCGAGGCTCCAGCCGCCGTCCGAGGTGAGCGTGGCGTCGAGAGCTCGGAGGATCCCGTCGGCGTCGAAGCCGGCGCGCCACTCCAGCAGGAAAGGATGCCGCTTGCCGGTCATCGTGATGTCTTGGGTGCGGTTCAGCCGCAGGCGTACCGGGCGGCCCGTGAGCTTCGCGCCGAGCGCGGCGATCGCGGCGAACCCGTGCGGCTGCATCTCCTTCCCGCCGAAGCCGCCGCCCATCCGCAGGCACTCGACGGCCACCTCGCTCGACGGGATGCCGAGCACGTGCGCCACGATCTCCTGCGTCTCGGACGGGTGCTGCGTCGAGCACTCCACGAGATAGCGGCCGTCAGGCTCCCTGACAGCGAAGGAGGCGTGCGTCTCGAGCGAGAAGTGCTCCTGCCCGCCGATCTCGATCTCGCCGGTGAGGACGTGGGCGGCGCCGGCGAGAGCGGCATCCACGTCGCCGCGCGAGATCGTCGGGGACGCGCCCTGGAACGAGCCCGCCTCGATCGCCTCGCGCACCGTGACGATCGACGGCAGCTGCTCGTACGACACCCGGACCGCCGCCGCGCCGCGGCGGGCGGCATCCGGCGTCTCGCCCAGCACCCACGCGAGCGCGTGACCGTGGAACATCGCCTCGGACGGGAACAGCGGCTCGTCGTGCTTCACACCCGCGTCGTTGATGCCGGGCACGTCGTCGGCCGTCAGCACCCGCACCACCCCGGGCACCTCGTACGCCGGCTCGACGTCGAGCGTCACGAGGGCGTGCGCCGACGTCGACGGGAGTGGCCATGCCGTGAGCACGCCGTGGGCGCGCGCCGCCAGGTCGTCGGTGTACATCGCGGCGCCGGTGACGTGCAGCGCGGCACTCTCGTGCACCGCGGGACGCCCGACGACGGCGTCGGGCGGGCGGTCGGCGAGGCCGCTCATGCTCGCACCGCCTCGGCGGTCGAGGCGTACAGGGCGGGCAGGGCGGTGCCCAGCATGCGCGCCCGGTACTCGGCGCTGGCGCGGTGGTCGGTGAGCGGGGTGCCCTCGCCCTGCAGAACGACGGATGCCTCCGCCACTGTCCGCGCGTCCCACGGAAGGCCGACGAGCGCCCGTTCGGTGGCGTACGCCCGCAGGGGCGTCGCGGCCACGCCGCCGAGCCCGATACGTGCCGCGCCGACGACGCCGTCTTCGATGTCGAGCACGACCGCGACGGCGACCGACGAGATGTCGTCGAACCGCCGCTTGGCGACCTTGTGGAACCCGGTGACCCGCTCCGCCGCCTGCTGCCGCCCGAGCCGTCGCGAATGCTCGTCGTCGTCTCTGCCGGCGGGCGGGCGTTCACGACGGCTCGCGGGCGTGTCGGGCGCGGCGGGAAGACGGACCGACCGGATCAGCTCGTCGGGGCGGCGGACGGTCTTGCGGTAGCCGGTGAAGTAGTCGGCCAGGTCGACCTCGCGCTCGCCGCCGTCTTCCGACACGAGCACGACGGTGGCGCCGAGCGCCAGCAGCGCCGGCGCCGCGTCGCCGATCGGCGACGCCGTGCCGAGGTTGCCGCCCAGGGTGGCCCGGTTGCGGATGAGCCGCGACGCGAACTGCGGCAGCAGCTGCCCGAGGAGCGGAACCTCCTGGGCGAGCCGTCGCTGGAGCTCGCTCAGCGTCGCAGCGGCCCCGATATCGACGGCCTCGTCCGACACCGTGATCGCCCGGAGCTCGGGTACCCGGTCGATCGCCAGGACGAGTCGCGCCCGGGCGGCGCGGAGGTTCACCTCGACGCCCCAGTCGGTGCAGCCGGCCACGGGCACGGCGTCCGGCTCGTCGCGCAGCATCCGCAGCGCCTCGGCGAGTGTCCGCGGCCGCACGAAGCGCGCACCGTCGATCTCGACATCGGTCGCGGCGGGTGGGGGCGGGGTGCCGGCGAGCCGGCGCTTCAGCGGGTCGCCGGGCTGCGGCATCCCGAGCTCGAAGGCGGCGTCGCGGATCGGGCGGTACCCGGTGCAGCGGCACAGATTGCCGCTCAGTGCGTGCAGGTCGAAGCCGTTCGGACCGTGCTCGGGATCGGACGGGGCGGGGCCGTCGGAGTCGGCCGGTGCTCGACCGGCCCGGTAGAACTCGCCCGCCATGGCGCAGGCGAACCCCGGCGTGCAGTACCCGCACTGGGAGCCGCCCGCCGCGGCGAGCCGCTCCTGGACGGGGTGCAGCGCCTCGGGCGTGCCGAGTCCTTCGGCGGTGACGACCTCCTGGCCGTCGAGCGCGTGCGCGGGCACGAGACAGGCGTTCACCGGTGTCCACGCGGTGCCGCCGTCGGGCCCCTCGGTGGCCAGCAGCACCGCGCACGCACCGCACTCGCCCTCGGCGCAGCCCTCCTTGGCCCCGGTCAGCCCCGCGCTGCGCAGCCAGTCCAGCGCGGTGGCGTGCGGCACCGTGCCGGCGAGCGGGACCTGCCGCCCGTTGACTGTCACTTCGCTGTCTCGGTTCGTGCGGATGCCGGGAGTCTACGCCGGGCGTCCGGCAGTAGGCAGGAGCGCGCGAGCACCCCTGGACAGCTCTCCGGGGCAAGAGGATCGTTGAGTCGGGAACGATCACTGGGAGGATGAGATGTTCACCACACAACGGGCGTATTCGAGCTTCGCCGTCCCCGACATCGACGAAGCCGTGGCCTTCTACCGAGACACCCTGGGGCTCGACGTCACCGTCTGGGAGGAGATGGGCGGAGGTTTCACGTTCAAGCTGCCCGCGGGCGGCACGGTCTTCGTCTACCCGAAAGAGGATCATGAGCCGGCGGTGTTCACGATCCTGAACTTCGGGGTCGACGATGTCGACGCAGCAGTCGACGACCTCAACGCGCGAGGCGTCGTGACGAAGATCTACACGGACCCCGACTACGGCACCGACGAGAAGGGCATCTCGCGCGGCTTCATGGGCGGGCCCGACATGGCGTGGTTCCGCGACCCGGCGGGCAACGTCATCTCGGTCGGCGTGATGACGCCCCAGATGCTGGGGGAGTGAGTCGAGGCGGGCGGGGCGTGCCGGATGCCTCGGCCCGGCGCCGAAGCGCCTGGCCGAGGCATCCGCCGAAGGATCCCGAACCGCGTGCGTCAGCCCGCCAGGGCCTCCGTCAGCTTGACGCGACCGCCCATGCGCAGCAGCGAGTTCTGGTAGATGCGCGCCGCGACGAGGATCGCCGCGATGCACGTGGCGACCAGGATCACGAGCGACACGAGCGGCTCCCACCACTGCGCCTGACCGAGGAAGATGCGCATCGGCATGCCCACGGGCGCCGAGAACGGCACGTACGACATGATCGTCAGCACCAGCGGGTTGTCGTTGAAGAAGATGACCAGGAAGTACGGGGCCATGATCAGCATCGTGATCGGCATCGTGGTCGATCCGATGTCCTCCTGACGCGAGACCATCGACGCGGCCGCGGCGAACAGCGACGCGAGCAGGATGAACCCGAACAGGAAGAAGATCGCGAACCACGCGATCGGCGCGCCGAGCCCCTGCAGCAGCGCGGTCTGGTCGGTCACGGTGAGGCCGATGATCGCGATCCCGGCGAGCACCAGGATCTGCCCCATGGCGAGGATCGTGTTGCCGATGACCTTGCCCGCGAGCAGCGACCGCACCGGGATGGCCGAGATGAGCAGTTCGACCACCCGCGTCTGCTTCTCTTCGACGACGCTCTGCGCGATGGTGCTGCCGAACAGCGAGGCGGCCAGCAGGAAGACGATGCCGAATCCGATCGCGGCGATGTAGCCGAGCGCCGCGGCCGCCCCGCCCTCGGGGTTCAGCAGCTCGACCGGCGGCAGCTGCGCGAGCGACAGCATCAGCTGCGTGGGGGCCGAGTCGTCGGCGACGATCGCGAAGCCCATCGGCGACGACGGATCGCCGACCACGGCGGCATCGACGGTGCCGTCCTTGACGAGCGCCTCGGCGGCGGCCTTGTCGGCGACGTCGGTCACCTCCAGGCCGGGGACGTCCTGCACGTACTGCTGGGCGTCCGCGGTGACGGCGACCGGCGTGCCGGTCTGGTTGGCGGCCTGGAAGCCGCCCCAGATCACCAGCGCGAGGGCACCGAGGAGCAGGATCGCCGTCGAGATCACGAACGCCTTGCTGCGCAGCTTCGACGCGATCTCGCGTTCGGCGACGAGCCAGATGGCCTGCGGGGCGCCGAGCCCGGTGTTCGCAGGTGCGGTGCTCACTGGATGACCTCCTTGAAGATCTGGGCGAGGGAGGGATGCTGGGGCGCGAAGCTTGCGACGTCCCCCTGTGCGACCGCCCGGCGCAGCACGCGCTGCGCGGTCTCGTCGCTGTCGGCGTCGAACACGGCGTAGCCGCCGTCGAAGTCGAGCACCTCGACGCCGGGCTCGGAGCGCAGCCACCCGGCGTCGCCGGCCGAGACCAGCTCGAAGCGGCGCGTCGAGTGCTCGGCGCGCAGCGCGTCGCGGGCCCCTGCCGCGCGGATCGTGCCGCCCGCGATGATGACGAGGTCGTCGCACAGCCGCTCGACGACGTCGAGTTGGTGCGACGAGAACAGCACGGCGGCGCCGGCCTTCGCGCGCTCCTGCAGGACGCCGGCCACCACGTCGACGGCGAGCGGGTCCAGGCCCGAGAACGGCTCGTCGAGGAGCAGCACCTCGGGGTCGTGCACGAGAGCCGCGGCGATCTGGGCGCGCTGCGGGTTGCCGAGCGAGAGGGTCTCGACGTTGTCGTTCAGCCGCTCGCCGAGCCCGAGCTGTTCGAGCAGCGCTCGGGCGCGGGTCGTGGCATCCGCCTTCGAGAAGCCGTGCAGGCGCGCCAGGTACACGATGTGCTCGAGAACCTTCATCTTCGGGTAGAGGCCGCGCTCCTCGGGCATGTAGCCGAAGCGTCGGCGGTCGGATGCCGTCACCTCGGCGCCGTCCAGCGTCACGGTGCCGGCGTCCTTGGCCAGCACTCCCAGAACGATGCGCATCGTCGTGGTCTTGCCGGCGCCGTTCCCGCCGACGAAGCCGGTGAGGCGGCCCGGTCGCACGTCGAACGACACGCCGTCGAGCGCCCGGCGTCCGCCGTAGCTCTTGGTGACACCGCTCAGCTGCAGCATCTGATCCCCTTTCGTCGTACTCCGAAGCTACGGCGCACCGTGGGGCGGACGCCTCCCCCGCGAGGGGGAGACGACGGGCGGCGAGGGGGAGATGTGACGCCGATGTGCATACGTCGGAATAGATCCCGGATCCATGTGTTTGCATGGAAGTGGAACGTCCACGGTGGATCCCGACGGGGACGCCTTTTGTTTTCAAGGAGCAGGACACATGACCGACCGCACCATCGGCTACATCGTCGGCAGCATCTCGTCGACGTCGATCAACCGTCGTCTCGCGAAGGCCCTCGAGCGCCTCGCCCCCGAGGGCACGACCCTCGTCGAGATCCCGATCGCGGACCTCCCGTTCTACTCGCCCGACCACGACGCCGACTACCCGCAGGTCGCGCGCGACTTCAAGAAGGCGATCGAGGACGCCGACGGCATCCTCATCATCACGCCCGAGTACAGCCGCTCCATCCC
>NZ_JBQCIP010000131.1:0-6078 GCF_051953575.1 Microbacterium sp.
TCACGCGAACGCTCGACGCCTGAGCGGGCGGGGCGCGGCGTGCGCCCGAAGCTGAGTAGCCTTGATCCGAGCCATTCCCAGGAGAGTTTCCGTGACTGACGCTGTGCCCTATCCCGCTGACGGCTTCGCCCTGTTCCCCGACCGATCCGTGGTCGCGCTGAGGGTGAACGGCGAACTGAAAGACCTCGCGACGGTGGTGACCGAGACGGATGCCGTCGAGCCGGTCACCATCGACAGCCCCGACGGGCTGGCGATCCTGCGCCACTCGACCGCGCACGTGATGGCGCAGGCCGTGCAGCGCATCAACCCCCAGGCCAACCTCGGCATCGGCCCGCCCATCACCGACGGCTTCTACTACGACTTCGGCGTGGAGCATCCCTTCACCCCCGAAGACGTGAAGGCGATCGACAAGGAGATGCAGCGCATCATCCGCGAGGGCCAGCGCTTCGTCCGCCGTGTCGTGACCGACGAAGAGGCGCGCGCCGAGCTCGTCGACGAGCCGTTCAAGCTCGAGCTGATCGGACTCAAGGGCGGCGGGGCGGAGAAGACCGAGGGCGCCTCCGTCGAGGTCGGCGCGGGCGAGCTGACCATCTACGACAACGTCGACCGCGACGGCCAGACGGTCTGGAAGGACCTCTGCCGCGGCCCGCACCTGCCCAACACCCGCCTGATCGGCAACGGCTGGGCGCTGCAGCGCGTGGCCGGCGCGTACTGGCGCGGCAGCGAGAAGAACCCGCAGCTGCAGCGCATCTACGGCACCGCCTGGCCGTCGAAGGATGAGCTGCGCGCCTACCAGACCCGCCTGGAAGAGGCGGCCAAGCGCGACCACCGCAAGCTCGGCAAGGACCTCGACCTGTTCTCGTTCCCCGACGAGATCGGCTCGGGCCTGTCGGTGTGGCACCCCAAGGGGGGCATCGTGCGCGGTGAGATGGAGCAGCACGCCCGCCGCCGTCACATCGCCGGCGGCTACACCTACGTGTACACCCCGCACATCTCGAAGCAGGACCTGTTCCTGACGTCGAACCACCTCGTCACCTACAAGGAGGGCATGTTCCCGCCCATCGTGATGGACGAGGAGCGCGACGAGAACGGCGAGATCACCAAGCAGGGCCAGGACTACTACCTGAAGCCCATGAACTGCCCGATGCACATCCTGATCTACAAGGAGCGCGCCCGCAGTTACCGCGATCTGCCGATGCGCCTGGCCGAGAACGGGACGGTATACCGCAACGAGCTCTCGGGCGCCCTGCACGGCCTCACCCGCGTGCGCGGCTTCACCCAGGACGACTCGCATCTGTTCGTGACCCCCGAGCAGCTGGAGGGCGAGGCGACCCGCGTGCTCGGGTTCGTCATCTCGATGCTCCGCGACTTCGGTCTCGACGACTTCGAGCTCGAGCTGTCGATGCGCGACGACGAGAAGGACAAGTGGATCGGCTCGGACGAGTTCTGGGAGTACTCGACGAACGCGCTGCGCAACGTCGCGGTCGCCAGCGGGCTGAAGCTGACCGAGGTCCCCGGCGAGGCGGCGTTCTACGGTCCGAAGATCGACCTCAAGACCCGTGACGCCATCGGCCGCACCTGGCAGCTGTCGACCGTCCAGGTCGACCCCAACCTGCCCGAGCGGTTCGAGCTGGAGTACACGGACCGGGACGGCCAGAAGAAGCGGCCAATCATGATCCACCGCGCGCTGTTCGGCTCGATCGAGCGGTTCTTCGCGATCCTGCTCGAGCACTACGCCGGCGCATTCCCGGTCTGGCTGTCGCCGGTGCAGGTCGTGGGCATCCCGGTCGCCGAGGAGTTCGCCGACTACCTCGGCGAGGTCATCGACCTGCTGAAGTCCGAAGGGGTGCGGGCCGAGCTCGACCACTCCGACGACCGGATGCAGAAGAAGATCCGCACCCACACCACCCAGAAGGTGCCGCTGCAGCTCATCGCGGGCGCCCAGGACCAGGCCGCCGGCACGGTGTCGTTCCGCTTCCGCGACGGGTCGCAGGAGAACGGCGTCCCCATCGCCGACGCGGTGCGCCGCGTCCGCGAGGCCATCGCCTCGCACGCCCTGGTGAACTCCGCGGAGGACTTCGCGTGAGCTCCGTCGACGAGGCCGGGTCGGGCCTCCCCGAGGGAGACGCTCCCGACCCGGCCCTCGTCGACGCCGCTTCGTTCGCGGGCGTGCCTGACGGGTTCCAGCGCCTGTGGACGCCGCACCGGATGGCCTACATCCAGGCGGGCCCCGAGGTGCTGCGCAAGGAGTGCCCGTTCTGCGAGGCGCCGCGCAAGTCCGACGAGGACGGCCTGATCGTCTTCCGCGGGCGGACGGCGTACGCCCTGCTGAACCTGTTCCCGTACAACTCGGGCCACCTGCTGGTGTGCCCGTATCGCCACATCGCGACGTACGACCAGGCGACGGACGAAGAGGTCGCCGAGATCGGAGCGCTCACCCAGCAGGGCATGAGGGTGCTGCGCCAGGTCTCGCGATGCGACGGCTTCAACATCGGCATGAATCAGGGCCATGTCGCCGGCGCCGGTGTCGACGAGCACCTGCACCAGCACATCGTGCCGCGGTGGGCGTCCGACGCGAACTTCTTCCCGATCATCGCCCGCACCAAGGCGCTCCCGCAGCTGCTCGGCGAGGTGCGGCGCGCGGTCTCGGACGCGTGGAACGCGTGAACCGATGAGAAAGGGGATGCCCGCGGGCATCCCCTTCTCATCCCCTGTCAGCGCACCTGCTGGACGGCGAACTGCAGCCGCGGGTTCGCGTAGGCGTCCTGCGACTCGATGAGCTGCAGCTCGCGCTCACCGGAGGCGTGCGTGCGCTCGAGCAGGTCGAACACGCTGGACGTGGTGCGCGCGAGCGCGTCGGCAGCGTCGCCGGTGCGACGGTAGTGCGCGGTGAACAGCGCGGCCGTCACATCGCCCGAGCCGTTCGCCTTCATGGGGATGCGCGGGGTCTGCACGATCCACGCGCCGTCGTCGGTGACGGCGAGCATCTCGATCGTGTCGTCGGGGCGGTCCGGGCGCTCGACGCTCGTGACGAGCACGGTGCGCGGGCCCATCTCGCGCGCGAGGTCGGCCGAGGCGAGCGTCGATTCGAGGTCGGCGGGCTCGGTCTCGGTCAGGTATCCGAGTTCGAACTGGTTCGGCGTGATGATGTCGGCGGCGGGCACGACGCGGTCGCGCAGAAGCACCGGGATCGCCGGCGCCACGAAGCAGCCGGACTTCGCGTTGCCCATCACCGGGTCGCACGCGTAGACGGCGTCGGGATTGGCCTCCTTCACCCGTGCGACGGCCTCGAGGATCACGTCGGCGATGCCCTCGCCGCCCTGGTAGCCCGAGAGGACCACGTCGATCTGCGGGAACGCACCGCGCTCCTCGATGCCGAGGATCACCTCACGCACGTCGTCGGGGCTGATCATCGGGCCGCGCCATGCGCCGTACCCGGTGTGGTTCGAGAAGTTGACCGTGTACACCGGCATGACCTCGACGCCGATGCGCTGGAGCGGGAACACGGCTGCCGAGTTGCCGACATGGCCGTATGCGACTGCCGACTGGATCGAGAGGATCTTCACCGGTCGATCATCCCACTTCCCGCAGGCGAACCCGGCCGCCGACGGCGGCCACCGCGGCCCCGAGATCGGCCGCGAGCTGCGCGGCGGCATCGTCGTCGAGATCGTGGACGGTGAGCCTCAGGCGGTGCGAGGGCTCGTCGCCGGCGAGCATGAACTCGTCGCCGGGGCGTGCGAGCCAGCCGCGACGCATGAGCTGCTCCGAGACGGCACGCGCGGGCACCGGCAGGGGGATCCACAGGTTCAGACCGTCGCCCGGCTCGGCGTCGAGGCCGTTCTGCTGCAGGCGCGCGACGAACGCCTCGTTGCGCGCCGCGTAGTGCGCCCCGGCGCGATCGATCGACGCGGCGGTGGCGGCATCCGTCACCAGCGCATGCGTCAGCCGCTGCAGAAGGTGGCTCACCCAGGTGGTGCCCGGCGTGAGACGCATCGCGAGGCGCTCCGCCGTCTCGGGATCGGATGCCGTCACCGCCAGGCACATGTCGGGTCCGAGGAACTTCGACACGGACCTCACGAGAGCCCAGCGACGGTGGTCGGGCGAGATCAGCGAGTGGAAGGGCTGTCGCGACAGCATCGAGAAGTGGTCGTCCTCGATCACGAGGACGTAGGGGTGGTCGCGCAGGACGTCGCGCAGTTGCGCCGCACGGTCTGCCGACAGGCTCGCACCCGTCGGATTCTGGGCGCGCGGCGTGTGTACGACGGCGCGCACTCCCTGTTCGAGGGCGGCGCGCAGCCCTGCCACGGTCATCCCTTCGTCGTCGACGGGCACCGGCACCGGGCGGTAGCCGCCGATGCGGACGGTGTGGATGCTGGTGAGGAAGCAGGGGTCCTCCAGCGCCACCGCGTCCTCGCGGGTGAGCGCCTGGGCGAGCAGCCGCTCGACGGCGTCGGCCGCACCGCTCGTGATCGTCAGGCGGAGTTCTTCGGCAGGGAGTCCGTCGCTCATCCAGCCGCGCGCCCAGGCCTCCAGCCCCGGATCGATCACGGGCTCGCCGTAGAGGACCGGACGCCCGGCCATGCGCGCGAGTGCGGGCGCGATGTCGGGAATGAGGTCCGGATCGGGGTTGCCCGTGCCGACGTCGCGCAGCACGCTGTCGGCGGCGAAGCCCTCCTGCGCGACGGGGGAGAGGTCCGCCACGCGCGTCCCGCCGCGGCCGCGGGTCACGACGACGCCCGCCTGCGTGAGCTGACGGTAGGCGGCCACGACCGTGTTCCGGTTGACGCCGAGCTCATCGGCGAGCGACCGGACGGGTGGAAGCGGATCGCCCGGACGCAGCCGTGAGCGCTCGATGAGTGCGCGCACGCTGTCGGCGATCTCGGTCGCGGATCGGCCGCGGATGTCGGAGGTCATGGCACCGTCCCTGGTCTTCGCCGGTCCGCCGATTGTAGGACGCAGACCATGCTATCTTTTGGCCTAGGTCAATGCTCGTGTTGTCCTGATCTCATCCTTCGACGGCCCCGACCGTCGAGTTTCCAGCCAAGGGAGAACCTCGTGACCACTGCCGACACGGGAACCGACCGCGTGAAGCGCGGCCTCGCCGAGATGCTCAAGGGCGGCGTCATCATGGACGTCGTCACGCCCGAGCAGGCCAAGATCGCCGAGGATGCCGGCGCCGTCGCCGTCATGGCGCTCGAGCGCGTGCCCGCCGACATCCGCGCCGAGGGCGGCGTGTCGCGCATGAGCGACCCCGACATGATCGACGGCATCATCGAGGCCGTCTCGATCCCCGTCATGGCGAAGGCCCGGATCGGCCACTTCGTCGAGGCCCAGGTGCTCCAGCAGCTCGGCGTCGACTACATCGACGAGTCCGAGGTGCTCTCGCCCGCCGACTACGTCAACCACATCGACAAGTGGAACTTCACCGTGCCGTTCGTCTGCGGCGCCACCAACCTCGGTGAGGCGCTGCGCCGCATCAACGAGGGAGCCGCGATGATCCGCTCCAAGGGCGAGGCCGGCACGGGCGACGTCTCGGAGGCGACCAAGCACATCCGCAAGATCAACGCCGAGATCAACGCGCTGCGCTCCATGAGCAAGGACGAGCTCTACGTCGCGGCCAAGGAGCTGCAGGCGCCGTACCAGCTCGTCGCGGAGGTCGCCGAGACCGGCAAGCTCCCCGTCGTTCTGTTCGTCGCCGGCGGCGTCGCCACGCCCGCCGACGCCGCGATGATGATGCAGCTCGGCGCCGACGGGGTGTTCGTCGGCTCGGGCATCTTCAAGTCCGGCAACCCCGCCGAGCGCGCCGCCGCGATCGTGAAGGCCACGACTTTCTACGACGACCCGCAGGTGATCGCCGACGTGTCCCGCGGCCTCGGCGAGGCGATGGTCGGCATCAACGTCGCCGATCTCCCGGCCCCGCACCGGCTCGCTGAGCGCGGCTGGTGACGGTGGCGCGCGTCGGCGTCCTCGCACTGCAGGGCGACGTGGGGGGGCCCCCGCGGCGGGGGCCCGCCCCGGGCGGCCCCGGGGCCCGCGGGCGCCCGCCCCCCGACCCGGCGGCGGGGGGCCGGGGGCGGG
>NZ_JBQCIP010000132.1:0-12409 GCF_051953575.1 Microbacterium sp.
GAGCTGGCGCCGCTGCCGAACGGCCCCCTGCCCGAGCTCGTCACCTTCGGGCACACGAACGACCGCCACCCCCAGGCGCTCGAGCGCTCGGTGACGGCGCACCCGATCCTGGCAGCAGCCGCCTCGCGTGCCGATGAGCTCACCGAGCAGGCGATGGCGGCGGGCTCCAGCTCTCTGGAGCGGCTCGCCGCCGGAACGGCGATCGACGCCGGCGGGCTCATCCCCGACCTCGACCACAGCAACTCGTGGGTGCAGCGCGTCGAAGAGGTCGATCCGCTCGAGATGCTCGAGGTGCAGCTGGCCAACACCACGGCGCCGTTCCTGCTCGTGTCGAAGCTGCGGCCGTCGCTGGCCGCGTCGAGCGCCCGCCGCACGTACATCGTCAACGTGAGCGCGATGGAGGGCGTGTTCAACCGGGGCTACAAGGGTCCCGGGCACCCTCACACCAACATGGCCAAGGCCGCGGTCAACATGCTCACCCGCACGAGCGCCCGCGAGATGTTCGAGACCGACCGGATCCTCATGACGAGTGTCGACACCGGTTGGATCACCGACGAGCGCCCGCACCCGACGAAGGTGCGCCTGGCCGAGGAGGGCTTCCACGCCCCGCTGGATCTCGTCGACGGCGCCGCCCGCGTGTACGACCCGATCGTGCGCGGCGAGGCCGGCGAAGACGTCTTCGGGGTGTTCCTCAAGGACTACGCCCCCGGCGCCTGGTGAACCTCCCCGAACCCGGCCACCGGGTGGTCGTGCGGTACATCCTCCCCAGCGGGCAGGCGACCGATGCGTTGGGCGAACTGCTCAGCGCGGATGCCGCGACCGTCGTGGTCGACGGCAAGCGCGGCGTCGAACGCATCCCCCGCGGCGCGATCATCGCCGCGAAGGAGGTCCCGCCTCCGCCGGCGCCACGCCCGCGCACCCTCCCCTCGATCGCTGACCCGCAATGACGAAACGCCCCGATAAGCTCGGGGCGCTTCGCTTGTGGGAAAGGCTACGAACGCGGCGGGTTGGCCGGGAGCCACTCGTCGAGGGTCGTCGCGAACACCTGCACACCGTCGATCGGCATGAGGGTGCGCTCTTGCATGCGGGCGCCGAAGTACGGCGCCTCGGGATCGGTCACGACCTCGCGCGCGTCGCCTCGGAACGCCAGTCCGCGCCGCACGAGCTCATCGAGCCCCATGACCTCAGGACCCGCGATCTCGATGTCGCCGTCGAGTGGATCCCCGGCGGCGGTGCGCGCCACCGCCGTGGCGACGTCTTCGGCCGCGATCGGCTGCATGAGAGTGCCCGGCAGGTGGATCGCGCCGTCCTTGCCCGAGACCTCGGCGATGCCGCCGATGAACTCGAAGAACTGCGTGGCGTGCACGAGCGAGTAGGGCAGGCCGGACTCGCGGATCAGCCTCTCCTGTGCGGCCTTCGCGGCGAAGTACGCGATGTCGTTGGGCCGGTCGGTGCCGACGATCGTGAGGGCGACGTAGTGCCCGACTCCGGCGTCGCGCGCCCCTGCGACGAGGTTGTTGGTCGAGGTCGTGAAGAACCGCATGACGTCGTCGGGTGCGAACGACGGCGAGTTCGATACGTCGACCACGACGTCCGCGCCGCGCAGCACGTCGGCCAGGCCCTCGCCGGTGATCGTGTTCACGCCGGAGCTCGGGGATGCCGGAACGGCCTCCTGGCCATGCGCGGCGAGTTTCGCGACGACCTTCGAGCCGATCAGTCCGGAGCCTCCGATGACGACGATCCTTGCCATGATGTGCCTTTCGTTGTCGAGCGCGCCTGCCGCGCTCACCAGCTAGGACCGGGACGGGACCGGATCTGTGAGACGGTCAGCCGCCGCTCCACCGCGCGAGCTTGTCGGGGTTCAGCACGAGCCACGCTTCGAGGATGCGCCGATCGCGCACCCGGACGCCGAGGATTCCCGCGACTCCGGCATCGCGGCACACGACGACTCCCGGCATCCCGTTGACGGCGTCGACGCGCAGCGTCGTCCCGGGTGCCCACAGCACCTCGGCGAGGTAGGCACCCACTCGGGTGGCGCCCTCGAGCACCGTCGCGGGGGCGGGGACCCTCCCTCCGCCGTCGACGGTCAGCGCGACCCCAGGGTGCAGCATCCGCTCCAGCCCGTGGCTGTCGCCCGCCACGATGACCGTCACCAATGCGTGCACGACCCGATCGTGTGGGGCGCGGCTCGACCTCAGGCCCCGCAGCGAGCGACGCAGCCACGACGCGTGGTCACGGGCGGTCACGCCCCGACCTGGGCATGAGCGAGCTTGCCGGGGCTCATCACCCACAGCAGCTGATGGATGCCGTCGGCGCCGGCGGTGACCGTCACGATCGTGGTGACCACACCGTCCAGCGCGAGGGTGGCCGCAGGCTGCCCGTTGACCTCGATCCAGCCGATGCTCTTGCCGGTCCAGAAGTGGCTCGAGAACGCCGCCACGAACTTCGCCACGCGGCTTCTCCCGATGACCGGGATGCGGGCGGCGAGCGCCGCGCCGTTGCCGTCCGTGTAGCTGACGACGTCTGTGGCGAACAGCCGCTCCAGGTCGCCCACGTCGCCTTTCTGGGCGGCGACGAGGAACGCTTCGAGCAGGCGCCGCTGCTCGGCGGCTGCGACCTCTGCCCGCCGTGCGGATGCGAGGTGCTTGCGGCCTCGGCTGACCAGCTGGCGCGCGCTCGCGACGCTCGTCGAGATGATCTCGGCGATCCGCTCGTACGGGTAGTCCAGGGCCTCGCGCAGGATGTACGCCGCTCGTTCGGTGGGCGTGAGCTTCTCCAGCATGAGCAGGATCGCGAACTGCAGCGCCTCGCCGCGCTCCGCCCCGAGGGCGGGGTCGGCGTCCGTGTTGACCGGTTCGGGCAGCCACGGGCCGATGTAGGTCTCGCGGCGGGCACGCGCCGACTGGGTGGCGTTGATCGCCAGCCGCGTGGCGATCGTCGCGAGGAACGCGGCCGGATCGTGGATGCCGTCACGGTCGGCGTTCTGCCACCGGATCCAGGTCTCCTGCACGATGTCTTCCGCGTCCGCCACGGTTCCGAGCATGCGATACGCGATGCCGAAGATGCGCCGGCGGTGCTCGTCGAAGACGGCCACCGCGTTCTCCAGACCGTCGGGGACGCTCGTCTGTGTTTCCGCCTGTTCGGTACCCATCGCCGGGCTCAGAGTACGCCCGCGGAGCCGATCAGCCCCGCTCCCGCAACGACAGCGATCCTCATGTCGGCCCCTCTCCGTCCTTCGCGCGCGGGAAGGCACGCGTCATCCAGCTCAGACCGGATGCCGCCCCTGTCTGTGACAGATCTCCCGACGTCGCAGCCGCCGACGCCGCAGACACCCTGAGCGCGGGCGGTACGGTCGTTATGACCGGTGTCGATGAACTCCGACGCGACCCCGGCGCACGAAAGGTCCCACCGTGAAGCTCACCCAGCTCGAGCAGTTCGTCGCCGTCGTCGACAACGGCGTCCACGTGCCGCGCGCAGCGGACGCGCTCGGGATGCCGCTGGCCGCGCTGTACTCGACCATCGAGAAGCTCGAAGAAGAGGTGGGGCATCCCCTGTTCACGCGCAGCAAGTCAGGGTGGTCCCTCACCGGCCCCGGCGCGCTGCTGCTCGATGAGGCCCGCCAGCGGATCGCGGACGCCCCTGCGCCGGCCGCGAAGCCGTCCGTCCCGGCGGGCGGCAAGGCGAAGGCGTCGAAGGGCAAGGGGCGCGCTCCCGTCGTGAAGGGTCAGCCGAAGCCCTTCAAGAAGCGTCAGGGGCGCTGAGGCCCCACGGCGACTACAGCTCCGTGACCAGCCCGGTATCCACGCGCCAGTGACGGTCGAGCTCGACGGCGTCCAGCATCCGTCGGTCGTGGGTGACGAGCAGGAGCGTCCCGCGGTAGGTCTCGAGCGCCTGCTCCAGCTGCTCGATCGCGGGCAGGTCGAGGTGGTTCGTGGGTTCGTCGAGCACCAGCACGTTCACGCCGCGGCCCTGCAGGAGCGCCAGCGCCGCGCGGGTGCGCTCTCCGGGTGACAGTTCCCCCACCGGCCGGCCGACGTGATCGGCCTTGAGTCCGAACTTCGCGAGCAGAGTGCGAACCTCACCCGATTCCATCGAGGGGACGAGCGCTTCGAACGCGTCGGCCAGCGGCTGCGTGCCGACGAGGAGCGACCGCGCCTGGTCGATCTCGCCGATCTCGACGTTCGCGCCCAGGCTCGCGGCCCCCTCGTCGGGCACCTGCCTGCCGAGCAGTGCTCGCAGGAGCGTGGACTTTCCGGCGCCGTTGGGGCCTGTGATGCCGATCCGCTCCCCCGCGTTCACCTGCAGCGACACCGGGCCCAGGGTGAACCCGCCCTGCCGCAGGACGGCGGCGCTCAGGGTCGAGACGACGGTGCTCGACCGTGGCGCCGACCCGATCGTGAACTCCAGCCGCCACTCCTTCCGAGGCTCTTCCACCTCTTCGAGCTGTGCGATCCGGCTCTCCATCTGACGGACCTTCTGCGCCTGCTTCTCGCTGGACTCCGTCGCAGCCTTGCGACGGATCTTGTCGTTGTCGGGTGACTTCCTCATCGCGTTGCGCACGCCCTGGCTCGACCACTCGCGCTGCGTCCGCGCCCGGGCGACGAGGTCGGCCTTCTTGCCCGCGAACTCCTCGTACTTCTCCCGTGCATGGCGTCGGACCGTCTCGCGCTCCTCGAGGTACGCGTCGTAGCCGCCGCCGAACACCCGATTCGAATTCTGCGCGAGGTCCAGCTCCAGCACGCGCGTGACGCTGCGCGCCAGGAACTCGCGGTCATGGCTGACGAGCACGACGCCTCCCCGCAGGCCGCGCACGAAGGCCTCCAGGCGCTCGAGGCCGTCGAGGTCGAGGTCGTTGGTGGGCTCGTCGAGCAGCACGATGTCGAAGCGTGAGAGCAGCAGCGCCGCGAGGCCGACGCGCGCGGCCTGACCGCCCGAGAGCGACGTCATGAGCGCGAGTTCGGGCGGCGTCCCCCCGAGGTCGAGGCCCAGGTCGGCGAGCACGACCGGCAGGCGCTCTTCGAGGTCAGCGGCGCCGCTGGCCAGCCACCGGTCGAGCGCCACCGAGTAGACGTCGGCGGGGTCGGCGTCGGCGACCGACAGCGACGGGTCGCCGAGCGCGGCGGCTGCGGCATCCATGTCCGCCGTCGCCTGCGCGCAGCCCGTACGACGCGCGATGTAGTCCGCGACCGACTCGCCCTCGACGCGTTCATGCTCCTGGGGAAGCCACCCGACGAACGCATCGGCGGGCGAGTACGTCACCGAGCCCGCCTGCGGCTCGTCGATGCCTGCCAGCAGGCGCAGCAGGGTCGACTTCCCGGCGCCGTTCGCGCCGACGACGCCGACGACGTCGCCGGGTGCCACGGTGAGGTCGAGCGAGTCGAAGAGCGTGCGGTGGCCGTACCCGCCGGCCAGTCCGCGCGCGACGAGTGTTGCGGTCATGCCTCGATTCTCTCAGTGCGCTCGGGCGAGGTCGGCACTCGAGGCCGCGGTGCGCAAGGATGACGGACGTGGAACACTTCGACACGATCGTCGTCGGCGCCGGTGTCGCCGGCCTCTCCGCAGCCCGGCTGCTGACCGACGCCGGCCGACGCGTGGTGGTGCTCGAGGCTCGCGACCGCATCGGCGGCCGCGTGGTCACCGACCGTACGGGTGGTGTCGCCACCGATCTCGGCGCCTCGTGGATCCACGGTGTGACCGACAGCCCGGTCGCCGCCGCGGCCGAGGCGTTCGGCATGCGCACCGTCGAGTTCACGGTCGGCGGCTACCAGCCCGACAGCCGTCCCATCGCGTATTACGGTCCCGACGGGACGAGATTGACGGATGCCGCAGCCCAGGGATTCATCGACGACATCCACGCCGTCGACCGGGCCCTTGTCGACGTCGTCGCCGCCTCGGCTCTCGAAGAGTCCTACCGCGATGTCACCGACCGCGCCATCGCGTTGCAGGGGTGGGACGCGGAGCGCAGCCGGCGCGTGCAGGAGTATCTCGAGCACCGGTCCGAGGAGCAGTACGGCGCGTGGATCGACGACCTCGCGGCACACGGCCTCGACGACGACTCGATAGACGGCGACGAGGTCGTGTTCCCGGACGGCTACGACCGGCTTCCCACGAGGCTCGCCTCGGGGCTCGACGTCCGGCTCGAACACGTCGCGTCGCGGGTCGACTGGTCAGACGGACGCATCGCAGTCACGACGGACCGCGGCGGTTTCACCGCAGACGCCGCCGTCGTCACGGTGCCGGTCGGCGTGCTGCAGTCCGACGACTTCGTGGTCGAGCCCCCGCTCCTCGAACCCGTCGCCGGCGCCCTCGCACGCCTGCGGATGAATGCGTTCGAGAAGGTGTTCCTGCGCTTCCCGACGAAGTTCTGGGACGACGACGTGTACGCCATCCGGCAGCAGGGTCCCGAGGGCGCGTGGTGGCACTCGTGGTACGACCTCACCGCGTTGCACGGCGTGCCGACGCTGCTCACCTTCGCCGCCGGTCCGGCTGCCGTCGCGACGCGCGACTGGCCCGAGTCCGACGTCGCCGAGTCCGTCCTCGCGCAGCTGCGACGACTGTACGGCGACCGGGTCGAGCAGCCCACGCGGATCGACGTCACCGCGTGGCAGGACGACCCGTTCGCGCGCGGCTCATACGCCTACATGACCGTGGGATCGACCACGGCCGACCACGACGACCTCGCCACCCCGATCGGCGGCATCCTTCACCTCGCCGGCGAGGCGACGTGGACCGACGACCCCGCGACCGTCCCGGCCGCGATGCTGTCGGGTCACCGCGCGGCGGTGAACGTTCTCGGTCGCGACGTCGCGATCGAGAGGCTGTGGGCCGAGGGCTGAGACAACGCCCTCGGACGCGTCACGCCGGTTCGGGGACGACCAGGGTGCGGAGCGCGGAGATCCGTCCGTCGCGGACCGTGATGATGTCGATTCCGCGTACGACAGGTGCGCCGACGGGACCGAAGGCCCACGCAAGCGCACCGGTGTCTTCGCCCGCGTACGGAATGCCGTCTTCGACGAACTCGAACTCCGCCGGCGCCCGGTCCAGCAGTTCCGCTGCTTTGCCGTCCAGTGCCGCACGGCCCACGCCGGTGCCTTCGGGGTCCGTGAATACGACATCTTCGGTGTAGACCCGGGCGACAGCGGCGCGGCGGGCTTCGGCGTCACGGCTGTTGAAGACCTCGTGCAGATTGGCGTGCAAGAGCTCCGTGACTGATGTCATGGCGCTTCCCTTCGTCTCGTCGTCCAGAACGTACATGCGGGTCGGTGCGGGTCCGGCCTGACACGAGGGGCGGGCTGTGTCTAAGCCCACCCGAGCTGCCGCAGGCGCGCGTCGTCGAGCCCGAAGTAGTGTCCGATCTCGTGGACCAGCGTGATCCGCACGCGCAGCCGCAGAGCGTCGAGATCCGGACTGTGCTCCTGCATGTTGTTCTTGAACAGGGTGATCCGGTCGGGGAGCTCGCCGTAGCCGTACACGCCACGCGTCTTCAGCGGGCGCCCGCTGTAGAGGCCGAACAGCCGTGGCCGCTCCCCTGCAGGCTGGTTCGCGATGAGGATCGCCACGTTCTCGAGTCCCCGGACCATGTCGGCGGGCAGAGCTTCGTACTCCTCCGCGACCATCGCGTCGAAGTCCGCGTCCGAGATCTCGACCATGCCACCATTGTGCGCGCCCTGAACAGACGAAGGCCCCGATGTCCGCAGACATCGGGGCCTTCATCCAGTGACAACGGCAGTGGAGATGGGGGGAATCGAACCCGACGAGACGTCGCACCAGGACGCGGGCACAGCGAATTTGCGCGGAAGTTGGAGGGGATTGAGGTGGCGTCAAGGTGGGGTCGGGTGGAGCGAGTGTGCCCAAAACGTGCCCACATGGCCAGGTGTCAGGAGTGGGCAGCGATCCAATCCTCGACGTCCGCCCTGCGGTACTTCACAAGTCGACCCAGCTTCACGTACGTCGGCGCGCCGGGTCGCTCTGAGGAGCGCCAATTCGCGAGCGTGCTCGGCGCTAGCCCGATCAGCTCCGCTGCCTCGCGAGGGGACAGCAGCAGTGACGACGCGACAGGTTCAGGTAGCGAGTTGCGTTCGCGAAGCAGCTCATCCGCACGTGCCTCGACCACTGCCGCGAACCACACGGCCGCCTGCTCGATGATCGAGTTCAGTTCGCTCTGTCGGCTCATGCCGGTCAGGATGCCACCCGCGCACCCCGACGCGCGACGATGTGCGCGGTGATCGCGTCGTGTGCCTGTCCTTCGAGAGAGGCGGCCGCCCGCTGCAGCAACTGATAATAGCGAGCCGGCTTCACCCCGAGTTGCCGGATGATCGCCTCTTCCTTCGCGCCCGTGTGGCGCGGCCATGCGCGCTCGAAGTCGAGCAACTCCCCAGTCCCCATCACGGCATCCCACCACGTGCCGCCGACATCGCGCGTACGCTCGACGGCATGGACCCAGCGGATCTCTACACGGCGCAGTTCGACGTGGTCAGCGCCGGCGGTGCCCGTAGGTTCACGGTCGGTACAGAGTGGCGCGACCGAGAGGGTGACGGAGCGATCCCCACCGAGGCTTGGTTTCACGGTGAGGAATTCCGGCTCGACGTCGAAGACGACGACGGGATCACGATCTACGTGAGGCGGCTCTGATGGATGAGCTCGACGACGGCGCCCAGTTGCGCTGCCCGGCCGATGGCATCCTCATGCGCGACATCGACGGCGGGTGGGAGTGCCCCGAGTGTGGGCACGTGATAGCCCCCGTGGTGAAGATCGTGATGCCACCAGCGTTCCGTGGGCCCACGGTGCACGGCGGCTGAGATGCCCGGCCAAGGCAATCTCCCCGGCTCATACCGCCCGCAGGTGCGCTCGGCGGGTTGAGCGAGGAAGCTCGACGTCGTATCGGTGGGCGAACTCATTCGAGAGCAAACCTGCGACGTGCGCGAGTTCCTCGACCGAATAGCCGTGCTCCTCCAGGTGGATGCGGATGAGCTGCCGCATGACCGTAGGCGTGTCACGGTCGATCGTCCCGGGCTCAACCTTTCTCCATCCGCGCTGGGACATCTGCACCTGCAAGCTCCGGTACCGGGTGTCGTCGATTACTCCGAGATCGCGGGCACGTCGGATAATCGCCGCCATGGACACTCGCCACGCAACCTTCAGTTGAGCTGCTCTTTGCAGATTGAGCCCTTTGAGTTGAGTCCGAATCTCGGCCGCCGGCATCAGGAACTCGGCGGCGAACTCATCGGCCTCCCTCTCAGCTGACTCGGGAGAGGTCATCTCGCCATGCAGCACGAGGTGCGCGAGCTCGTGGGCGAGATTGAACCGATCACGGTCGGCCGGCTGCTTGTCATTCGTGAAGATCAGGTGCGGCGCCCCGTCGAGGGGCGGAATGCTGACGGCCGAGATCTTCGGAGACTCGAGATCGACAGGAACGATGACTATTCCGGCCCTTTCGAGGGTCGCTGCCATATTGCGGATCGGCCCCATGGGGAGTGCCCACATGGCGCGAACGGCGCGCGCGGCCTCTGCCGGCCCGCCGATCTCAGTGAGGTCGATCGCCGGAATCGTGTAGCGCGCATCGATGTCGATTGACTGGATCAGGCGCGCGAGCCGCATCCGGGTGAGGTTCACCTGAGCGTGGATCTTGCGGAGCGAAGCTTGCGGAAGAGTCTGCTGCTTCCGGTGGTAGAAGACGGAGCTACCGAAGCCATGGACTTCATCGCCCCACGCGAGTACTTCCCGGGGATAGCTCAGGGCGGCTGCGATCTTGTCGATTCGCTCGTCGTCGGCGGGCGCGAGGCCATGCTCGATCTTCGACATTGTCGCTGGCGACACGCCGATTTCACTCGCCAACTGCGAGCTCGACATCCCCCGTGATTCCCGCAGAAGCTGAAGCATCTGCGGGTTCATCACTGACCCTCGGCTTCCTTCTGTTCGTCGATCTGCTGCCCGCGACGCGTGCTGCGGACGCTCGGCCCGTCGAGGTCGTCCAAGGGGCGGATGTCCGCGGGGGTGCTGGCCACCGTGCCATCCTCGCGAAGGTCAATTGACCAGAGCAGCGTTCGCCCGTAGTGGCACGCGACCGCGACAACATCCAGTCCCTGACCGATCTCGTCCGGGTAGTAGCCCACGGTGACGTAGGTAACTGCCATGCCGTCCAGAGTGATCGATTGGTACTGAATCGCGCGACGTTGCTGCGTCGGGATTCCAGACGTCGAAAGACGACGCGGGTGGTTGAACTTCTTGACGCGGACTTCGATCCGACCGTCATCGATGGACGCGCTGAGGAACCGACGAGACTTCGACGTGTGCACGCCCACGGAGTCGAAGTAGTTCTCCAGTCGATGGGCGATGAAGTCGTAGACCGCGTTGGCTCGGGTGGTCGTGCTCGCGACAGCCATCGCAGGATTGAGGCGGAGCGTGTTGTGCCACTCTTCCCAGCCCTCTTCCACGCACTTCCGCATAGCTTCAAGGTGCGGTTCGAGGTGAGGGCGAGCCTCGTCTTCGGTCATCAGATCTTCGATCACGCACACAACCCTGCCCTATAAACTTTTGTGTGTCAATCTTTCGTCGATATTTCGTGGACGTCGGCGACGATGTAGCATCATGGTCTCGGCCGGAGGAAGGATCCCGGCCACTCCCGTGACGAAGAACAGGCGCTACGAAGCGCATTACGACGCCCTCAACGATCACGCGATCGCGCACGCACCAGCGAGACCGATCACCATCCCCTCGTCGGCGTACGGGCCGCAGGAGCTCCACTGGGTGCGGCCGGGCGAGACGAAGCCCGCCGTCTGGGTGTGGGTGTCGTGGCCGGAAGAACCAGCGGAGCGAGTTGCCGGGTTCGCGCGGGGATGGAACGACCGCGTCGTGAACGTCGAGTGGGAGACGCCGCGCGGGACGATCGAGACGATGGTGTGGCGGAACGCGGTCAGCCACCGATCGTAAAAGGTTGAGGCTGTGCGCCGCGCAGAATTCCGGGATCGACGGGATAGATCAATGGGCCGGTGGGACGACGTCGAGGTCATGTAGGCCGAATGGGGGACAGACAGCCCCGCCATCTTCCCCCTATGGTTGCCGAACGTGCACCTCGGGAGTGCACAAGAAAGGGCCAGTCAACAATGAAAAATCCTCGCCGATCCGGCCTCATAGCTGGTATCGCCGCCGTCGCGCTGCTCATTCCCGCAGTGCCCGCGTATGCAGAATCTGACGCCACCACTTCCGCCGATGAGGTCGCGGCTACGGTCGCGGGCCTCGCCCCAGTCGAAGTCGTCGCAGCGGACCTCGATGCGGTCTCATCCGGAGTCGCCGCGTCTCTGAATGGGGGCGGCACAACCGTTGTCGCCACCGATCCGACCGACGGGGTTCAAGTCAGCTCGCCAGACGGCGTAACGGTGCTGTCATTTTCACTCCCCGGAGCCGCGCATCTCGACGATGCTGTGGTCGCTAACGACGGGTCGGTGACCTACGTTGGTGACGCGAGCACTCCTTCTGTCAACGTCGTCGCCGCCGATGACAGCATTCGTGTGAGCACCATCATCGAGAATGCCGCGCAGACGGAGCAGTTCTCCTACGACTTCGGCGCCGGGGCCACGGTCGAGATTCAGGAAGATGGCAGCGCGATCGCGTACGTGACCGAGCCGGTTACCAATCCGGAGACGGGCGAGACGCTCGATGCTGAGAGGATCATCGCTGATGTCGCTGCCCCCTGGGCGAAGGATGCGAACGGGCTCGATGTTCCGACGCGATACGAGGCCTCGGGATCGGTGCTCACCCAGGTGGTCTCTCACGCGGACGGGGACTACGCGTACCCAGTCGTAGCTGACCCGACTTATGACCGGCCCAACTTCGTCCAGTACCGGGTGCGCTTCAACCGCGCGGAGACCGCGACCATCGCCTCCGGCGGGGCCGGAATGATCGCATCGATCGGCTGCGGCCCCATGCTTCCTGTATGCCTGGTGGCGGGCGCTACCATCTGGTGGAACGCGAGCGTCGCCCAGAACTCCAGCCCGAAGCGCTGCGTCCAGATCACAGCGACGATGCCATACGTCGTGCCCGGCCTCATCTGGTGGGTCGACACCTACTCAGGAGGACCGTGCCGATGAGAGCAGAACCCCACACCTGGTTCGGGGTTATCACCCAGCCTGGCCGGCAGCTCACGCTCACGATCCTGATGGGCTTGCTGATCGTCGCCGTCACCGTGCTGTCAATCTTGTTCCCAGCACTCGGGTCGTGGCTGTTCGTGGCGACAGCTCTGGTTGCCGCCGCGTGGTACACGCACATGATGCGTCGGTGGAATGCTGTGCGCCGTCGCAGCTAGATCGAGGCGATAGAAGGTGGTGCTCCCCGCCCCGGACGGGGCGCACCACCTTGAATCGCCGCGATCTAGCTGGGCCGGGGCAAAGCATTACAACGACCCATAAAGTGC
>NZ_JBQCIP010000133.1:0-33897 GCF_051953575.1 Microbacterium sp.
ATCCGAACCCGCCACCGTCATACGGGTTCCTTCCGCAAGGACCATCATCATGTCGACCACCGCACTCCTCGACCGTCCCGCCACCGCCCCCGTCCGTCACCTCCGCGCCGTGAACCACCCCGCCCGCGTCGAGACCCCGGCTGTCGCCGAGCCGGCCCAGCCCGCCTCCCGCGCGCTCCCGGCCGGCACCGCGCCGCGCGGCTTCGCCCTGTACGTCGGCATCGACGAGGCGAAGGCCGCCGCGAACGGCGTGAGCCTGGGCGTCCTCGTCGACGCACTGCGCCGCACGCTGGCCGAGCTCGCTCCGACCGCCGAGACCTACGCCACCGTCGCGCTGGCGCCGGTCGGCTCGGGCGGACGCGACGTGGACGTCGTGCGCCTCGCGCTGCACGAGCCGTCGGCCATCGCCCGCACGAAGCAGGAGGAGCCGGAGGACGAGGAGAGCACGGCCGGCGGCGTGGTCGTCGACATCTCGCGCAAGCGTGTGCTGATCGACGGCGAGTCCGCCGCGTTCACGTTCAAGGAGTTCGAGCTGCTGCAGTACCTGGTGCTGCGCGAGGGGCGCACGATCGAGCGCACCGAGCTGGTGACCTCGCTGTGGCAGGGTGCGACCGACGAGGACGCCCCCGGCGAGCGCACCATCGACGTGCATGTCCGCCGCCTGCGCGCCAAGCTCGGCCGCTACGAGGACATCGTCCGCACCGTCCGCGGCGTCGGCTACCGCTTCGACCGTCACGCGGACGTCGTGATCCGCTACGGCCACGGCACGCCGTCGCCCGACCGCTTCTGACACCGCGCGGTTCCGCCGGCCGTCGCTCTCGCGCAGGCGCGGCGATCATTCACGACGGTTCGCGACGCATCGAGGGCGGAAGGATGCCGCTCCCCGGCCACGCGCGGGGCTCGATGTCGGAGGTCCCGGCGTAGGGTGGGCGGCATGACCACATCGCTCTCGCGCATCCCTCGCATGAGGGACGCGGGGCGATTCCAGGCACCGTCCGAAGCGCGCGATCCACGCCCGCTGCCCGAGCGTCCGCTCGAGACCGAGTACCGGCCGCGGCATCCCCTCGATCTGCGCCGCACCGTCCTCGCACAGCGTCACGGCGCCGGCGACCCGACCATGACGGTGTCGGGATCGGTCATCTGGCGTGCGAGCCGTACCCCGGCGGGCGTCGCGACCCTCGCGATCCGCGAGACGCATCCCGGCGTCGTGCGGGGGGCCGCGTGGGGTCCTGGCCGGGAATGGGCGCTGGCACAGCTGCCGGCTCTCTGCGGAGCCGACGACGACCCGACGGGATTCGACGCGTCGCGGCATCCGCTCATCGCTGACGCGCACCGCCGCAACCCGGGGCTTCGGCTCTCGCGCACCGACCTCGTCTTCGACGCGCTCGCGAGCGCGATCTTCGAGCAGAAGGTGACGGGCATGCAGGCCTTCGGCGCATGGCGGCGCGTCGTCACGTGGTGCGGAGAGCGGGCGCCGGGTCCGACGCCGCAGCCGATGTTCGCTCCGCCCACGATCGACGGATGGCAGCACGTGCCGTCGTGGGTCTGGCATCGTGCGGGGCTGGAGCCTCCCCAGTCGAAGACGGTCGTGCGCGCCGCACGCCTCGGCGACGCGCTCGTGCGCGCCGTGCTCGCTGCCGAGGACGGCGAGGCGGTCGACCGCGTGCTCGTCAGCCAACCCGGCATCGGCCCGTGGACCTCGGCCGAGACCCGCATCCGAGCACTCGGCGACGCCGACGCGGTGAGCGTGGGCGACTTCCATCTGGCTCACCACGTCGGCTACGCCCTGGCCGGCGAACGCACCGACGACGACGGGATGCTGCGGCTCCTGGCTGCGTGGCCGGGCCACCGCCAGCGCGTCATCCGGCTCATCGGGGCGAGCGGCGTCATCGAGCCGCGCCGCGCTCCGCGCCTGCACCCCGAAGACCACCGCGACCGCTGAGTCCTTCCGCGCCGACGGGCCCGGCGGCCGATGGCGGCCGCCGGGCCCGTCGAGGGTCAGTCCCCCTTCACGTTCACGAGCTGGCGCAGCGTGTGCCGCACGCGGACGAGGTCGGCCGCGTCCGCCATCACCCGGTCGATCGGCTTGTACGCCTGCGGGATCTCGTCGATGAACGCGTCGGTGTCGCGGAACTCGATGCCCGCCATCGCCGCGCGCAGCTGCTCGTGCGAGAAGGTGCGCCGCGCCGCCGAACGCGAGAACTCGCGGCCCGCACCGTGCGGCGAGGAGTTGAGCGACAGCGGATTGCCGAGCCCCTCGACCACGTACGACGCCGTGCCCATCGACCCGGGGATGAGGCCGGGCCTGCCCTCGTCGGCCTGGATCGCACCCTTGCGCGACACCCACACCTGCTTGCCGAAGTGCTTCTCCGATTCGGTGAAGTTGTGGTGGCAGTTGATCCGCTCGTGCTCGACGACCGGCTCGCCCATCGCCTCCGACACCTGCCGTGCGACGCGGTCCATCATCTCCTCGCGGTTCAGCAGCGCGAAGTGCTGTGCCCACCGGAGCTCTCGGATGTAGCGCCGGAACTCCTCCGTCCCCTCCACGAGGTACGCGAGGTCAGGGTCGGGCAGGTCGATCCACCACTGCTTCGCCAGCCGCTGCGCGACGTCGATGTGATGCGTGGCGATCTTGTTGCCGACGCCCCGCGACCCCGAGTGCAGGAACATCCACACCCGGTCGAGCTCGTCGACCGACACCTCGATGAAGTGGTTGCCCGAGCCGAGCGAGCCCAGCTGCAGCCGCCAGTGCCCCGCGTACCGCGCCGGGTCGAACTCGGCCTTCTCGGCGAGCGCCTCGAGTTCGGCGACGCGCGGCTCGGCGGTCGCGACGACCTTGCGGTTGTCACGGCCTGCCGACAGCGGGATCGCCCGCTCGATCTGCTCGCGCAGCTGCGTGAGGTCGCGCGCGACGAGCTGGTCG
Organism: Microbacterium sp.; assembly: GCF_051953575.1. Classification (GTDB taxonomy): domain Bacteria; phylum Actinomycetota; class Actinomycetes; order Actinomycetales; family Microbacteriaceae; genus Microbacterium. The sequence continues at coordinate 2,924 of NZ_JBQCIP010000133.1, forward strand.
CGCGTGAACTGGGTGCGCACGGCGATCATGCCGCACCCGATGTCGACGCCGACGGCGGCAGGCATGATGGCGCCGAGCGTGGGGATGACCGATCCCACGGTGGCGCCCTTGCCGAGGTGCGCATCGGGCATGAGGGCCAGATGCGGGTGGATGAACGGCATGCGTGCCGAGGTGCGCGCCTGCTCGACGGTCTTGTCGTCGATCAGGCTCGCCCACGAGAGCAGCCGGTCGGAGAGCCTCTCCATGATTCCTTTCCTTCGTTGCGGGCCGGCGGCTGCCGGACCTGCGTCGAGCGCGACGGGACACGGGCCCGCGACTCCCCCGAAAAGGAAGACGCCCCGGACCTGTTCGGTGCGGGGCGTGAAGAGCGGATGCTGTTACACGGCCGGCGCCGGAGGGGACGACTCGTAGCGGTCGCCGGGCTTCTGACCCAGGACCGCTTCGACACGGAGTTGACGCTGCGCGTTCATCCGTCGTCCTCTCGACTCGTTCGTGCTGCTGCGCCGACGGCACAGCCTCATGACCGTATGGGACGCGCATCCGTCACGTCAAGGGCCAGGCGTCGCCGGCGCTCCTCGCGGGTCCTTGTCGATGTCGGTGGGGGCGAGCACACTGGGACGCGCCACGCGGCCGGGCGCGGCATCCATTCATCCCTCACAGGAGTTCGACATGCCCAGCCTCAACCCGTACCTCTCCTTCCGCGATCAGGCCCGCGAGGCCATGACCTTCTACCAGAGCGTCTTCGGCGGCGACCTCGACATCTCGACGTTCGGCCAGTTCGACGGCATGGTGCAGGACCCGGCCGAGAACGACCTGGTGATGCACGCCCAGCTGACGAGCCCCGACGGCTTCGTGCTGATGGGGTCCGACACCCCGACCGGCATGACCTACGAGAAGCCCGCGGGGTTCTCGGTCTCGGTGAGCGGCGACGACGAGGATCAGCTGCAGGGCTTCTGGAACAAGCTGGCCGAGGGTGGCACCGTCACGATGCCGTACGACACCCCGCCGTGGGGCGGCCGGTTCGGCATGCTGACCGACCGCTTCGGCATCGACTGGATGATCGCGTTGAACGCCGCGGCGCAGGCATGATCGAGTCGACGCGCGGGGACGCCCCGCGCGTCGGCACGGCCTAGGCTGTGCGCATGGCGACCTCGCGCAAAGGCTGGACCCGCGGGCACTCGGGGTGGGCGCTCGGCACCGCCCTCATGTTCACCCTGGGGATCGTGTTCGGGCTCATCTGGGGCAACGTGCTGCTCGGCATCGTGCTCGCCTTTGCGATCTCGATCGGCTGGCTGATGGCGTACGAGTCGTGGCGCGGCCACAACGTCGGGCTCGAGAACCGCGACGACGACGGCGCACAGCTGTAGGCGGCATCCACGGGTCTATCCCTGCCGCGCGCGCCGACGTATGGTGAGCGCCAGGAGGTGATCCGCATGCAAGCGAACGTCGGCGACCGCGTGATCATCCACGGTCGAATCGTCGGTGCCGCAGAGCGCACCGGAGAGGTCGTCGAGATCCGGGGCGGCGGCGACAGCCCGCTGCTCGTGGTCCGCTTCGACGACGGGCACGAGGCGATCCTGTCGCCGGGCAGCGACTGCGAAGTCCGGCACGCGTCCTGAGAGGACTCCGCCGGACACCGCGGGACTCCGCGGGTCTCAGCCGAGCAGCTCGGGGCGCGCCGGCTCCTCACCGAGCACGTGCTCGGCGAGGAAGGCGAACACGGTCTCGTACCAGATCACGGCGTGCTGGGGCTTGAGCACCCAGTGGTTCTCGTCCGGGAAGTACAGGAAGCGGTGCGGCATCCGTCCCTCCGCGTCGGCATGGTGCTCGGCGAGCTCCGACCACAGCCGGAGCCCCTCGCCCACGGGGACCCGGTAGTCCTTGTCGCCGTGCACGACGAGCAGCGGCGTCGTGATGTTGGCGACGAAGCGGTGGGGCGAGTGCTCGATCATCGCCTCGGGAGTGAAGATCCGCTGCCAATACTCCGAGCTGTCGGTGGTGCCGGCGAACTGGTCGAGCGCCCACAGGCTCGCGTGCGTGACGATCGCCCGGAATCGGTCGGTGTGGCCGGCTACCCAGTTGGCCATGTACCCGCCGAACGACCCGCCCATCGCGGCGGTGCGGGTCGCGTCGATGTCGTCGCGGGCCTCGGTCGCGTCGGTGATCGCGAGCAGGTCGGTGTACGGCTTCGCGCCCCAGCTGTTCCAGCCGCGCGCGATGAACTCCAGTCCGTACCCGGTCGACAGGGCGGGGTCGGGGAGCAGAACCGCGTAACCGCGGGCGACGGCCAGCAGCGGCGCCCACCGCCAGCTCCACGCGTTCCAGCTGTTGAGCGGCCCACCGTGAATCCACAGCAGCAGCGGCGCCGGGGTCTCGGCTGAGGCGCCCTCGGGCAGCAGCAGCCAGCCGCGCACGCGCGCGCCGTCCTCGGCCGTGGTCTCGACCTCGGTGATCGTGCCCGGCGCCGCCGGCGCGGCGGCCGGGGTGACGAGCGGCGTGACGGTGCCGTCGGCGGCGATGCGCACGGGGTGCGAGGGGATGACCCACGACGAGCGCAATGCGACGAGGTCTCCGCTCGTGCGGTCGACCGCGACGTGCGTGTAGGTGAAATCGTCGTCGGTGAGCCGCTGCGGGGCGCCGCTCCCCTCGGGGCCGCCGTCGAGCGGGAGCCGGAACACCGGTCCGCGGCCGTTGTCGTCGGCCGTCGCGATCAGCGCACGGTCGTCGATGTCGAAGACCAGTGACGACGCCCAGCGGTCCCACTCGGCGGCGATCCGCCGCGGGGCGGAGCCGTCGACGCCGGCCACCCAGACCTCGGAGTCGGTGGGGCCGGCGGGGCTGCTCTTGACGGTGCGGAGGTAGGCGATGAGGGTGCCGTCGTGGCTCACCGCCGGCATCTCGAAGTCGACGTCGACCTCGTCGAACAGGGAGGTGCGGGCGCCGGTCGTCGTATCGATCGAGACGATCGCGCGGCGTCCGCCCCGCTGCTCGCGCTGCTCGAGCGGGACGATCAGCAGCGACGCGTCGGGAGTCAGCACCGCCTCGGCGTGATCGACCGAGCGACCGGGCCGGGGCGTCAGGTCGCGCGGACGCGGCAGGGTCGACGGGTACGGCTTCGGATCGGCGGCGGGGGCGTCACCGGACGCGGCGTCGGCCGAGGCGGCGGCATCCGGCTCGGCGACGACCGCGGCGAGCGAGTCCTGCAGCGCGTCCACATCGAGCGCGAAGAGGTGCGGCTGGTCGGGCCCGAGGTCGTGGTCCCAGAAGCGCACCGGGTAGGTGTCGTGGAGGATCGCCGAGACCTTCTTCTCCTTGCGCTTCGCGCGCAGGACGGCGTCGGCCTCGAGGGAGTCGGCCGCGGGGAGAAGGGATGCCGCCAGCACGACCCGATCGGCGTCCGCAGCCGTCGCCGCGATGCCGTCGACGCCGCCCGCGAGCCGGGTGACGGCACGCGCCTCGCCGCCCGCGGCGGGGAGCAGCCACAGCTGGCCGGATTCGTCGTCGGCGTCGCCTTCGGCGTCGGGGCGCGCAGAGACGAACAGGATGTCTCCGCGCGCGGTGAACGCGGCCCCCGCCTCGCCCTTGGCCGAGCGGGTGAGTCGGCGCGGCGAACCGCTGCCGTCGGCGGGCACGGCCCACAGCGACCGCTCGTACCCCGTCGCATCGTTCTTGAGCACCGCGACCGTCAGCACGGCGGTCGTGCCGTCGGGCGACAGCGCCAATGCCTCCACCCGGGGAAGCGCGATGTAGTCGGTCAGCGAATCGAAAGGGGTGGAGGGGGTCGCCATGGTTCCACGCTATCCCCCGGCGCCGCTCGCGAGGGGCAGGATGGGTGCGGGCGAGGACGAGAGGAGCGGGCATGAGGATCGCGGTCGCGGGAGGAACGGGCGTGGTCGGGAGCCGGGTCGTCGAGGCGGTCGAGGCGCGCGGGGATCAGGCGGTCGTGCTGAGCCGCGGAACCGGCGTCGACGTCATCACCGGCAGCGGGCTGGACGCCGCCCTGGAGGGCGTGGACGCCGTCGTCGACACCACCAACATCGACACGCTCTCGGCTTCAGCCGCCACCTCTTTCTTCGAGCGCGCGACGGGCAACCTCGCCGCGGCCTCCGCGCGGGCAGGCGTCGGCCACCTCGTGGTGCTGTCGATCGTCGGGATCGACCGGATGCCGTACGACTACTACGCCGGGAAGGTGGCGCAGGAGCGGGCGGCCGAGGCATCCTCCGTTCCCTGGACGATCCTGCGCGCGACGCAGTTCCACGAGTTCGCGGCACAGATGTTCGCCCGCGGCAGGATCGGCCCCCTGCACGTCGCCCCGCGGGCGCGGGTGCAGCCCGTCGCGGCCCGCGAGGTCGGCCGACACCTCGCGACCCTGGCGGCCGGCGCACCGCAGGGCCGCGCCGCCGACCTCGCCGGCCCGCGGGAGGAGCGCCTCGACGAGATGGTCAAGGCGTATGCGACACGCGTCGGGTACCGCGGCTGGATTCCCTCGGTGAGCCTTCCCGGGAGGCAGCTGAAGGCGATGCGCGACGGCCTGGCGCTGCCAGGCCCCGGCGCGACGCTCGGCGCGCAGACGTTCGCGCAATGGCTCGGCGCCGTCGACCACCCCTGACCGCGAGCGCCCGCGACGCCCGTGTATCTGAGGGCGTCCGTCCGGCTCTGCGCAGTGAGCGGTCCGGACTCGCACTCTCCCCCGATCGGGCCCGGACCGCTCCATGACACGCCCGGTTTGCACGCGTCCGTCCGTGTTGGCCACGATGGTGCGGACGGAGGGAGCGCCATCATGAGGTTCGCGATCGCAGGCGGCACGGGGATGACGGGCACGCAGGTCGAGGCCGTCGCGCGGGAGCGGGGTCACGACGTCGTCGTGCTGTCGCGGAGCACGGGCGTGGACCTCGTCACAGGTGAGGGCCTCGACGGCCGCCTCGACGGCGTCGACACCGTCATCGACGTGTCGAACATCACCACACCGGATCCCGCGGCGTCGGTGGCGTTCTTCCAGGGCGCGACGACCGCGCTGCTCGCTGCGGAGCGCAACGCCGGGGTCGGGCACCACCTCGCGCTCACGATCGTGAACGCCGAGGCCGCACCCGACGGCTACTACGCCGGCAAGCTCGCCCAGGAGCGCCTGATCGAGCAGGGCGACCTGCCGTGGACCATCCAACGCACGACGCAGTTCCACGAGTACGCGGCGATGATGTACCGGCGCACCCGCGACGGAGCCCATGTCGCCCCGACCGGGCGGGTGCAGCCGGTGTCGCTGCTCGAGGTCGCGACGCTGCTGGTCGACCTCGCCGAGGGCGGGCCGGCGGGACGCGCGACGGAGCTCGGCGGTCCTCGCGAAGAGAGGCTCGCCGACATCGTCCGGCGCTACGCGCAGGCCATCGGCCACTCCGGAGAGCTGCCGACGGTCGACATCCCCGGCACCCTCGGCCAGGCGTTCCGCTCGGGCGCGCTGCTCCCGGGGTCTCAAGCCCTGCACGGCACCACGACGTTCGACGAGTGGCTCGACGACCTGCCTGCCGCGTGAGAGATGTGGATGCCGCACCCGGCCGGGTGCGGCATCCGGATCACATCTCTTCGTGCGTGAGGGGGTCGCCGTCCCAGAGCCGCCCGCGCTCGAGGGCGCTGATGGCGTCGAGCTGGTCGTCGGTGAGGGTGAAGCCGAAGACGTCCGCGTTCTCGCGCTGACGGTCGGGGTCGGCCGACTTGGGGATGGGCGTGCTGCCGAGCTGCGTGTGCCAGCGGAGCACCACCTGCGTGGGGGTGACGCCGTGGACCACGGCGAGCTCCTGCAGGATCTGCTCGGTCAGCAGCTCGCTGCGGCGCGCGAGCGGGCTCCAGCTCTCGGTGCGGATGCCGTGCTCCGCGTGGAACGCGCGCAGCGCCGCCTGCGGGAAGTAGGGGTGCAGCTCGACCTGGTTGACGGCCGGGACGACGCCGGTCTGTTCGATGAGCTCCGTGATCATCCGCTCGGTGAAGTTCGACACGCCGATCGAGCGCACGAGGCCCTCCTGCTGCGCGTCGATCAGGCCGCGCCACGTGTCGACGTACTTGCCGACACTGGGGTTCGGCCAGTGGATCAGGTGAAGGTCGATACGGTCGAGCCCGAGCTGTCCGAGGGACCCGCGGATGCTGTCGATCGCCTCCTGCCGGCCGTGGTGACGGCCCGGGATCTTCGAGGCCACGAGCAGGGAGTCACGGGGGGCCCCGCTGCGGCGCACCGCCTCGCCGACCTCGCGCTCGTTCTCGTAGTTCACGGCGGTGTCCAGCAGGCGGTAGCCGGACCCGATCGCCGAGACGATCGCCGCGATCCCCTCCTCACCGCGGAGGTTGTAGGTGCCGAGGCCGAGCTCGGGGAACCAGGTGCCGTCGTTGAGGGTGATGTCGGGGATCGCGCTCATGTCTCCATCCTGGCCCGGTCCGGCGCAGTTCAGGGCAGATCCTCGACGTCCAGGGTGCCCTCCGTGGCCGCACGCTCGTCGGCTGCGGCGCTGTCGACGCGATCGTCGTCGAGATCGGGGTCGAGCGGACGGTCCTCGTCGTCGCCCAGGCCGTCCTCGAGCACGCCATCGCGCAGCGAGTCGTCGGGGGTGACGTCGTCGTCGTCTTCGAGCGGGCCTTCGTACGGGAGCTGATTGGTCATGGCGCTCTCCTTTCGCTGCCACGAACGTACGAACGGGCGCCGCACTCCCGCAGGGGGCTTGCGGCGTCGCACGCGACGGGGTAGCAGGCGTCAGGCGTGCCACCGCCGGCGGAGCCACTCGAGGGTGACGACCGCCTGGTCGCGCTGGAACCGGCGCAGCGTCGGCATGCGGGGCGGGTCCGGTTGCAGCGACGACGACAGGAACATCCCCGCGAACCCCGCGAGCACGTTGCTCGCGGCCTCGGCGGGCATCCCGTCGTATACCGGATGCTGCGCGATGAGGCGCTCGACGTCGGCCGCCGGGTCGTAGTACCGCACGTTGATCAGCAGGCTGAGCGCATCGAACCAGCCGGCGCCGCGCGCACCCCAGGGCCAGTCGACCAGCACGACGGCGCCGTCCGGGCGGACGAGCAGGTTGTCGGCGCGCGTGTCGTAGTGCACGAGCCGGTCGCCTCGGGCATCGAGGGCGCCGCGCGCGGCGGCATCCACGAGCCCGTCGATGTTCTCGCGCACCCACCGGTCGAGCCCGCCGGGCAGAAGCGGCAAGGTGTCGAGATCGATGCTGCGCCAGGCGTCGGCGTCGCCGGCGAGCGCCTCTGCGACGTCGATGACCGGGACGTCGGCGGGGAGCCGCACGTCCGCCACCTGCTGCAGGGCGTCGAGCACCGCGTCGAGTTCGAGCGGCTGCCATGGCGTCGACGGGTGGCGTCCTTCGACGTCTTCGAGCACGAGCGCGATCCACTCGCCGTCGTCGACGGCGCCCAGAAGTGCGGGGGCGGGCACGGCGGCGGAGAGCCTCGCGGTGATGGCGGCCTCGCGGCGGTGGATGTGCGGGGTGTCGACGTTGACCGCGGGGCTCGCCGCCTTGACGAACGCCCTACGGCCGTCGGCGGTCACGACGCGGTCCGCCGAGCCAGGCGAATACCCTCCCGGCTGCGACACCGCCTCGACGACGGGGCCGCCGAGGACGCCTTCGACCTCGGCACGGATGTGAGCGGGGAGCTCGTGCCACTGCAGGCGGCTCACGCGACGACCGGGATCGTTCCGGGCCGCGCGCCGACGAGCGCCTCGGCGGCCCGCGCCGTGCGGCGGGCGAAGCGGGTGGTGTCGGTGCCGCGCGCGAGCGACTGCGCGTTGAGCCCGTCGATCATGCCGATGAGCTCCCAGGCGACCTCGCCGGGCTCGGCCGTCGAGAAGGCGCCGGTGCGGCATCCTTCCGCGACGATGTCTTCGACGAGCGACTGCCAGCGCTGCATCTGGGCACGCACGGCGTCGGCGAGCGCGTCGCTGCGGCGGGCCATCGCCCAGCCCTCGACCCAGACGACGGTGAGCTCTTCGCGCGCGCCGTCCATGAGGGTGTCGATGAGGGCGCCGAGACGGTGGGCGGGGTCGGCGGCGGACGCCACGACGCGTTCGACGTCGCGCACCTCTTCTTCGACGAGGTCGGTGTAGACGCGGGCGACGAGGTCGTCCATCGACGGCTGATAGTGCGCGACGAGGCCCGAGGTGATGCCCGCCCGCTGGGCGACCGCGCGCAGCGTCACGGCGCTCAGCCCCTGCTCGCGCGCCACGGCGGTGGCCGCCGCGACGATCTCGGCGGCGCGTTCGGCGGGGGGCTTGCGTGTGCGGGGCCGGGGCACTGTGCTTGACATGGTCTCGCCAGCATAGATACTGTCTCTATTGATCGCTAGATCAATTACTTCCGGCGTCGACCGCCGGCCGAAGCGAAGGGGCTGACGATGGCCTGGAGGATGCCGCACGAGGGCGACCCGCACGAGCGCACCTGGATGGCGTTCCCGAACGAGGGACCGACGCTGGGCGACGACCCGGCCGAGCAGGAGCGCTTCTACGCCGCGTGGACCGCCGTCGCCAACGCCGTCGCGGAGTTCGAGCCGGTCACGATGCTCGTCGACCCGTCGAAGGCCGCACGCGCACGCCAGGCGCTGAGCAGCGACATCGAACTGGTCGAGACGCCCGTCGACGAGTTCTGGTTCCGCGACCACGGCCCCACCTTCGTCGTCGACGACGAGCGCCCCGGTCTGCTCGGCGCGGTCGACTGGATCTTCAACGGCTGGGGCGCCCCCGAGTGGGCGTCGTGGACCAAGGCGGCCGCGCACGCCCGCTTCACCGCCGGACTGGTCGGGGCCGAGGTCGTCAGCTCGCTGCTCGTCAACGAAGGCGGCGGCATCCACGTCGACGGCGAGGGCACCGTGCTCCTCACCGAGACGGTGCAGCTCGACCCCCGCCGAAACCGGTTCGCCGACAAGGAGCGCGTCGAGGCCGAGCTCGCGCGCACGATCGGCGCGACCAAGGCGGTGTGGCTCCCCCGCGGCCTCACCCGCGACTACGACGAGTTCGGCACGAACGGCCACGTCGACATCGTCGCGACCATTCCGACCCCCGGCCGCATCCTGCTGCATGCGCAGCAGAACCCCGAGCACCCCGACTTCGAGGTCTCCCACACGCTGCGGGCGTTCCTGGCCGAGCAGACGGATGCCGCCGGCCGCACCTTCGAGATCATCGATCTCCCCGCGCCCGACACGCTCCGCGACCACGAGGGCTTCGTCGACTACAGCTACGTCAACCACCTCGTCGTCAACGGCGGCGTCATCGCCTGCGGGTTCGGCGAGGAGCGCGCCGACGCCCGGGCCCGCGACATCCTCGAGGCCGCCTACCCCGGGCGCCGCGCGGTCACCGTCGACGCCCGCCAGATCTTCGCGGGCGGCGGCGGCATCCACTGCATCACGCAGCAGCAGCCGGCGCTGACGAACGCGGAGGCGACCCGATGAGCCACTACCCCGTCGTCGAGAAGACGATCGCCGAGCTGCGGACCGCCCTGGAGAACGGGGAGGTCACGAGCGTCGGCCTGCTCGAGGCATACGAGGCCCGCATCGACGCGTATGACGTCCCGGGCACCGAGACCTCGCTCAACGCCGTCGTGGTGCGCAACCCCGAAGCGCGCGCAGACGCCGAGGCCTCCGACCGTCGCCGTGCCGAGGGTCGCACGCGGGGACCGCTCGACGGCATCCCGTACACCGCGAAGGACTCGTTCATGGCGAAGGGGCTGACCGTGGCCGCGGGTTCCCCGGCGTTCGCCGACCTCGTGGCGCAGCGCGACGCCTTCTCGATCGAGCGCCTGCGCGAGGCGGGCGCCGTGCTCGTCGGGCTGACGAACATGCCGCCGATGGCCAACGGCGGCATGCAGCGCGGCGTCTACGGCCGCGCCGAGAGCCCCTACAACGCCGACTACCTGACGAGCGCCTTCGGCAGCGGGTCCTCCAACGGGTCGGGCACCGCCACCGCCGCGAGCTTCGCCGCTTTCGGGCTCGGCGAAGAGACCTGGTCCAGCGGCCGGGCGCCGGCATCCAACAACGCCCTCTGCGCCTATACGCCCAGCCGCGGTGTCATCTCGGTGCGCGGCAACTGGCCGCTCGTGCCGACCATGGACGTCGTCGTGCCTCACACCCGCACGATGGCCGACCTGCTCGAGATCCTCGACGTGATGGTCGCCGACGACCCCGAGACCCGCGGCGACTTCTGGCGCGCGCAGCCGTGGGTCGAGATCCCGGATGCCTCCGCCACACGCCCCGCGTCGTACCCGGCCCTGGCGCCCACGGACGTCGAAGGCGCCCGCGCGACGCTGGCGGGCCGGCGCTTCGGAGTGCCGCGCATGTACATCGGCACCGACGCCGAGGCCGGGACCAACCCGGACGGCGGAATCGGCGGCCCAACCGGACAGCGCATCGAGACCCGCCCGTCGGTGCTCGACCTGTGGGAGCAGGCACGGCGCGACCTGGAGGCGGCCGGCGCCGAGGTCTTCGAGGTCGACTTCCCCGCCGTGACGAACTACGAGGGCGACCGGCCGGGCGCCCCGACGATCAAGACCCGGGGGCTCGTCACCGAGGCGTTCCTGCAGCGCGAGATCGTCGACCTGTCGGCGTGGGCATGGCAGGACTTCCTCGACGCGAACGGCGACCCCGCCCTGCATTCGCTCGCCGACGTCGACGGCGCCGCGATCTTCCCGCACCCGGCGGGTGCGCTGCCCGACCGCTACACCGGCTTCGACGACGACATCGCCGAGTACCCCGCCCAGGTGCGGGAGCACCCGTACGCCTCGTTCACCGACATCCCCGAGATCGAGGGAGGCGTGCGCGGCCTCGAAGAGACGCGCCGGCTCGACCTCGAGGAATGGATGCTGCACCTCGGCCTCGACGCCGTGCTCTTCCCCGCGGTGGCCGACGTCGGGCCAGCCGACATGGACGTGAACGAGGCATCCGCCGATCTCGGCTGGCGCAACGGCGTGTGGGTCGCCAACGGCAACCTCGCGATCCGCCACCTCGGCATCCCGACGGTCACGGTCCCGATGGGCACGATGGCCGACATCGGCGTGCCGGTGGGCCTCACGATCGCCGGGCGCGCCTACAGCGACCCCGAGCTGCTGACGTGGGCGGCGGCGTTCGAGGCGCTGCGCCCGCGGCGCACGGCTCCCCCGCGCACGCCCGAGCTGGACTGACGGGATGCGGCTCCGCACGCTCGGGTCCGCACGGCGCGACCCGGCCGCGCGAGGCCACGAGCTGGGTACGGCGTTCCCCGCTCAGTACCTGCGCACTGCAGACCTGTACCTGCGGCACTTCGCCGAGCTCGGCATCCCGTCCCGTCAGGTTCGGGCGATCGCCGAGCGCAGCAGCACCGCGCTCAGTGGGTGGGCACCGGGGCTCGCCGCCGAGGCCGACGCGATCGCCGATGCGGCGGGCATGGATCGGTGGCGGCTGTCCGCCGTCGGCGCGCGTACCGAGATCCTCGCCGCCGCGCCGCCGCGCGGCGAGGGCGAGTGCTCGACGGCCGTGCACGTGGGGCACGGGCGGCCGGCAGAGTCCATCCAGACGTGGGACTGGCACGACTTCCTCGTGCCCGATGGACTGCTCCTCGCGTTCCCGTCGGCCGCGGGACTCGACGTGAAGCTGTTCACCGAGTTCGGCACGGCCGCGAAGATCGGCGTCAACAGCGCCGGCCTCGGCCTGCACTTCAACATCCTGTCGCACGTGTCGGATTCGGCCGTCGGCGGGGTGCCGGTGCACGCGATCGCCCGGCGGATCCTCGAAGAGGCCCGCTCGATCGAGGATGCCCGGGGCATCGCCGCCGGCGCAATGGTGAGCGCCTCGACCGTGCTGACCGTGTTCACCTCGGACGCCGCGGGATCGCGTGCCGCGTCGCTGGAGTTGTCGCCCGCGGGCCTGGGGGTCATCGAGCCCGGACCCGACGGCTGGCTGCTGCACACCAACCACTTCCTCGACCCCGCGCTCCTCGCCGGCGACACGATTCCGGCGGACTCCACGACCGCCGAGCGCTACGCGCACCTCGATGCGGTGCGGGCCGGTCTCGCGGATCAGGAGCCCGCCGCACGCGCCCTCGCCGTATGCGGCGGACGCGGCGCCGACGCTGCCGTCTGCATGACCCCCGATCCGGCACTCCCCCGTCTCGACCAGTGGGCGACGCTGCTGACGGTCGGGGTCGACATCCCGGGCTTCGCGCTCGACGTCTTCGCCGGGCGCCCGGATCAGGCGGCGGCCGCAGGGTTCGCCCGGTTCTGAGGACGAGGAGGGATGCCGCGGCCCCCAGCGCGGCATCCCTCGATGCGTCCTCAGCAGTGCAGCGCGGGGTTGAACTCCGCGAAGACGCCGTCGGGGTTGTGCGCGCCGACCCAGACGTGCAGGTCGTAGTGGACGGGCGACCCCGGTCCGTGTCCCGGCATCGGACCGTCGAAAGGCTGCGAGCCGTACATCGGTGTCGGCTGGCCGACGTCGGGCTCGAAGAACTCGGCGGCCCACAGCTCCAGCTCGCCCGTGGCGGAGGGGCCGTAGGTGAGCATCTGCGGGTTGCCGGCATCGACGGGTACGCCCGGCGCCACGAGCGCGGGGTTCAGGTAGTGAACCCCCATGGCTCCCACGCCGGGAACTTCGACGCACTCGCTGATGGGGACGTATCCGGCCGCGAGCGCCGCGTCGAGGTCGTGGTACTTCGCCACGCCCGCACGCGTCTGCGCGAGCAGCCGATTCATCTCGGAGCGCGAATCTGCGGGCGGCGACGCCTGAGCGGGCATGACGGCGACGAGACTGCCGGCCAGGACGAGGGCGGCGGCGAGGGCCGATCGGGTGAGAGTGCGCAAGGTCTTCTCCTTCGTGTGTGCGCGGATGGGTCAGATGTCGTGCGCCGCGAGCCAGAGCCCGGTCGGGTCGCACTCGAGTCGCAGACGGGCGAGGCGCCCTCGGGTGTCGGCGTCGAAGAACGCGGATGCGTCGCTCCGCCGCTCGGTGAAGTTCGGGTACACGGCGCCGCTGCGCCACGGTCGCAGGGCGGCGGCCGCATCCCCCGCGGCCGTCATCGCCTGCTCGAACAGGGCGGGCACGGGCACCGCGGCGAGGGTGAACAAGGCGAAGCGGCCGTCAAGGACAGCCAGCGCCGCATCGATGGGCCGGGCGAGGGCACCGCCCAGGTGGCGCAGTTCGGCCACCATGAGGGGTGTGTCGGCGTCCGGTCCCGCCGCCTCCAGCAAGGCCTGGACCGCTTCCTCGGGCAGGTCGGCCAGCAGCAGATGGTCGCTCGCCCCGGGCGTGGGAGCGGGCGGATCCATGTGGATGCCGAGCACCTCTGGCGCGGGGATGCGCCCGAACGTGTCGATCTCTGGACCGAGCGCACGCAGCGGCGCCAGGATCTCGGCGGCACGCTCGTCGTCGTCGAGGATCGCGCCGTCGATCACGACGAGCCGGCGCCCGCTGAGGAACGGCGGCAGTTCGGGAAGCGGCGGAAACCTCAGGAAGCGCAGAGACGTCGTGGCCGACTCCGGCGCCGTCGCCGTCCATTGCGCCCACGCGCGCAGCACCTCGGGTCCCCGGGAGAGATCCCACAGCAGCATCCCCGCGTAGACATCGGCGATGGGCAGCAGGTCGATCTCGACCGCGACGACGACGCCCAGCCCGCCCGTGCCACCCCGGAGCCCCCAGAAGAGCTCGGAGTTCTCGTCCGCAGAGGCACGGACGACTTCTCCGCCGGCGGTCACGACGTCGAGCGCTCGGACCGTGCTGGTGGCCAGCCCGTGCGCGCGGCCGTAGAACGACAGACCTCCGCCGAGGAGATAGCCGGCGACCGCGACGTCGCCCGCGCTGCCGTGCAGCGCCGCCAGCCCGTAGGACGCCGCGGCGTCGGCGACGTCCTGCCAGACGGTCCCGCCGAGGACGCGGGCCGTGCGCGTCGCGGGATCGATCGTCACACCCGTCAGTGCGCTCAGTCGCAGCAGAACCGTACGCGCGAGATCGACCTCACGCAGCGACAGGGCGAGGTGGCCGGTGCTCAGCGGGCTGACGCGGAGCCCGCTATCCGATGCCGCGACGACGATCGCGGCTGCTTCGTCGACGGTGCGCGGAACGCCGACGGCGGCCGGCAGCAGGTCCACGGCGAGGTTCCACGGGCGGCGCGCGTCGTCGAAGCCGGGGTCCCCCGGGAAGAGGACGCCCGGAAGCGCGGCGAGGGCGGCGGGCCGGGAGGCGGTGAGAGGAGTCGACATGAGGTGTCCTTCGGTGTGGGAGATGGGTTCGGTGCGGGGTTCTGCGGTGTCGGCGGCATCCACCTCTGCCCACAGCCCGACGATCGCGCCGGGAGGATCCAGGCGCGCCACGGTCGAGACGTGGAGAGGCACCTCGGCGCACGTCAGGCGTTCGCGAACGATGCCGACGAGGTCGTCGAGCGTCGCCGCGTCGGCGGCCGTCACCTCGAGGTGCAGGAGCCGCGGCCGGAGTCCGTGCCGTGCGAGGGCGTCCTCCAGGCGGAGGACGGCCAAGCACGCCTGCGCGGCGGCATCCTCTGCATGAAGCAGCTGCCCGTCGTCGCTCACCGGACCGGTGCGGATGGTGGTGGTCACGACGACAGCGTCGCCTCTCGCCCGGTCAGCGGACCATCCCAGAGGATGAGGGACTCTCGGCCCCGCGCTTCTGGGGCTCGTGGTCCCCCCACAACTCTGGGATATCGCGTCCGCCGCCGGAGGCCCATACTGGTGACCATGGGGAGCACGCTGACGATCGACCGCGCACGCGGGGACCTCGACGTGCTCTCGCGAGCCGGACTGGGCTTGGAGGAGTTCGTCGCCGAAGCCGTCGAGACCGTCCAGCGCGCGGTGCCCTGGCAGGGCGCCTGCGTGGGGACGCACGACCCGGTCACCATGATGCTCACCAGTGGGCGCAAGTTCGGCGACCTCGCCGATCACGATTCCCTGGACGGGCTCTTCTCGATCATCGAGTACGGCTCGGACGAGCGATCCACGTTCCAGGCGCTCGCGGCCTCCCCTCATCGCGCGATCGGCATGCAGACGTCCCTGCCCGACTATGTCGATCGCTCAGAGCGGTTCACCCGGCTGGTCCGCCCGCACTTCGGCTACGCCGACGAGGCACGGCTGGCGTTCCGCGATCAGCTGGGGATGTGGGGCGGCATGGCGCTGTTCCGCGCAGCGGACGACCCATGGTTCGACGAGGACGAGATCGCGTTCCTCGCCTCGGTCTCGGACGCCATGGCCAGGGGCGTTCGCGCCGGCATGCTCACCCGCCTCGCCGACCCCGCCCTGCCCGATGCGGAGGCGTCCGGGCCCGCGGTGATCATCGTCGACGCCGACGACCAGGTGACACACATCAGCGTCGGCGCGGAGGAGCGGTTGGCCCAGTTGCAGGCGTTCGCGCACTCCACCGACCCGCTCGGCACGGTGTTCGCCCTCGTCACGGCCGCACGGAGGATGCGACGCAGCGAGACCGACGCCGCACCGCGTGCTCGCCTGCGGACGGCGTCGGGCATCTGGCTGGTCGTCCACGCCGCGCCCCTCGCGATGCGCGACGGCATGAGCGGGCAGGTCGTGGTCACCATCGAGCAGGCGCGGCCGCCCGAGATCATCGAACTGGTGGTCGCCGCCTTCGGTCTCACCGTCCGCGAGCGCGACGTCACACGGCTGGTGCTCCAGGGCGTCGAGACGAAAGAGATCGCGATGGCTCTGCATGTGTCGACCTACACCGTGCAGGACCACCTGAAGGCGGTCTTCGACAAGGCGGGCGTCCGCAGCCGCCGCGAGCTGATCTCGCGGGTCTACTTCGACCAGTATGTGCCTCGCCTGGGCCGAGCCGTCGGTCCCTCCGGCTGGTTCTCCGGCTGACAGCCGGCCCGTGCGCCTCAGCGAAGGCCCGCGCGCAGATCCTCGCCCGCCTCACCCACCGCTGTCGTCACTTCGGCGGCGGCATCCCGATCCCCGTCCGGCGCGGCGGCGACCGCCGTGGCGTACGCGTGGCTCAGGTCGCGGTAGGGCTTCGAGACGAAGGCGAGCAGCACGACGAGCAGCAGCACGAGACTCGCCCCCACGAAGGCGAGCGCGATGCCGCGGGCCTCGCCCTCGCCGAGCAGCCAGCCGAACGTGTTCTGCCCCTCGGGCGATTCCATGTACGGGATGAGCCAGAACTGCGCGATCGGGCCGATGATGAACGCCGAGATCGGCGCGGCCGCGGACTCGACGCTCGCGGCGAATCCGAAGACGCGCCCCTGCCTGTCGAACGGCACGACACGCTGCACGATGGTCTGCTCCGACGCCTCGGCGATCGGCATGAGGCACATGAAGATGAGGATCCCGAGGGCGTAGACCCACCACAGCTCCCGGATGGCGAACGTCATGCCGAGCAGGGCGATGCCGATGTTGACCAGCAGCATCGTGCGCACGGGGTTCTTGCCGAGGCCGAACTTCGCCACGAGCGCACCGCCGATGATGAACCCGAAGCTCGTGACGCCCAGCACGATGCCCCACATCTCGACCGAGAAGAGGGTCAGTCCGTACGGATCCATGAGCGCCATGAAGACGCCGCCCACAAGGTTGTTGAACGTCGAGAACAGCACGAGCGCGAGCAGGCCCGGCACCGCGAGCACCGCGGGGATCACGCCCCGGAAGCCGAAGCCCTTCGGCGCCCCTCCTTCGACGTGGGCGATGCCGCGTTCGGGGATCGGCACGAACAGCAGGTGCACGAGGGCGATGCCGGTCGCGGCGATCGCGATCGCCACCGTCCACCCCATGCCGAGGATGCCGACGGACAGCCCCGAGAACACGCTCGTCACCATGAACGCGATGCCCTGGACGGCTCCGACGAGGCCGTTCGCGCGGTCGCGCTGGCCGGCCGGGACGAGGAGCGTCACGGTCGTCGACAGCGCGATGTTGCGCAGGTTCTCGACGACCCCGCCGATGAGGATCACGCCGGCGAAGAGCCAGAACCACGGTCCGGTCCAGTCCAGCAGCGCGCTCTCGGGGAAGGCGAGGAACATCGCCCCCGCAAGCAGGTACGCGACGGTCGTGACGATGCTCGACAGCATCATGACCGCCTTCTTCTTCATGCGGTCGACGAGCACGCCGAACACGACGCCGAACACGGCGACCAGCAGCATGTAGGACCCGCCGATGATGGCGGTGGCCAGCACCGACTGCGTCTCGAGGTACACCCAGAAGGTCAGCGCGAACCACAGGTAGCTGCTCGTGACGTTCGCGACTGCGGTGTTCACGAGCACCTGGTGGAAGGCACGGACGGTGCGGGGTCCGGGGGTCGGCTGGCTCATCACGGCTGCTCCGGCGTGTTCAATGGTGGGGCGGGGTCTTGCGGGGACCTAAGCTTGATGTGGACACTGTTCACATCGCAGATGTTCACACCGTACACACTCGGGCGGGAGCGCGCAATGACCTCACCTGCCGTGCGCACCTATCACCACGGGGATCTGCGCCGCGCACTCATCGACGAGGGGCTGCAACTGGCCCGCACCGGTGGGCCCGCCGCCGTCACCCTGCGCGAGGCCACCCGCGCCGTCGGCGTCTCGCCGAACGCGGCCTACCGCCACTTCGCCGACCGCGACGCGCTCGTGCACGCCGTCGCCCACGAGGCGCAGCGCGCCCTCGCCGCTGCGATCCTCGACCGTGTCGCCGCGACGCCGGGCGACCTGCCTGCGCAGCATGCGTCCGTCGAGCGCCTGCGCCGCGTCGGCTTCGGGTACATCGCATTCGCGCGCGCCGAGCCCGGCTGGTTTGAGACGGCGTTCTTCACGCAGGACACGCAGGCGAGCGCGGGCATCGTCACGCTCGACGACGAGATCGTCGCACCCTTCCGCGTGCTGATGGACACGCTCGACGCGATGGTGACCGCCGGCGCCCTCGCCGCCGAACGGCGCCCGTTCGCCGAGTGGGCATGCTGGTCGGCGGTCCACGGCTTCGCCGACATCGCCGTGCACGGCCCCGTCCGCTGGCAGCCGCCGGAGGTCGTCGACGCCCTCGCCGCGGCGGTCGTGGAATCCGCGATCACCGGCGTGCTCGGGGCCCCCGCTCCGAGCACCGCGACCTCCTAGACTGACCCGCATGTCCGACGCCCCGGCCGCGCGCATCCCGGTGCTGCGCCGCGCGCTGTGGTGGGCGGCCGACTACGTCTACGCGGCACGGCGCCAGCTCGCCGTGCTGTCGCTGCCGTGGGCCATCGGCCGCCCGCGCCCGGCGCCGGACGCATGGCGTCGGGGCGATCCGGATCTGCCGGAGGTGTACCTCGTGCCGGGGGTGTACGAGCATTGGACGTTCCTCCGGCCCCTCGGCGACGCGCTCGCCGCGGCCGGTCACCGGGTGCGGGTCGTCCACGGACTCGGGGTGAACCGGCGCAGCATCGCCGACACCGCCGACCGGCTGGCGAAGCTCCTGGCCGAGACACCCGCGCCGTCCGCGGGCCGCGTCCTCGTCGCGCACAGCAAGGGCGGCCTCATCGGCAAGCACCTGCTCGTCTCGTCCGGCGCTGCCCGGCGCGCAGCGGCCGAGGCCGCCGACGGCGGAGACCCCGCTGCGGCCGCCGCGGCTGCACCTGCGCCCGACCGGCGGCGTCCTCTGGGAGTGCTCGGGCTGGTCGCCGTCGCGACGCCGTTCGGGGGCTCGCGGCTGGCGAGCCTGTTCGTGGTGCCCAGCATCCGCGCCTTCCGGCCGAAGGACGAGACGATCGTGACCCTCGGGCGCGAGACGTCGGTCAACGGCCGCATCGTGTCGATCTTCGGCCCGTACGACCCGCACATCCCCGAGGGGAGCGCCTTGGACGGGGCGACGAACGTGGCCGTGCCGGCCGCGGGGCACTTCCGGGTGCTCGACTCGGCTGCGACCCGTCGCGCCGTTCTCGACGGCATCGCGCTGCTCGCGAAGGACGACGCCTCCGGCTGACGGGCCGCACCCCGGCACAGGCGAAGCGGCCCGCGCGTTCGGGTCGCGCGGGCCGCTCGTTCAGGGGTCGATCACTGTGCGGCGTAGCCGCCGTCGACCAGGTGGTAGCTGCCGCTGACGAAGCTCGCGGCGTCCGAGGCGAGGAAGGCGACGATGTTCGCGACCTCCTGCGGGTCGCCGAGGCGGCCGAGTGCATGCTTGCCGGCCAGCGCCGCCTGCGCGTCGGCGTCGAGGTTCGCGTCCACCAGGGGCGTGTGGATGAAGCCCGGGCCGACCGCGTTCACGCGGACACCCTGCGTTCCGTACTCCAGCGCGGCGTTCTTGGTGAGACCCACCACGCCGTGCTTGGCGGTGACGTACGCGGACGACATCGGGATGCCGACAGAGCCCAGCACCGACGAGATGTTCACGATTGAGCCGCCGCCGTTCCTGGCGATGGCGGGCGCCTGGGCGCGCGTGCCGTAGAACACGGCGTTGAGGTTGATCTCGATGACCTTCTGCCACGAGTCGATCGGGTACTCGCCGATGGGCGCGGCCGCACCGCCGATGCCGGCGTTGTTGACCGCGATGCGCAGGGGCGCCAGTGCCTCGGCGGCGTCGACCGCCGCCTGGCCGACCGCGGGGTCCGACACGTCTCCGACGAACGCGGCGGCGGTTCCGCCCGCGCTCGCGATCTCGGCGACGACCGCGTCGGCGGCCTCCTGCCGCACGTCGGCGACGAGTACGGCAGCGCCGTTCGCCGCGAGGGTGAGGGCGACCGCCCGGCCGATGCCGGACCCGGCGCCCGTGACGATGGCGGAGCGTTCCGCGACATCGTACGTAGCCATGATGTACCTCCGTTGGCGGCGTCATCGCGTGGCGCCGATCAATTATCCGACAGTTGTCGGTTATGTATGAGTTAACCTACACCTGTCGAAAAGATTCCCGGAGGCAGCATGGACCCCCGCAAGCAGCGCAGCCAAGCGCGCCTCTACGCCGCCGCGCTGGGGCTCGCCGCCGACCGGCCGATGTCCGAGCTGTCGGTCACCCAGATCGCCGAGGCGGCGGGAGTGCACCGGTCGACGTTCTACGAGCACGCCGACTCGCCGCAGTCGCTTGTCGAGGCGGCCCTCACCGCCGAGCTCGACCTGCTGCGCGACGCGCTGATGTCGGATCGATCGGATGCCGCCACCTCGCTGGACACGGTCACCCGCGGCGTGCTGGAGCACGTCCTGCGCCACGCCGACATCTACCGGCGCGAGCTCTCGGACGGCGGCGGGGCGCTGCACGCGATGCTCAGCCGTCACTTCCGGGGCACGAGCGAGGCGCTGATCGAGCGCGGGCGCGTCGCGATCGACATCGCGGTCGAGGGGACGCCACGCTCCGACGTCACCGATGCGGCCGCCCGGTTCCTGGCGGACGGCACCGTCGGCCTCATCGACGGGTGGCTGCGACTCCCCCACCCGCAGGTCGAGCAGTTCCTGCGCCTTTACGCGGCGCTGCTGCCCGACTGGTGGCCGCACCGCCCCGCGGTCTGAGCGCGATCAGGACTCCCCGGCGGCCGAAGAGGTCCCGCGCCACGCGGCGAGCACCTCGACGTGTCGGAGCAGGAAGGCGCGCTCGTCGAGCCGCTTGCGCCGGAGCCACCCGGTCACCTCGTCGTTGCTCTTGCTCGCGTTGCACGAACGGCACGCCGGGACGACGTTCTCGAACGTGTAGCGGCCGCCCCGAGAGATGGGCAGCACGCAGTCCCTCTGCAGGGCCACACCGTCAGCGCCGCAGTATGCGCACGCACCCCAGGCCTCCAGCAGCGCCTCCCACTCGTCGAGGGTGAGGTCGTTGTCAGCCGCGGCGACGCGGCGCGCGCGCCGACGCGACGCCCGCGCGCGACGGGTCTGACTGACGGCCATGCCCACACCCTACGGCGCGGGGGCGGCTTCTTCGGGGAGGCCGTCCAGCAGCTTCTCGATCGTGGTCAGGACGCCGTGATCGAGATTCGACGGCGCGGCAAAGCGTGCGCGCTCGGCGACGAGCGGGTGGGCGTTGGCCATCGCGAACGACAGGGCGGCGGCATCCATCATCTCGAGGTCGTTCAGATAGTCGCCGAACGCGGCGGTCTGATCACGGGTGATGCCGGTCGCCGCCTGGAGCCGTTCGAGGGCCACTCCTTTGTTGACCCCCAGGTTCATGACGTCGATCCAGTGCTCGCCCGACACGACGACCTGGTGGGTGGCGCGCAGGTCCTCCAGCGCCGGCGCGGTCGTGGCCGCATCCTCGAAATCGAAGATCGCGACCTTGAGGATCTGGTCGTCCACCTTCAGCAGGTCACCGACCACCTCGAGACGTGCGTAGTACTTGTCAGCCTCCGCACGGAACGCGTCGTCGGCGCGCTCGATGTACGCCGAGCGCTTTCCGCACACGACGACCCCGAGATCGCGGCCTTCGATCGCCCGGACCCTCGTAATGAGGGATGCCGTGAACGCGGCGTCCATCGCGTCCGAGCTGATCTCGACCCCGCCCTCGACGACGTAGGCGCCGTTCTCGGCGAGGAACACCATGTGGTCGAGGTGGTCGGCGAACGCGCGCTGCAGCGTCGCGAGCTGCCGCCCGCTGGCCGGGGCGAAGCGGATGCCCCTTTCGTGCAGACGGTCGAGCAGCGGCCACAGGGCATCGGGGATGCGGCCGTCGCCGTCGAGCAGCGTGCCGTCCATGTCGACGGCGATCAGGCGAAGGTCTGGAGAGGGGAAAGGCATCGTCTCGAGCGTACGCGGCTCACTCCGACGGACGCCGCGCGGTGAGCAACACGAAACCGCCGGTGCCACCGCCCCGAGTACCTTAGGGTTCGTGACCGCTCCCGTCGATGCCACCACCACGCCCGCCTGGTCCGAGCTCAGCTCGATCCGGGATTCGTTCGCCCCCGATCTGCGCGACTGGTTCGCGATCGATCCCCGCCGCGCCGAACGGCTGAGCTTCGAGCTCGCCGACCTGCACGTCGACCTGTCGAAGAACCTCGTGACCGACGAGATCCTCGCCGCGCTCGTGCGGCTGGCGGAGCAGACGGGCGTCGCCGAGCGGTACGCTGCGATGCTCGCCGGCGAGCACATCAACACCACCGAGGACCGCGCGGTGCTCCACACGGCGCTCCGCCGCCCGGCCGGCGCCCAGCCCCCGCTGGTCGTCGACGGGCAGCACATCGACGACGACGTGCAGTCGGTGCTCTCGGCCATGACCGTGTTCGCCGACCGCGTACGTGCCGGCGAGTGGACCGGCGTGACCGGCAAGAAGGTCACGCACATCGTGAACATCGGCATCGGCGGATCCGATCTCGGACCGGTGATGATCTCGGCGGCGCTCGAGCCCTACGCGACAGCCGGGATCCAGGCGCGCTTCGTGTCGAACATCGACCCGTTCGACATCGCGAACAAGACGAAGGACCTCGACCCCGAGACGACCCTCTTCATCGTCGCCTCGAAGACCTTCACGACCCTCGAGACCCTCACCAACGCTCGACTCGCCCGCGACTGGCTGTGGGCGGGCCTGCAGGCCTCCGGCGCGATCGACGGCACGGACGAGGCGAAGACGGATGCCGTCGCCCACCACTTCGTCGCGGTCTCGACCGCCCTCGACAAGGTCGCCGCTTTCGGCATCGATCCCGTCAACGCCTTCGGCTTCTGGGACTGGGTCGGCGGCCGCTACTCCGTCGACTCGGCCATCGGCCTTTCGCTCATGATCGAGCTCGGTCCCGATGTGTTCCGCGAACTGCTCGCCGGGTTCCACGCCGTCGACGAGCACGTCGCGAACACCCCGCTCGAGCGCAACGTCCCGGTGCTCATGGGCCTGCTCAACGTCTGGTACTCGAACTTCCTCGGCGCGCAGTCACACGCGGTGCTCCCCTATGCGCAGCAACTCAGCCGCTTCGCCGCGTACCTGCAGCAGCTGACGATGGAGTCCAACGGCAAGTCGGTGCGCTGGGACGGGTCGCCCGTCACCACCGACACCGGCGAGGTGTTCTGGGGTGAGCCCGGCACGAACGGCCAGCACGCGTTCTACCAGCTCATCCACCAGGGCACCCGCCTGATCCCCGCGGACTTCATCGCGTTCGCGAACCCGGCGTACCCGCTGGAGGACGGCGGACGCGACGTGCACGGCCTGTTCCTGTCGAACTTCCTCGCGCAGACCAAGGCGCTCGCCTTCGGCAAGACCGCCGCAGAGGTCGAGGCCGAGGGCACGACCGGCCCCCTGGTGGCCGCCCGCACCTTCGCCGGCAACAAGCCGACGACGTCGATCTTCGCGCCGGCGCTCACGCCCGCCGTGCTCGGCCAGCTCGTCGCGCTGTACGAGCACATCACGTTCACGCAGGGCGTGATCTGGGGGGTCAACTCGTTCGATCAGTGGGGCGTCGAGCTCGGCAAGCAGCTCGCCCTGCAGATCGCTCCGGCCATCGAAGGGGACGAGGCCGCGATCGGCGCGCAGGATGCGTCGACGCGCGCCCTGCTGGCCTACTACGCCGCCCACCGCACGCGCTGAAACGCTCCCGGATGCCGCCCGCGCGGCATCCGGGACGCCCCTCCGGAACCCGCCCGTCGCACCCCCGACCAGGGCGGGTTCGGTCGTTTGCGGGCTCTCGGATCAGGCCTTTCGCCGAAATCCACTCCCACGGTTCTTCCAGGGAAACGCCAGAAGTCGTCCAGAGGCGATGAGGCAGACTCGGGGACTTGTGCGTCCGACCCGAGGACGCCGCGCGCCGTTCCCGACGGCGCGGAACCCCCCGAAGGAACGTACGTTCGTCATGCATTCAGACCAGATCGCCCCTGCCCGCCGCCCCCGTCGCCGCTTCGTCGGCGCTGCCGTCGCCGCCGGAACCGCTCTCGGAATCGTCGTCACGACCGGCCTCACCCTCGCCTCGCCGAGCCTCGCCGCCGCCGCCCCGATCGCGGCCACGGCCATCGCCTCGGTCGCCGCCCCCGACGCCACCGTCCACACCCTGCGCGACATCCGCGTGGATGCCAAGAGCACCCTGCTCGCCGCCCGCGTCGCCCTCACCGCTGCCGACAGCGTGACCGCCGACATCTCCGCCGCCGGCCTCGACATCGGCGTGGCAGACACCTCGATCGACACCGCCGACCTCTCGAAGGCGGCGGACCGTCTCGCGGACCTCGACATCGTTCCCGCCCTGCTGCTGCCCGGCCTCGCCGCCGATGCGTCGTCGGCGACCGACAAGGTGACGGCCCGTGTGGCCGACCTGCGCGAGCACCTCGACGCCGCCAAGGCGCAGAAGGCCGCCGAAGAGGCGGCCGCTGCCGCCGCGGCAGCCGCTGCCGCCGAGGCCCAGCGTCAGGCCGAGGCCGCCGCTGCCGCCGCCGCCGCGCAGGCCGCCGCCAACACCCCCGACGGCGCGAAGGCCACCGCGCGGCAGATGGCCGCGTCGAAGTACGGCTGGGGCGACGGTCAGTTCTCGTGCCTGCAGTCGCTGTGGAACAAGGAGTCGGGCTGGAACTACCAGGCCTACAACCGCAACGGCGGCGCCACCGGCATCCCGCAGGCGCTCCCCGGCAACAAGATGGCCAGCGCCGGCGCCGACTGGCAGACCAACGCCGCGACGCAGATCGCGTGGGGCCTCGGCTACATCGCATCGTCGTACGGCACGCCCTGTGCCGCGTGGTCGCACTCGCAGGCGGTCAACTGGTACTGATCCCGCCCCGCGATCAGGCGGACGCGGATGCCGCACCCACCGCTGGGTGCGGCATCCGCGTTCTCATGACGACGGCTGGGGCCCGGCGTCCGAGGCCCACGCGGTCACGGCGACCGTCGAGCCCTCGACGATGTCGAGGTCGAAGGCGAGCGGCCACGAGCCGCGCTCCATCCCCGCGGTGGGCGCGGCGTAGACCGCCTTGGCGACGAGCCACGCGCACCGGATTCGTGGCTTGGTCAGCCGTTCGCACCCGGCCCGTAGAGCTGTGCGACCTTCTGCGAGCTGAACCAGCCGTCGTAGGTGGGCGTCCTCGGCCAGCCCTCGGGTGAGTCCTGCCATTCCTCGCGCCGTCCGTACGGAAGCAGATCGATGAGCCCGAACTCGTACGAGAGCCGCTCGGTGCCCCGGCCGTTGGTGTGCCACGTGCGGTAGACGGTGTCGCCGTCACGCAGGAACACGTTCACCGCGAACCCGCCGCCGGCCGGGGCGTCCATGTCGGCTCCGAACGGGCTGTCGGCCGTCGAGTACCACTCCATGCGGTTGCCGACCTTCTGCTTGTACGCGAGCGCCTCGTCGATCGGGCCCTGGGTGACGATGACGAAGCGGGCGTCGTACGGGTCGAGGAACTCCAGCCGATCGAACTGCGCCGTGAACCCGGTGCAGCCGGGGCACTGCCACTCCTTGCCCTCGAACCACATGTGGTTGTACACGATCAGCTGCGAGCGCCCCTCGAACATGTCGGCCAGCCGGACGGGCCCGTCCTTGCCGACGAGCGTGTAGTCGGGCAGCTCCACCATGGGCAGGCGGCGCCGCTGCGCCGCGATGGCGTCGAGCTCCCGCGTCGCCGCCTTCTCTCGCACCCGCAGCGCGGCGAGTTCGCGACGCCACTCCTCGGCGTCGACGACGGGCGGAAGGGCGTTCTGGGTCGTGCTCTGCATCAGGACCTCCGAGTGGGCGAATGCGTATGTTCACACCGTACACATCTGAGGTCCGGCGTCAAGGGGTCACGGCGCCGCAGGCCGTGCTCTGCGGATCGGATGCCGCAGGCCGGTGCCGGTTCGGCGTCACGCGATCGTCGCGAGCTCCCCCGGGAGCCGCTCGAACGTGCGAGCGTGCGCCGCGCGGGCGTGCTTCGTCATGTAGCCGACGAGCGGAGCGGGCGCCGTCACGGTCGTCGTCTCCTCGACGACCGTGCCGCCGGTCGCCCGGTTCGCCGTCGTGACGGTCTGCAGCCGGCATCCCTGCGCGGCGACGACATCGCCGCGCATCGACTCCGCACCCAGCCGCGTCATGCGGGCGGGGAAGCGCATCGTGTACGGCACGCCCCACACGGTCGGCCGCTCCACGACGCGCCACTCCCACCACGGGCCGTCTTCGGCGACCCCCTCCGCCACGACCTCTGCCGACTGCAGGTAAGGGTGCAGACCGCGATGCCGGTCGAGCCGCATCAGAAAGCCGATCGCGTTCTCCGGGGGCGCATCGACGGTGGTCGTCAGGATGAAGCGGCGCGTGGACACGCCGACATCCTGCCCGAAGATCGGGGCACGCGGTTGAGCGGATGCCGCATCCCCTCCCGCCCGAGGGCCTCGAGCGCCCGCCGATAGGCTGACGACGTGCCTGGCGAAGAGGTCCGGAGCAGGCAGGACGTCCTGCGCCTGCCGGCCTTCGCGCTGTTCTGGAGCGCCGCAACGCTGCGCGCGTTCGGGGGCAGCATCGCCGGGGTCGCCTTCCAGGTGCTCATCGTCTCGGTGATCGACGCGACGCCCGTGCAGATCAGCGTGCTGAGCGCGCTCGGGGTCGCTCCCTATCTGTTCTTCGGACTCGTGATCGGGGCGCTGATGGACCGCTGGCGGCGGCAGCGCACGCTCGTGCTCACGAGCATCGGGCGCGCCGTGGTGCTCGCGGTCATCCCCGTCCTGCTGCTGAGCGGCACGCTGGGCTTCTGGTCGCTCGCCGGCGTCGTCCTCGCGCTGGGCGTGCTGACGCTGTTCGCGGACTCCGCCGCGCAGCCGCTCCTTCCCCGCATCGTGCCCCGTGAAGCGCTCGTCATGGCCAACGCCCGCCTCGGCCAGAGCCAGACCGTGGCCGAGACCGCCGGGCCGGCCCTCGGCGGCACGTTGCTGAACCTGGTCGGAGCGCCGCTGCTGTTCGCGTTCGACGCCGTGATCAACGCGATCGCCGCACTGCTGCAGTGGCGCATCGCCGTCGTCGAGCCACGGCCCGAACCCCGCGCCCCAGGCCGGCACGTCGGCCATGAGATCGCCGAGGGCATGCGGTACACGTACGGCCACCGCACCCTCCGCCCGCTCGCCCTGTCGGTGCACACATGGTTCCTCGGCAACAGCATCGTCGCGACCGCGTTCGCGGTGTTCGTGCTGCGCGAGCTCGGTCTCCCGCCATGGGCGTTCGGCATCGCCCTCGCGTGCGGTGCCGTCGGCGGCTTCACCGGCGCCGTCATCGCCCCGGCGATCGGCAGGCGGTTCGGGGCAGGTCGCGCGATCCTGCTCGGGCGCGCGCTCGTGGTGATCCCGTGGGTCGTCCTGGCGCTCGCACCCCTGACCCACCGAAGCGGCGTCGGCGTCGTGCTCGCCGTGGTCGCCGCGGCCCAGTTCGTGTACGGCCTGTCGATGGGCATCGAAGACGCGAACGACATCGCCTACCGACAGTCGGTCGCCCCCGACGGCATCCAGGGCCGCATGAACTCCACCATCCGCACCGTCAACCGCGTCGTGTTCTTCTTCGGCGCACTGCTCACCGGCGTGCTCATGACGTTCCTCGGCTACCAGCCGACGCTCGCGGTCGGCGCCGTCATCTTCGCCGTCGCCGCGGTCATCGTGCTCGTCTCGCCGCTGCGCCGCGCACGCCACGACGACCCGCCCGACACCTCGGAATGACGGATGCCGGCGGCCCCGGCGGGCCCGCACCCCCGGTGGGGACCGACTACGCGCCCTGCTGCCCGCCGAGTTCGTCGGCGTAGGCGAGGATCGAGCGACGATAGAGCGGGAGCGTCGGGGCCAGCGCCCTCAGCGCGACCGCGAGCGCCTCGTCCGGGTGCCCGGCATCGCGCAGGCACAACGCGAGGAAGGCCGAGACCGCGGCCCCGGCGACGGTCTCGTCGCCGAGCCCGCGCAGCAGCGCGGCCCCTTCCTCGGCGCGGCCGATGTTGCGCAGCGAGCTGGCGAGCTGAACGACGGCCTGCGGCATCCGCTCCCCCTCGAGCCCCGCGGCGAGCGCCGCCTCGTACCCGGCGACCGCCTCCTCCTCGCGTCCGACGAAGTCGAGCACCGACGCCCATTCGAACAACGCGGCCGGATCGTCCGCCGGGCGTTCATCCACGAGTGCGCGCATGCGGTCCACGACGACCGGGTCGGCGTCGTCCGCCGTCGTCCAGAATGCCGCGACGCGGTCGTCCCACGACGTCATCGCGTCACCATGGCCCGCCGCCGCACCGCTCGTCCGGTTCTCGTCATCGCCCCGTCGTCCTCGCTCCCGACGATGCCGCCACCGCCCGCACGATGCTAGCGCGACGACCTCGCATCAGGTCGACGGGATGCCGCCGGCCGGGCCCCAGCGCCGGCGGCGTCCCCGCACCTCAGGCGACGGCGGCGAGCTGACGCCGCCGCAGCCGCGCGGCGGCGGCGAGCTCGCCGAGCAGCGCTTCGGTGGTGTCCCAGTCGATGCACGCGTCCGTGACGGACTGGCCGTAGACGAGGGTGTCGCGGGTGTCGGCTGTCAGCTTCTGGCTGCCCCCGACCAGGAAGCTCTCGATCATCACGCCGGCGATGTCGTCGGTGTCGGCGATCTGACCGGCGAGCTCGCGCACGACCTCGGCCTGGCGCACGTGATCCTTGCCGCTGTTGGCGTGGCTGGCGTCGACCACGAGCCGGCGCGGCATGCCAGCGCGCTCGAGCAGAGCCGCCGAGGCCTCGATGTCGGCGGGGGCGTAGTTCGGCCCGCCGCGGCCGCCGCGCAGCACGACGTGGGCGGCGCGGTTGCCGGTCGTCGACACGACGGCCGCCGCGCCGGAGTCGTCGGTGCCGAAGAACACATGCCGCTGCGACGCCACGGTGCAGCCGTCGATCGCGATCTGCACGTCGCCGTCGGTGGCGTTCTTGAAGCCGATCGGCATCGAGAGCCCCGACGCCAGCTGCCGGTGGATCTGGCTCTCGGTCGTGCGTGCGCCGATGGCCCCCCAGGCGACGGCGTCGGCGATGAACTGCGGGCTGATGGGCTCCAGGAACTCGCAGCCGATCGGCAGGCCAAGGTCGAGGACGTCCAGCAGCAGACGGCGCGCGACCCGCAGGCCGCGCACGACGTCGTGGGTGCCGTCGAGGCCCGGGTCGTTGATGAGGCCCTTCCAGCCGCCCGTCGACCGGGGCTTCTCGAAGTACACCCTCATCACGACAAGCAGGTCGTCGCGGTGCTGCCCGGCCGCGACGGCGAGCCGGCGCGCGTAGTCGACCGCGGCGACGGGGTCGTGCACCGAGCACGGCCCGACGACGACCAGCAGCCGGTCGTCGTCGCCGCACAGGACGGCCTCCACCTCGGCGCGGGCATCCGTCACGGCCGCCTCGTGCGCGGGCGTCATGGGCAGCTCGCGCCGCAGCTCCGCGGGCGACGGGAGCGGGGTGAAGGAGGCGACCCGGAGGTCGTGGGTGGCGTTCATACGGGGTTCCTGTTCCCGGCGGGACCCGGGACCAGGCCACCGCCGTGTTAACGACGAAGGCAGACCCTCGAATGAGTGTCTGCCTGTGGCTCTGGAGGCGCGGAAGCGCTTATCGGCGGTCGGCCCCTCCAGAGCCACTCCGATACGCATACCAGCGGATGTCCATGCGGCGACGGTACCGGGGCACCGGCCCGAACGCCAAATCGGCTGATCCCCCCTCAGCTGCCTGTCAGCCGCCCGGGCCGACGGGATCCACCGGCGCACCGTCGCCGTTCTCCGGGATGTCGCCCCGCTCGACGGGCGCCGTCGGCCGCTCGGGGACAGCCGAGAAGAGGCGTTCGAGCTCGGCGTCCGACGGCACATGCACCGCCTGGGCCGCGCTGCGCAGATCGTCCTGCGGCGCGTCGTTCCCGCCGATCACGCGGATGATCGCGTCGCCCGACACAGCGGCGTACTCGTGGATGCCCCCGCCCGACCGGTGCCACACGCCGTCCTCATCAATGCAGGTCACCGGCGCGGCGAAGGCATCCCACAGCGGCATCGCGACGCAGGTCGCCTCCGTGAGCTCGCCGCGTTCGGTGCGGAGGGTCACCATCGCACCCGTACCGTCGCCGACCCAGGTCGCCGACATCCCGTCGGAGCCGCTCGGGCCGACCGACTGCGGCGCCAGGTCGTACCCCTCGACGTCGGTCGTGTACACCAGGTCCGGCGCGATGCCGAGCGCCGCCGCCTGCGCGGCGATGGCGTCGGCGTCCGCCGCCTGGGCGGTGTTCCCCACCGGCGTCGCACACCCGGCGAGCGAGAGCGCCAGCAGGACGGATGCCGCACGCACAGCGGCCTTCGGAGCCCGGGAGGCGAGGCGGGTGCGGCGACGCATGAAGGCAATCATGCCCGATGAGCAGACATTTCGCGTGATCGGTTCGTGGGGCGCGCGGATACCGGTGCACCGCGCATGCGGCCCTCCCGCGCACCCCGCGCCTAGTGTGGCGTCATGATCTGGCAGACGCTCGCCTCCCGCACCGTGTACGAGAACCGCTGGATCCGGGTGCGGGAGGACGACGTCATCGGGCCCGACGGCGCCGGCATCTACGGGGTGGTCGAGATGCGGCATCCCGCCGTCTTCGTCGTCGCGGTCGACCCCGACGACCGCGTGTGCCTCGTGTCGCTGTACCGCTACGCGACCGGCCGATCGTCGCTGGAGGTGCCGGCCGGCGGCTCGGACGGCGAGGACGCGCTCATCGCCGCCCGCCGCGAGCTCGAAGAAGAGACCGGGTACGCCGCGGCCGAGTGGACCGAGATCGGGCGCATGGACGCCCTGAACGGCCTCGCCGACGCACCCGAGCACGTGTTCCTCGCACGCGACCTGCGTCGCGTCGC
This sequence comes from Microbacterium sp., assembly GCF_051953575.1. Lineage (GTDB taxonomy): Bacteria > Actinomycetota > Actinomycetes > Actinomycetales > Microbacteriaceae > Microbacterium. The sequence continues at coordinate 33,525 of NZ_JBQCIP010000133.1, forward strand.
CGACGCAGCGCACTCGCAGCACGAAGAGGGCATCGACGACGTCCGCTGGGTGCCGTTCGGCGAGGTGCTGTCGCTCATCGCCGCCGGCGAGATCACCGACGGCGAGACCATCGCGGCCCTCGCGTTCGCCGGCATCCACCTCGGTCGCTTCCGGTGATCAGCGTCGGCTTCCGGCTCTCAGCGGGTGCATAACCGACTCACAGCGAATGAATCACAAAAAGATAACGACAAACCCTTGTCGCCGTTATCTCGCCGTTATAGAGTGCTTGCACGGTAGTTGTTTTGCTGTGGCAGCTACCGACATGTGATTGCAGGACACTCTTGGTGCAAGGGACAAGGGCCGGTCGGTAGCCTCTCCGACCGGCCCTTACTC
>NZ_JBQCIP010000134.1:0-6842 GCF_051953575.1 Microbacterium sp.
TCGGTAGACTCGTCGGGTCCGCGTTCTGCGGAGAACACCCCACCGAGGAGCCCATCTCGTGACCGACACGACCACGCCCGCCGAGCCGACCGAAGAAGACGTCTTCGAGCAGAAGGCCGTGCGGCTGGCCAAGCGCGAGCGTCTGATCGCCGAGCGGGTGGATGCTGCGGGTGGCGCATACCCCGTCAGCCTGCCGATCACCGACACGATCCCCGCGCTGCGTGAGCGGTTCGGCGACCTTGAGGCCGGCGCCGAGACCGGTGTGGTCGCGGGCGTCGCAGGTCGGGTCGTGTTCAGCCGCAACACCGGCAAGCTGTGCTTCGCGTCGCTGCAGGCCGGCGATGGCAGCCGCATCCAGGCGATGGTGTCGCTCGCGGCGGTCGGGGAGGAGTCGCTGCAGCTCTGGAAGGAGCTCGTCGACCTCGGCGACCACGTGTTCGTGTCGGGCGAGGTGATCTCCAGCCGCCGCGGGGAGCTGTCGATCATGGTGTCGGAGTGGCGCATCGCCTCGAAGGCCGTACTGCCGCTGCCGAACCTTCACTCCGAGCTCAGCGAGGAGAGCCGTGTGCGCAGCCGCTTCCTCGACCTCATCGTGCGCGACCGGGCCCGCGAGACCGTCATCGCTCGCGCCAAGGTGAACGCCAGCCTGCGCGCGACGTTCGCGTCGCACGGCTTCCTCGAGGTCGAGACGCCGATGCTCCAGGTGCAGCACGGCGGCGCGTCGGCGCGCCCGTTCATCACGCACTCCAACGCTTTCGACGCGGATCTGTACCTGCGGATCGCGCCGGAGCTGTTCCTCAAGCGCGCCGTCGTGGGCGGCATCGACCGGGTGTTCGAGATCAACCGCAACTTCCGCAACGAGGGCGCCGACTCGACGCACAGCCCCGAGTTCGCGATGCTCGAGGCCTACCAGGCGTACAGCGACTACAACGGCATCGCCGATCTGTCCCAGGAGCTGATCCAGAACGCCGCGATCGCGGTGTCGGGCTCGACGACGGTGACGTGGGCCGACGGCACCGAGTACGACCTGGGCGGGCAGTGGGACCGGCTGTCGATGTACGGCTCGCTGTCGGAGGCCGCCGGTCGCGAGATCACGCCCGGGACGCCGTTCGAGGACCTGGTGGCGCTGGCCGAGGCCGAGGGCGTCGAGCTGCCGCCGCACGCGATCCACGGCAAGCTCGTCGAGGAGCTGTGGGAGCACTTCGTGAAGCCGGGCCTCGTGCGCCCGACGTTCGTGATGGACTTCCCCGTCGACACCAGCCCGCTGGTGCGCGAGCACCGGTCGATCGCGGGCGTCGTCGAGAAGTGGGACCTCTACGTGCGCGGCTTCGAGCTCGCGACCGGATACTCCGAGCTCGTCGACCCCGTGATCCAGCGTGAGCGCTTCGTCGAGCAGGCCAAGCTCGCCGCGCGCGGCGACCTGGAGGCCATGCGCATCGACGAGGAGTTCCTGCGCGCACTCGAGCACGGCATGCCGCCGACGGGTGGCATGGGCATGGGCATCGACCGTCTGCTCATGGCCGTGACGGGGCTCGGCATCCGCGAGACGATCCTCTTCCCGCTCGTCAAGTAGCCTCATCGCCGGAACGCCCAATCGGGCAGATGCCCGGCGTGGACGAACGACAGGACGATCTGCGACAGTCCGTGATCGGGCTCGATGTCGCACGCCTGCTGCGCGTACTCGGCGGCGTGGGTGGAGCGGCCGAGCGCCCATGCCAGCCACGCGCACATCGCGAGCGGCCCGGGACGGAGCGTCCGCGGGACGGATGCCGCCACCCGGCGCGCGAGCCGCAGCGCCTCGTCGAGCCGCGCCGGTGACGGCGGGTCGCCCTCGCCCCACATCCGCATGGCGAGGTGGGGCGGATACTCCTCGCCGGACTCCCAGCGCAGCTGCGCGGTGAGCGCTTCGTCGCCCTGATGGAGGTTTCCGCTCCACTGCACGAGGGCGATGTCGCGCAGCGACGGCCGCGCCAGGCACCACCCGATGGCTGCGAGGTCGTACGCGTCGATCGCCTCGGGCGCGCGCAGGACGTCTTCGAACAGTCCGGGCAGGTCGTCGAGGCGCGCGGCTGCGGCGAGGGCGGCCGGGTCGACCCGGTTCGATTCTGAGCCGGTGGATGCCGCATCCGCGGGCTCCTCTCCGACCGGGGCCGGCACGGGTCCGAGGTCCTCCACCTGCGCCGTCCCCGACGCCGAGGAGGCCCCGGGGACGGCGGTGGTATCGGCGTCCGCAGCTGGTCCGCCGAGCAGCGCCAGTGCCCGTGGCAGTTCGCACAGCGCGCGCGACACACGCGCGCGCTCCTCGGGTGGGCAGTGCGGAAGCGCCGCTCCCGATGACTGATCCCCGTCGGGCGCAGGCAGACCCAGCCCTGGATGGTCGTGGTCCAGCTCTTGGAGCGGGCGCCCTCCGCGCGACGCCTGGGGATCGAGTGCCGAGCCCCAGGCATCGGCCGCGACGCACAGCAGGTCGCTGACCCGCACGCCGCACGCGTCGGCGTGGAACGCCACGGCGTCGAGGAGCGGGCGGTGCGGCATCCCCTCGTCGTCGAAGCGGGCGTCCGTGTAGGCGATCGCGGCGATGGCCTCGGCGTCGGGCAGCCGGCAGACCATACCGACGACGGTGGAGGCGACCCGCTCGACGGAATCGTCGTCGGGCGGAAGGTCGAACCGCAGCGCGCCGAGGCTGCGCGTCCCGCGGAACGGGATCACCACCAGACTGCGCGAGGGTCGGAACCCCAGCATCCGCGGGACGAAGGAGAGGAACTGCGCGGCGTCCGCCGCTTTCACGATCGTGGGGGTCATGGCCGATGACTCTTCTGGGTCGCTCGGGTCGCGGCAAGCGAATCAGCGGCCTGTGGATGGTCCGCACCGTGGCGGCCCGTTCCCAGGCGCTGGGGAGGAGGCGATACCCGCACGGCGTATCCTTGGAGCATGGACTTCTGGACCGCGGCGCTGTGGACGCTCCTGCCGACCGTCCTGGTCTCGCTGATCTTCTTCTTCGTGCTGCGCAGCATCATCCGGGCAGACCGCACCGAGCGTCGCGTCTACGCCAAGGTCGACGCCGAGGAGCGCGCCAAGCGCGGGATGCCGCCGAAGTCCGAGTCAGGCGTCGCCTCGGCCGAGCGCTGAACCGGCGGCCCGATCACGCCCGCGTGGGAGAGGCAACCGTTCCGTAGCCGCCCTCTCTCGCGGATGCGGCGGAGGAAGGCATACCCGCTGCCGCCTCGGCGCCGCTACACTGCTGGCATTCTGTTTCGCCTGGAACCGGTGCGCTGTGGGGCGCCACCCTCCTGAAAGGCGGCGCACGCCTATGCGCGATCTCGTCAGCGGGCGTCCGCGTCGTAGTCGCGACGACGACGGCAACGTCCGTGTTGCCGTCGACGTCGCCGACTCGGCACCCCTCTGGTTCTCCGTCGCCGCCGAACACGAGGATCTGCTCAGCGAGCGGGCTGACCACGTCGCCATCGCGCTCCTGCTGCCGGCGATGCGCTACGGCCGCGACCTGCGTGTGGCCGGGGTGGTGACGGACACCCTCATTCACCGGCTCAACCACGACGTCCAGGCGCTCGTGCGCGATGTTCACCCGCAGTACCTCGCGATCAGCGTCACGGCGGAGGAGACGGCACCTGCGGCCGTCACCGCGCCGGGTGTCGCGACGGGATTCTCCGGCGGAGTGGACAGCTTCGCCACGCTTGCCGAATACGCATCCGGCGAGCCGGTACCGGCCAGCCTGCGCGTCACCCACCTGCTCAACAACAACGTGGGCGCACACGGCGACGGCGGACGAATGCTGTGGCGGCGACGCTACGACGCATTGCGACCCGTCGCTGCCGACCTCGGCTTGCCGTTCGTCCGCGTCGACAGCAACCTCGACGACCATTACCCCTTGATGGGCTTCATGCAGACGGTGACGCTGCGCAACGCCGCAGTGATGCACCTGCTCGGAGGCGGCATCGGCCGGTCGTATCACGCGTCGGAGGGGACCTTCCGCCATCTGCGGATGCCGCCCCCGCACGGTGACATCAGCCTGGCCGGCGCGGTCCTCTTCCCGCTGCTGTCGACCCCCGGGCTGACCCTCGAGTCGACGAGTTCGGGGATGTCGCGGATCGAACGGACGCTGGCGCTCGTCGACCGCCCCCACTCCCGCTATCTCGACGTCTGCATCGACGCCGACACGGATCGGACGACGAACTGCTCGCGGTGCTGGAAGTGCATGCGCACCATGCTGACACTGGAGATCGCCGGCAGGCTCGACGACTTCGTGCCCGACGTGTTCGTGCGCGCCCCCTACGAAGCCCGCCGCTCGCAGTACTACGCCGAGCTGATGTCGTCGACCGAGCCGAACGACATCGAGCTGGTCGACTACGGCGACAGGAACGGCTGGAAATGGGGTGCGGCGGCCCGGGGGCATGCGGCGGCGCGGCGGGCCAAGCGCTGGATGCGTGAGAAGGCGCGGTCACTGCGGTGAGGCGTTCCTCCGCGGCGTGACGCGCCCGGCCGGGCGCGGGGCGTGTCGGCGTGCCCGATACGCTAAGCGGACCATCCGATCCGCGATGTCGAGAGGCGCCCTAGATGATCACCATCACGATCGACTCGACGTGGTGGGTGCTGACGATCCTGGTCATCGACATCATCATCCGTGTCACGGCGGTGATCGTCGTCCCTCGCAACCGGCGCCCGACGGCGGCGATGGCCTGGCTGCTGGCGATCTACTTCATTCCGATCATCGGAGTCTTCCTCTTCCTGCTGATCGGGAATCCGCGGCTGCCGCGCAAGCGCCGCCGCAAGCAGGAGCGCATCAACGACTACATCCACGACACGAGCACCTCGCTCGACTTCGGCACGCTGCGCCCGCACGCGCCGGCCTGGTTCACCTCGCTCGTGACGCTCAACCGCAACCTCGGCGCCATGCCGCTCGCCGGCGACAACGCGGCGCACCTCATCCCCGACTACCAGGAGAGCCTCGACGCGATGGCCGATGCCATCCGCGGCGCGGAGCGCTTCGTGCACGTCGAGTTCTACATCCTGCAGGCCGACGAGTCGACCGACAACTTCTTCCGGGCGATGGAGGAGGCCGCCGCGCGAGGGGTGACGGTGCGCGTGCTGCTGGATCACTGGGCCAACCGTGGAAAGCCGTTCTACCGCAAGACGCTCAAGCGGCTCACGGCGATGGGCGCGCAGTGGCACCTGATGCTCCCCGTGCAGCCCCTCAAAGGCAAGTACCAGCGCCCCGACCTGCGCAATCACCGCAAGCTCCTGGTCGTCGACGGGCGGGTCGCCTTCACGGGGTCGCAGAACGTCACGGCGTCGACCTACAACCTCAAGAAGAACATCAAGCGGGGCCTGCACTGGGTCGACCTCATGGCGCGCATCGAAGGGCCGGTCGTGGCATCCGTCAACGCGGTGTTCCTCTCGGACTGGTACTCCGAGACCGATGAGGTGCTCACGGAGCAGATCGACCTCTTCGACGTGACGGCAGGACCCGGCGACCTCGACTGCCAGATCGTGCCGTCCGGTCCCGGGTTCGAATTCCAGAACAACCTCAAGCTGTTCGCGGGGCTGCTCTACGCGGCGCAGCGCAAGATCATCGTCGTCAGCCCGTACTTCGTCCCGGACGAGTCGATGCTCCTCGCGATCACGACGGCCTGCCAGCGCGGCATCCACGTCGAGCTCTTCGTGTCGGAGGAGGGCGACCAGGCGATCGTCTACCACGCGCAGCGGTCGTACTACGAGGTGCTGCTGCGCGCGGGCGTGAAGATCTGGATGTACAAGAAGCCGTTCATCCTGCACACCAAGAGCCTCACCATCGACGACGAGGTCGCCATCATCGGGTCCAGCAACATGGACATGCGCTCGTTCGGTCTCAACATGGAGATCTCGATGCTGGTGCGCGGCCAGGAGTTCGTCCACGAGATGCGCGGAGTCGAAGACATGTACCGCTCGCTCTCGCGCGAGCTGACGCTGGAGGAGTGGGAGAAGCAGCCGCTGCGCTCGACCGTGCTCGACAACCTCGCCCGGCTGACGTCGGCCCTGCAATGAGGTGTCGCCGGGGGCGATCGTGACCGGCACGTTATCGAGGGGCTGAGATTCCGGCCCCTGTTGCGACACCATAGGGGGGACGGATGCCTCGGGGGCAGGCATCCGCAGACCACGAGGAGGCTCGCATGCCTGTCCGTTCCCGTTCAATCGCCGCAGGTCTCGGCCTCGCGCTGCTCACCGCCGGAGTGCTCACCGCCTGCGCTTCGCCCGCCGGATCGGGGAGCACCCCGACGGCGTCGCCGTCCGGGTCCGCGTCGGGCGGTGCCGGCGCCGAGATCGAGGCCGACGCCGCCTGGGTCGACGGCGGTCGCATGATCGCACTCGTCACGCAGGGGTCGTCCTCGACGGACTGCATCCCCCAGGCAGGCGAGACGACGTACGCCGACGGCGTCCTCGAGGTCGAGCTCGTGAACCCGAAGGATGACGCCGCCTGCACGGCCGACTACGTGTCGCGCGCGACCCTCGTCGGTGTGCCCGAGGGCGTCGACCCGACGCAGGACCTCGAGATCCGGCTCACCGGCGCGTATACCGGAGACACGGATCTCGACGGCGTCGCCGGCCTCACCGCCGGCGGGTCGACCGACTACCAGCCGAGCGCGGGCTGGGCCGACGACGGCCAGTTCGTGATCGTCACCTGGGGCTCGTCGACGTGCGTTCCGGTGATCTCGGACGTCGCTGCGACGAGCTCGACCGAGGTCACGGTCACGTTCGCGGATCCGCCTGCGGACCAGGCATGCACGATGGACATGGCCCCGCGCGCCACCGTCGCGCAGGTCACCGGCGAGTTCGATGACGACGTCTTC
>NZ_JBQCIP010000135.1:0-3097 GCF_051953575.1 Microbacterium sp.
CCCCCCCCCCCCCCCCCCCCCCCCCCGACGGTCAGTCCGCGAGCCCCCGGCGTTCGAGGAGCGGCTGGATGACGGCATCCCGTCCACGGAAGTCGCGGTAGGCCTCGAGCGGATCCTTCGACCCGCCCACACCGAGCAGGCGGTCGCGGAAGCGATCTCCGTTCTCGCGACGCAGCCCGCCGTTCTCACGGAACCATTCGACGGTGTCGGCGTCGAGCACCTCGCTCCAGATGTACGCGTAGTAGCCCGCGCTGTACCCGCCCGAGAAGACGTGGGCGAAGTACGTCGACGAGTACCGCGTCGGGACCGCGGGGTTGTCGAGTCCGATGTCCGCCAGCGCCGCGGCCTCGAAGGCCGCGACGTCGATGTCGGCTGCGGCCTCGTCCGCAGTGAGCGAGTGCCAGGCCTGATCGAGCCAGGCCGCGGCGAGGTACTCGCTGGTCGCGAAGCCCTGGTTGAAGGCCTCGGAGGCGTGCAGCTTCTCGACGACGTCGGCGGGCAGCGGTTCGTCGGTGTCGATGTGGCGCGCGTACGACGCGAGGATCTCGGGCCAGTAGATCCACATCTCGTTGACCTGGCTCGGGAACTCGACGAAGTCGCGGAACACGTTGGTCCCCGCGAAGTGAGGGTAGGTGACGGTCGCGAACAGCCCGTGCAGTGCGTGCCCGAATTCGTGGAAGAGCGTGGTGACCTCGTCGAGGCTGAGGAGCGTCGGGCGCCCCGCGGCCGGCTTCGGGACGTTCAGGTTGTTGACGACGATCGGCGCGGTGCCGCGCAGACGCGACTGCAGCACGATCGAGTTCATCCACGCGCCGCCCCGCTTGCTGTCGCGCGTGTACAGGTCGAGGATGTAGAGACCGAGCGCCGAACCGTCGGCGTTGTGCACCTCGAACACGCGGGTGTCGGGGTGGTAGCCCTTCAGGTCGTGGCGCTCGGTGAACGTGATGCCGTACAGGTCGGTCGCGGCGCGGAACACGCCGTCCTGCAGCACACGCTCGGCCTCGAACCACGGACGCAGTGCGGCGCGGTCGAGGTCGTACTCGGCGGCGCGCACCTTCTCGGTGTAGAACGCCCAGTCGTGCGCCTCGATCGGGAAGGGCGCCGGCTCGGCGTCCACGATCGCCTGCAGCTTCTGCTGCTCGCGCACGGCGTTGCGCGCGGCCGGGACGGCGAGCTCCCGCAGCAGGTTGTGCACGGCAGCGGGAGAGCCCGCGGTCTCGTCCGACGTGATGTACGCCGCGTGCGAGTCGTAGCCGAGGAGCGCGGCGCGTTCGGCGCGCAGCCGCACGATCTCGAGCAGCGTGGCCCGGTTGTCGTGCTCGTTCCCGCGTGAACCGCGGGAGCGGGATGCCGCCAGCAGGCGCTCGCGCGAAGGCCGGCTGGTGAGGCTCGACAGGTAGGGATGACCGGTGAACAGGGTCAGGGTGACCACCCACTTGCCGTCGAGGCCGCGATCTGCTGCAGCCTGCGCGGCGGCGGACAGCTCGCCTTCGCTCAGCCCGTCGAGGTCCGCGGCATCGTCGAACACGACGGCGAGGTCGTTCGTGTCGGCGAGCAGGTTCTTCTCGAACTGCGTCGTGAGCGTCGACAGTCGCTGGTTGAGGTCGGTGAGCCGCGCCTTGGCGTCGTCGTCGAGGCCTGCGCCGGCGTGCGACATCTCGGTGAAGTGCCGTTCGACCAGGTAGCGCTGTTCAGCATCGAGGTCGAGGGCGTCGAGCTGGTCGTGCAGGGTCTTGATGCGCCAGAAGAGGGCGGAATCCAGCTGGATCGAGTCCTGGTGCGCCGACATCAGCGGGGCGAGCTGCTCCTCGATCGCCTGGATCTCGTCCGTCGCGTCGGCCGATGACACCGTGTAGAACGTGCGGGCGACGTCGCCCAGCAGGCGGCCGCTCGCCTCGAGCGGGACCAGGGTGTTCTCGAACGTGGGCATGGACCGCACCACGGTGATGCGCGACACTTCGGCGCGGTGCTCGGCGAAGGCCTGCTCGAACGCGGGCAGGTAGTGCTCGGGCCGGATCGCGGAGTAGTCGGGGAGCCCGTAGGGCAGCGTGCTGGGGGAGAGGAGCGGGTTGTCAGTCGCCATGGCGCCAGCCTAGTGCGCGGGGTCCGTGGTGCCGCGATGTCTTTGCAAAAGACTGATTGCAAAGATGTGCTTGCAAAGATGTCTTTGCATCGCTATCGTGAAGGCATGGCAGACGAGACCCCCCGCAGCAGCGCGAACCCCCGCGGCGACCGCGTCCTCGACGCTGGCGCGCTGCGCGCACTGGCGCACCCGCTGCGGGTCAAGATCTACGACATCCTCAGCCAGTACGGCCCGCAGACAGCGAGCTCCCTGGCCGAGCGGCTGGGGGAGTCCTCGGGCTCGACCAGCTACCATCTGCGAGCGCTGGCCAAGCACGACCTCATCCACGAGGTCGACGGTCGCGGTTCCGGCCGCGAGCGCTGGTGGGAGCGTCCGAAGGGCGGCGTGTCGTTCGCGAACGCCGAAGCCATCAAGACGCCGTCCGGCAGGGCCGCGACCCAGATCGTCATGGGCGAGTTCTTCAAGCTCCGCCAGGAGCAGCTCATGCAGTTCATCGATCGCGGTCTCGCCGAAGAAGAGGAGGAGTGGCAGGAGGGGAGCATGATCTCCACGGCCACCGCCCGCCTCACCCCGGAGCAGTCCGAGGAGCTGTCCCGCAACATCATGGCGCTGATCGACGACGCCGTGGACAAGTACCGCAACCAGACCGGCGCGAACGTCCGGCCCGTCACCATCCGGGCCGACCTGTTCCCGCTTCCGGAACTCGAAGACTAGGAGCGCAGCCATGACCACCATCACCGCCCACCACGTCGTGTCGTCGCGCGCCGTCGCGCGCACCACCGCTTTCGAGCGTGCGCTGCTGCAGGCGGCATCCGCCCTCGACGCCTTCGTCGCGAGCCGCCTGGAGCGCCGGGCCGATGACGGCCGGCGCCGCTCGGTCGCGGTGCAGGATGCCGCCGCCCGCACCCGTGCTGCGGCCGAGGCGCGCGCCGCCCTGGGCGTCCTCCCGCGATGAGCGACATCGTCGACACCGCGTCGGAGGCCGGATCGTCGGCCGAGCGGGCACGCAGGGTC
>NZ_JBQCIP010000136.1:0-3128 GCF_051953575.1 Microbacterium sp.
CAGGGGTCGTAGTCGGCGATCAGCTCCTCCTGCGGCGGCCGCTCGTCCTCGGCGACGTGCTGCAGGTTGACGCGCACCCGGTACCAGAGCGAGCTCGAGCCGCGCATGCCGTCGATCAGCACGTCGGCGGGGTGCAGCTGCGCGTTCGCGGCCGGGTGCCGCCGCATCCACTCCTCCAGCGCAGCGATCGACTCGGACTTGGTCTTGGTGCGGGCGATCTCGATGAGGGGCATCGTGGACTGGCGGCGGCCGTCGGCCCCGCCGCCGCGCGGCGGCTTCTCGGCAGGACCGAGCTCGTCGGCCAGGCGCAGCAGGCCGTCGAGCGTGCCGACGGCGTCGTCGATGCCGGCGTGCGGGTCGCCAAGCTCGGCGTACCGCGCGGGCACGGTGAGGACCGTGAACTCCTCGGGCCGTCGGGTGCGCAGTTCGTCCCACCCGAGCGGCGTCGACACGCGCGCGTCGGGCAGCGGCCGGATCGAGTACGCGGAGGCCACGGTGCGGTCCTTGGCGTTCTGGTTGAAGTCGACGAACACGCTCTCGCCGCGCTCCTCCTTCCACCACTGTGCGGTGGCGAGGCCCGGCGCCCGGTTCGCCACCTCACGCGCGAGCGTCTCGGCCGCCAGGCGCACCTGCTTGTAGTCCCAGTGCGGCGCGATGCGGACGAGGATGTGGATGCCGCGGGAGCCGCTGGTCTTCGGCCAGCCGACGAGCCCCACGTCGTCGAGCACTTCGCGGGCGACGAAGGCGACGTCGACGATCTGCGACCAGTCCACGCCGGGCATCGGGTCGAGGTCGATGCGCAGTTCGTCGGGGTGGTCGAGGTCCTCGGCGCGCACCGGGTGCGGGTTCAGGTCGAGACACCCGAGGTTGACGACCCAGGCGAGGCCGGCGGCATCCCGGATCACCGCCTCTTCGGCGGAGGTGCCGCGGGCGTAGTGCAGGGTGGCCGTGTCGATGAACTCGGGATGGTTCTCAGGGACGCGCTTCTGGAAGAACGGCTCGGCGTCGATGCCCTTCGGAAAGCGCTTGAGCACCATGGGCCTGCCGGCCGCTCCCCGCAGGGCCCCGTCGGCGACCGACAGGTAGTAGCGCACGATGTCGAGCTTGGTGACACCGGGTTCGGGGAACACGATCTTCGTGGGGCTCGAGATGCGCACCTCGTGCCCGTCGACGTCGAGGATCTCGGCCTCTGCCTTTGCGGGGGTCACCCGGCCCACGCTAGCGACGGCCGGCGACAACGGCCAGGGGGCACGCGCCGCGACGTCAGGCGGCGAGTGCGTAGGTCGCGCGGCAGCCGACCACGCTGCGCTCGGCGGCCCGCGAGCGCAGGTCGTCCACGACGCCCGTCGTCAGCTCGATGAGCGTCACGTCGAGCGCGCCCGCGACCGCCGCGATCATCTCGCTCGACGGCTCCTTGAGCCCCCGCTCGATCTCGGAGAGGTACTGCGGCGACACCCCCGCCCGGTCGGCGGTGTCGGCCAGTCGTTCGCCCCGCTCGTGGCGCAGGCGTCGGAGCCGGTCGCCGAGCGCGTCGCGCCAGAGCGGCTCGACGTCGCGCGGGGTACGGGGCGAGCGCGGCAGCGGGATGATCTCGGCCATGGCGTCACGATAGAACGCCGACGCGGCGCCCGGCGACCCGTTCCGCCCACAGCAGAACGGCCGCCCGGTGGACGGACGGCCGTGCTGCGGTGAGACCGCGGATCGCTCCGCGGCGCCCTCACGGGCGGGAGAACCTGAGGGTCACGATCTGGAAGGGGCGGAGGTCCAGGCGCACGGTGCCGCCGTCGACGGCCACTCCGTCGGCGGGCACGTCCCGCTCCAGCAGGTCGACCTGCTGCACGCCCGCGACATCGAACCCGGCGGTGAGCGACGCGCGGCCGCGCACGCCCAGCGCCTCGTACAGGCGCACGACGACATCGCCGCTGCCGTCCTCGGCGAGCTTCACCGCCTCGACGACCACGCCCGGGCGGTCGATCGCGACGAGCGGCTCGATGGTGTCGACGGCGGCGCCCTCGACCCTCCGCTGCGGAAGGTTGAAGCGGTACCCCTCGGTGATGGCATCGGCGACGTCGGCGCCCACCACGAGGCCGACGCGCAGCGCGTGCGCGCCCTGGTCCTGCGACGGGTCGGGGAACACCGCCGCGCGGATGAGCGACAGGCGTGCGATCGTGATCGTGCCGCCGCGCTCGTCGCGCTGCTCGCGGGTGATGTCGTGCCCGTACGTCGAGTCGTTCACCACCGCGACGCCGAAGTCCGGCTCGGCGACGCGCACCCAGCGGTGCGCGACGGTCTCGAAGCGTGCGGCATCCCACGAGGTGTTCGTGTGCGTCGATCGCTCGATGTGGCCGAACTGGATCTCGGACGCGGCGCGATCGGCGTGCAGGTCGAGCGGGAACGCGAGCTTCAGCAGCTTCTGCTTCTCGTGCCAGTCCAGCTCGAAGGCGAACGACACCACGCGGGATCCCTCGGCGAGGCTGATCCGCTCGATGACGGCGGAGCCGTTGAAGCGTCGCTCCACGACGACCGCCGACCCGTCGACGCCGATGGATGCGACGTCCGTGAGGTCGCGCACCACGTTGCGGTAGTGCACGTCGACGTCCCACGCATCCCACTGCGTGGGGGTGTCGCGGTGCAGCTGCAGCAGGCCCGCCGGACGCCCGGCCGGCACGACCTCGCGGCCGGTGGCCAGGTCGACGGCTGAGACCACGAGCCCGCGCCCGTCGATCGTCGCGCGCACGATGCCGTTGTCGAGCACCCACCCGTCGCCGTCCGCGACGGGCGGCACGTCGGGCGCCTCGGCGGACGGGCCCGCACCGAGGGCCGCCACACCGCCGCGGTCGTGGGGCGCCGCGTTGGCGACCAGCGTGCGGTCTCCCGACCCCGCGAGCGCGCGCAGGCTGTCGGCGATGACCTCTTCGAGCTCGCGCGCGACCCACGCGTAGTTGCGCTCGGCGTCGTGATAGACCCAGGCGATCGACGAGCCGGGAAGGATGTCGTGGAACTGCTGCAGCAGCACCGTCTCCCAGGCCCGCTGGATCCGCTCGGCCGGATACGGGATGCCGCACCGCACGCTCGCCGTCGTCGCCCACAGCTCGGCCTCGCGCAGCAGGTGCTCGCTGCGGCGGTTG
>NZ_JBQCIP010000137.1:0-6901 GCF_051953575.1 Microbacterium sp.
GTCAGGTCGGGAAGGCTGCGGGGGTCCCACGTCACGGCATCGACCCTACGCCTGCGCGGCACCTAGTCTTTACGCATGCGCACGCGGTCCGACATCGAATGCTGGCTCACCGACATGGACGGCGTGCTGGTGCACGAGAACACCCCGATCCCGGGCGCCGCCGAACTGCTCGCGCAGTGGCGCGAGCAGGGCGTGCCGTTCCTGGTGCTCACCAACAACTCGATCTTCACGCCGCGTGATCTGTCGGCACGGCTGCGGGCGTCCGGGCTCATCGTCCCGGAGGAGTCGATCTGGACCTCCGCCCTGGCCACGGCGGATTTTCTGAAGTCGCAGATGCCGGGCGGGTCGGCGTTCGTGATCGGCGAGGCGGGCCTGACGACGGCGCTGCACGAGGCCGGGTTCATCATGACCGAGACCGACCCGGACTACGTGGTGGTCGGCGAGACCCGCAACTACTCGTTCGAGGCGATCACGAAGGCGATCCGCTTCATCGGCGCCGGCGCCCGGTTCATCGCGACGAATCCCGACGCGACCGGACCCTCGACCGAGGGCGTGCTGCCGGCCACGGGCGCGATCTCGGCCCTCATCACGAAGGCGACGGGCATGGAGCCGTACGTCGTCGGCAAGCCCAACCCGATGATGTTCCGCTCGGCGCTCAACCGCATCGGCGCGCACTCCGAGAACACCGGCATGATCGGCGACCGCATGGACACCGACGTCGTCGCCGGCATCGAGGCGGGCCTGCACACCGTCCTCGTGCTCACCGGCATCAGCGATGCCGCCGAGATCGCCCGGTACCCGTTCCGCCCTGACGAGGTGCTGACGTCGGTGGCCGAGCTGCTCGACCCCGAGCCCGTCGAGTCCGAGGACCCCGAGCTGCTCTAGGCCGGTCCCCCGGAACCTCGGACGAGGGATGCCGCGGCCCGCGGCATCCCTCGTCCATCGTCCGCGCCTCCGGCGACGCAGGAGCGGGGCGTCGGGCTTCCGCAGCGCCCGGCGCCCCCCTCCGGCCTGTCACGCCGCGACGGCGGCGACCCCGAGGTCGGCGGCATCCAGGCGTGCGCGCACGTCGGCGTCGAGCTCGAGGTCGGCGGCGGCGAGCAGCTCCTCCAGCTGCGCGACCGTCGACGGCCCGATCACCGGGATCACCGGCACCTCGCCGCCCAGCAACCACGCCAGCGCCACCTGGTTGGGCGTCGCGCCGAGTTCGGCTCCGACGTCGTGAAGCACGCGCACTCGGTCGCGGTTGGAGGCGTGGCGCATGGCGGGCCACATCGGCTTGTCGTCGCGCGTGAACGCTCCCTGGTGCAGGGGCGAGTACGCGGTGATCGTGAGGGGCGGGCGACCGTCGACGCCGGCCGAGGCGACGTAGTCCAGGAGGTCGGGCGACACGTCGTTGGTGCGGCCGAACCCGGGGCTCGGGTACACGTAGCTGTACCCCTGCTGGATCACGCCGTACGGGTCGACGCCCTGCCGGAGGGCCTCGTCGCGCGCCTCGACGAGACGCCAGACCGCGATGTTCGAGATGCCCGAGATGCCGACGAGTCCCTCTCGCTGCAGCTCACCGAACGCGGCGACGGTCTCGGCGACCGGTGTCTCGCGGTCGTCGACGTGGCCATAGAGCACATCGAGCCGCTCGATGCCGAGGTGGCGCAGGCTCTCGCGGGCCTCCCACGCGACGACCTCGGCCGACAGACCCTGGAAGTTGGTCGGCTCGACGTTCTGCAGCGGCAGCGCCGGGTCCTTCTTGGCGGCGCCGAGCTTGGTGGCCAGGCGCACGTCGCCGAGTCCGCCGCGACGAGCGATCCAGTCGCCGAGCACGTCCTCGCTGTCGCGGCCGTGACCGCCGGCCCACGCGCTGTAGTTGTTGGCGGTGTCGACGAACGTGCCGCCGGCGTCGACGAACCGGTCGAGGATCTGCCGCGACGTCGCCGCGTCGGTGAGGGTGCCGAAGTTCATGGCACCGAGGCACAGGGTCGAGACCTCGAAAGAGGTGGTGCCGTTCGAGATGGTGCGGTACTGCATGACGGTCCTTTCGGTGGGGTGCCTCCATGATGGAACGTGAGCGGTCTGGGAGTACGATCCGATTCCATGGCAGAAGCCCAGACCAATCCGATCGCCTGGGAGACCCTTCTCGACCTCGCCGCGTACGACGGCCCGCGTCACGTGCGGCTCGAGCTGGCGGTGCGGGATGCCGTCGCCGCCGGCCGCCTGCCGGCCGGCGCCGCCCTGCCCCCGAGCCGACTGCTCGCGGCCTCGCTCGGCGTCTCGCGGTGGGTCGTCACCGAGGTGTACGGCAGGCTCACGGCCGAGGGGATCCTCGACGCCCGGACGGGGTCGGCGACGCGCGTTACGGCCTCGGTCGCGATCACCGCGCCGCGCCCGGAGCCCTCGCCTGCGGCGCCGCTGCGCCGGCCGCGGTACGACCTCGCCCCCGGCGTGCCCGACCTGCGTCATGCGCCCCGGGCGCTGTGGCTGCGCGCGCTGACCGAGACGCTCGCCGAGACGCCCGATGCCGAGCTCTTCCGGCTGGACGGCGACGTGCCCGCGGCCCGAGCCGCCGTCGCGGCATACCTGTCGCGCTCGCGCTTCGCCCGTGCCAACGCGGCGTCGGTGGTCGTCACGCACGGGGCGACCGACGGCATGCGCCGGGTCGCGCGCACGCTCCGCGGCCTCGGGCACACCGCACTGCTCGTCGAGGATCCGTCCTGGTCGCGCATGCGCCAGGTCGCTGCCGCCGAGGGGCTCGCATCGGTGCCCGTACGGCTCGACGAGCATGGCGTGGACGTCGCGGCGCTGGTGGCGGCATCCGCCCGCACGGGCGCCCGCGCAGCACTCGTGACGCCGGCGCACCAGTTCCCGGTCGGCGCCGCGCTGTCGCCCGAGCGGCGCGAGGGACTCGTCGCGTGGGCGCGTTCGTGCGACGGCGTCGTGATCGAGGACGACTACGACGCCGAGTTCCGCTACGACCGCCGCCCGATCGGCGCCCTGCAGGCCCTGGCCCCCGACCGGGTCGTGCTCGCGGGGAGCCTCAGCAAGACGGCATCCCCCGCCCTGGGTCTCGGCTGGCTCGTGCTGCCGCCGTGGCTGCAGAGGGCGGTCCGGGATGCCGGCGCCCCGGACCCCTCGACGCTCGACCAGCTCGCGCTCGCGCGGTTCCTGACGACCGGCGGTCTCGACCGGCACCTGCGCGCGGCGCGCACCCGCTACCGGCGCCGCCGCGAGGCGCTCCTCGACGCGCTCGCCCGGATGCTGCCGGAGTGCCGGGTCTCGGGCATCGCCGCGGGACTGCACGTCGTGCTCGATCTGCCGCCCGGCGTGCGCGCCGCCGACGTCGTGCGCGCCGCGGAGCCTCACGACCTGGGGCTGACCGACATCCGCCGCTATCGGGTGTCGCCCGACGCGCCGGCGCCCGAGCGGCTCGTGCTCGGCTACGGAGACCTCGCCGACCCCCTCGTCGACGAGGCGGTGCGCCTGCTCGCGACGGTCGTGCGGGACTCCGCCTCTGCCGGGTAGGGTCGCGGCATGATCTCGCAGACCGACCAGACGATCCTGCTGGCGGTCTCGGCCGTCATCGTGCTCACCACCCTCGTCGTCGTGGTGTGGCAGCTGTGGCGGGGCCGTGGAAAGGGCGGCGACTGATCAGCGCGCCACCAGCGCCTCCGCGTCGACCCGGCCGAGCTTGTCGGGGTTCGCGATCGAGTAGATCCGGGTGACCCGCCCGTCCTCGACGGTGAGGGTGACCACGCCCGCCAGCACCCCGTCGAGCTCCATGCGGATGCCGGGCAGGCCGTTGATCCACGCCGGCGAGGCGACGAGCGTCCCCGTGAGCTTGGCCATGCTGCCGACGAGGTAACGCGCCAGCTTGTCGGACCCGATGATCGGGCGCCGTGCCGCGCCGCGGACCTTGCCGCCGCCATCGGCCACCGACACGACGTCGGGCGCCATGACGTCCATGAGCCCCTGCAGGTCGCCGGTGTTGAGCGCCGCCACGAAGCGCTCCACGACCTCCTCGTGCTCGGCCGGCATGACGGTCACACGGGGCCGGCGGGCGGCGACGTGGTCCTTGGCGCGGTGGGCGATCTGCCGCACCGCCGCAGGGCTCTTGCCGACGGCATCCGCGATCTCGTCGTACGGCACATCGAACACCTCGCGCAGCACGAACACCGCGCGCTCGGCCGGCGCGAGGGTCTCGAGCACGGTGAGCATCGCGATCGACAGGCTCTCGGCGAGCTCGACGTCCTCCGCGACATCGGGGCTCGTGAGCAGCGGCTCGGGCAGCCACTCCCCCACGTAGTCCTCGCGGCGGCGCGACAGCGTGCGCAGGTGGTTGAGCGCCTGCCGCGTCACGATCCGAACGAGGTACGCGCGCGGCTCGGCCACCGTCGCCCGGTCGACGGCGGCCCAGCGCAGCCACGACTCCTGCAGGACGTCCTCGGCGTCGGCGGCCGAGCCGAGCATCTCGTAGGCGACGGTGAACAGCAGGTTCCGGTGCACGACGAACGGGTCGTCGGCGTGAGGCGTGCTCATGCGCGCGAGCCTACGCGGCGGATCCGACGGCGGGGCGCTCGGCGAGCGGGGCCAGACCGCACGCGTCGGCGAACTCCTCCGAGTGGATGCCGAGTGCCACGTTCATGCGCGCAGACATGTTCATGAACGCGACGCGGGCCGCCAGTTCGATGAGACCCGCCTCGCCGAGGTCGGCCCGCAGCGCATCCGACAGCTCGTCGGTCACCGTCGGCGACGTGTCGCACATGGCTTCGGCGTACTCCATGACGCGGCGCTCGAGCGGGGTGAACGCGTCCGACTCGCGCCAGCGCGGCACCTGGCGCACCTTGGTCTCGTCCAGACCGTGGTTGTGCGCGACGAAGTAGTTGTAGTCGAGGCAGAAGCTGCAGCCGATCTTCGCGGCGGCGGCCATCACGGCGTACGACGCGAGGTTCGGGTCGAGTTCGTGCCACCCCTCGGTCTTGCGTCCGATGCTCATCGAGTCCTTCATGACCCCTTGGTGGTGCCACAGCACGCCGAGGGAGTCGGGGACCTTGCCGGCCATCCTGCGCGCCACCGCCTTGATGGCCGCGCCCTTCAGGCCGGTGATCTCGGCGGCGGGGATGCGCGTGGTGCTCATGTCTTCCTCCATGTCGTGGAACGGATCGTCCTGCACATGAAGACACCGGCCGCCGCCGGCGTGTGACACCTCTCGCGGGATTACTGCGGCGCGAGACCCAGGTCGTCGAGGTCGATGGCGGCCAGCCACTGGAGCCCTTCGGCCTCGACGGCGGCCTGCGCGCCGGTCTTGCGGTCGACGATGACGGCCACCGCGACGGGCTCGGCGCCCTCGCGGCGCAGCGCCTCGACGGCCTTCAGCGCCGACTGCCCGGTCGTGGAGGTGTCTTCGACGACGACCACGCGCTTGCCGACGATGTCGGCGCCCTCGACCTGGCGGCCGCGGCCGTGGTCCTTCGCCTCTTTGCGCACCACGAACGCGTCGAGCGACGCATCGGTGCGTGCCGACTCGTGCATGACGGCGTTGGCGATCGGGTCGGCGCCGAGCGTCAGCCCGCCGACCGCGACGATGCCGTCGACGTCGCGGATGAGGTCGAGCATGATGCGGCCGATCGCGGGGGCCGCGCGGTGGTCGAGCGTGAGGCGGCGCATGTCGACGTAGTACGTCGCCTTCTTGCCGCTGGAGAGCGTGAAGTCGCCGTGGAACACCGCCTCGTCCTTGATGAGGCCGATGAGGCGCTGGCGGTCGGCTTCGAGCTCGGACGTGGAGGCGGCGGTCATGCCGTCGATTCTACGGATGCCGCATCCCCACACCCGAGCCCGCTCAGCCGGTCAGGCCCTCAGCCCCTCAGCCGAGGAACGTCGCAAGCCAGTCGAGGTCGTCCGCGCGGTCGAGGCGGTAGACGCCGCCGGTGCCCGCGCACGTCTCGTTCTTGCCGAACGACGTGACACCCGCGATGACGTCCGAGCTGCCGATGAAGTTGGGGCCGCCCGAGTCGCCCGAACACGTGCCGCCGGTGTTCGCGTTGTTCGACAGGATCAGCGAGCCGTCGCCGGTGTAACCGGTGTTGATCGAGACGAGCCGGGGCGTCGACACCATGCGCAGCCGCTCGGCCTGGGTCTTCCACGACGCCGCGTCGGGGAAGCTCTTCTGCAGCCCGTAGCCGACGGCGGTGAAGCTGCGGTCCTGCTGCCCCTTCTTGTTCGCCAGCACGTCGAGCTGGTTGAGGGCCGGCAGCGACGCGTAGTGGTCGAGGATCACCGGCTCGTCGAGCACCACGACGCCGAGGTCGTAGAGGTAGAACGCCGCGTCGTCGTACTGCGGGTGCGTGTACGGCGTGCCCGACACCTCGCCGGTGTTCGGGTAGCCGTGAGCCGCGGCATCCCTCACGTCGTCGTCGAACCACAGCTCGACGTGCGTCGCCCCGAACGTGCAGTGGCCGGCCGTGACGTACACGGTCGGCGAGACGAGGGTGCCGCTGCAGCGCCAGGCCGGGCCGTCCTCGTCGAAGGCGACCATGAGGCCGACCTGGGGGTGGCCGTCGCCGTCGGGGACGCCGTCGGTGATCGCCTGGGCCGGTGTGCCGACCGACAGGAAAAGCAGAGCCGCTGCGGCAGCGGCGAACGCGAGCGCGGGTTTGCGCATGTCATACCCCTTCCCTGGGTATGCGCGAGCCTGTCAGCCCGCCCCACCGTCTGGCAAGAGGCGACGAGCGACGTCGGCGGCCCCGAATAGGCTTGACCCCATGCGTCTGGCCACCTGGAACGTCAACTCCATCCGCGCGCGGGTCGACCGCATCGTCGACTTCGCGGTGCGCGAGCACATCGATGTGCTCGCCATGCAGGAGATCAAGTGCAAGACGGAACAGTTCCCGTTCGACCGGTTCGAAGAGGC
>NZ_JBQCIP010000138.1:0-3620 GCF_051953575.1 Microbacterium sp.
AGGATGTCGTGGAACTGCTGCAGCAGCACCGTCTCCCAGGCCCGCTGGATCCGCTCGGCCGGATACGGGATGCCGCACCGCACGCTCGCCGTCGTCGCCCACAGCTCGGCCTCGCGCAGCAGGTGCTCGCTGCGGCGGTTGCCCTGCTTGGTGCGCAGCTGGCTGGTGTACGTGCCCCGGTGGAATTCGAGGTACAGCTCGCCCGACCACACCTCGGGGTCGGGGTACTCCGCCTCGGCGGTCTCGAAGAACCGGCGCGGTGTGCTGTGCACGACGCGGGGCGAGCCCTCCAGGGAGCCGGTGCGGGTGATCGCCGCGGTCATCTCGCGGGTGGGACCGCCGCCGCCGTCGCCGTAGCCGTAGGGGAGGAGCGACACGCTGCTCTGCCCCTTGTCGGCGAAGTTGCGCTCGGCGTGGGCGAGCTCGGCGGCCGTCACGCGCGAGTTGTAGGTGTCGACCGGCGGGAAGTGGGTGAACAGCCGGGTGCCGTCGATGCCCTCCCACTGGAACGTGTGGTGCGGCATCCGGTTCGTCTCGTTCCACGACGTCTTCTGCGTCAGGAACCAGCGGGCGCCCGCTGCCTTCGCGATCTGCGGGAGCGCACCGGAGTATCCGAACGAGTCGGGCAGCCACACCTCGGGGGTGTCCAGTCCGAACTCGCGCAGGAAGAAGGACTTGCCCGCGACGAACTGGCGGGCCATCGCCTCGGAGCCCGGCATGTTGGTGTCGGATTCGACCCACATGCTGCCGACCGGGATGAACCGGCCCTCCTCGACGCGGGCCCGGATGCGCTCGAACAGGTCGGGGTAGGTCTCTTTGATCCACGCGTACTGCTGCGCGCTGGAGGCGACGAAGACGAAGTCCGGGTCCTCGCCCATGAGCGACAGCACGTTCGAGAACGTGCGCGACACCTTGCGGACCGTCTCGCGCACCGGCCAGAGCCACGCCGAGTCGATGTGCGCATGGCCCACCGCGTGCAGCGTGTGCGCCGAGGCCGACGCGGGGCTCGCGAGCACGGGCGCCAGTACGGCGCGACCGTCGGCGGCCGTGCCTGCGACGTCGTCGGGGTCGACGGCGTCGATCATGCGCTCCAGCGCGAGGAGGATGTCGGCGCGGCGCGACGAGCCCTCGTCGAGCTCGTCGACGAGCCCGCGCAGTGCCAGCGTGTCGGCCAGCAGGTCGGCGACCTCCAGGTCGCGCAGCCGCACGTCGAGGTGCCGGAGCGTGTAGATCGGGTCGTCGCCCGCGGTCGCCGGGTCGCCGACGGGTGTCGGGGCGAAGACGAAGAGGCTCCCGACGTCGGGGTTCGATGCCGCCTCGATGTACACGTCGACCTGCCCGGTGTCGTCGACCGCCTCGGCGACGGCGTTGTTGAGCGGCGCGATGCCCCGCACGGGGTGCCCGGCGGTGCTCCAGACCATCGCCTCGCACTGGAAGCCGGGCTGGCCGGCGGTGAAGCCGAGGTCGACGACGAGCTCAGGCCGCGTGCGTGCGGGAAGGGAGCCGTCGGCCTCGCGCCATTCCGCCGGCACGGCGCCCTGCACCCGGAACCACGTCGTGCCCCACGGCCGGCCCCACGTGTCGCCCACGGCGATGGGGGAGTACTCACCCGCCGCCGCGGTGTCGAACGGGACGGGTTCGCCGGCGGCATCCCACCGCGTGACCTGCAGGGGAGCCGAGCCGCGGTGGACGTGCGGCACGAGCCGCTCGAGGACGAAGCGGTCGACGCGAAGACGGGCGAGAGAGGAACGGTCGTGCATGCCTGTGCTTTCAGATGTGCGGGCGTCAGCCCTTGACGGAGCCGGCGAGCGCGAACGACGCGCCGGAGAGCTTCTGGACGATGACGTACAGCACCACCATCGGTGCGGCGTACAGCACCGAGTAGGCGGCGAGCTGCCCGTAGGCGATGGTGCCGTACTGCCCGAAGAAGTTGAAGATCGAGACGGCGGCGGGGAACTTGCTCGACGTGAACAGCAGCACGAACGGGACGAAGAAGTTCCCCCACGCGCCCGTGAACACGAAGATGAACACCACGCCGATCCCGGGCCGCATGAGCGGCACCACGATGCGGGCCAGCGCCTGCATGGAGCTGGCGCCGTCGACCCATGCCGCCTCTTCGAGCGAGATGGGCACCGAGTCCATGAAGTTCTTCAGCATCCAGATCGCCATCGGCAGCGACGTCGCCGCCATGAAGACGATCACGCCCCACGTGGAGTCGAGCAGGCCGAACGAGACGAACAGGGCGTAGACCGGCACCATCATCGCGGTCAGCGGCAGCCCGGTGCCGAACAGGATCCCGTACATGAACGGCTTCTGGTAGCGCGCGTTGTAGCGCGACAGCGGGTACGCGGCCAGCAGTGCCACCACGACGGTGATGACGGCCGTTCCGAGCGAGATGACGATGGAGTTCAGCAGCGGCTGCCACGCGAGCTCCCACGTCATGACGTCCGTGTAGTTGGCGAGCGTCCAGGTCTCGGGCAGACGCATCGACACGGTCGCGTCGCCGTCGAACGAGGCGAACACCACCCACAGCAGCGGGACGAGGAACAGCAGCCCGATCACGGCGAGCAGAACGGATGCCGTCGCCGTGTGCGTCCGCTTGCGCGGGGCCGACACGCTCGGCGAGCGGCGCCCGGTGACGATGGTGCGGGTCTCGGTCGCGGTCTGGGTGGCCATGTCAGTCGACCTCCGGCTTGAGTGCGCGGATGTAGACGATCGAGAAGACCGCGCCGATGAGGAGGGTCACGGTGGCGATCGCGGTGCCGTACCCGACCTGGGCGAACTTGAACGCCTCCTGGTAGGCGAGCACCGGAAGCGTCGCCGACGACGAGCCCGGGCCGCCGCCGGTCATGACCCAGATGAGGGTGAAGACGCCGAGGGTCTGCAGCGTCGTGAGCAGCAGGTTGGTCGAGATCGACCGGCGGATCACGGGCAGCGTGACGCGGGTGAAGCGCTGCCACGCGGTCGCGCCGTCGATCGTCGCCGCCTCCATGAGGTCGGGCGGAACCTCGGACAGCGCCGCGTTGTAGACCATCATCGAGAACGCCGTGCCGCGCCAGATGTTGGCGAGGATCACCGAGAGCATCGGGAAGACGAACAGCCACGCGGTGTGCTCCAGGCCGAACCAGCCGAGCACGGCGTTGAGCGTGCCGTCCTTGGCGAAGAACGCGTACATAGCGAAGGCCGCCACGATCTCGGGGAGCACCCACGCGAGCACCACGACACCGCTCACGAGCGATTTGAGCGGCTTGACCGAGCTGTGCACGAGCACGGCCAGCAGCATCCCGAGCACGTTCTGGCCGATCACGGCCGAGGCGAGCACGAAGACCACCGTGAGCACGAGCGAGTTCCAGAACTCGGCCGAGCCGAACAGGTCGACGTAGTTGTCGAGCCCGATGAACTGCGGGTTCGCCGCGCGCGGGCCGGTGAGGGCGCGGTCGGTGAGCGACCCGTACAGCGAGTAGACGATCGGGCCGAGCATGAACGCGGCCAGCATGAACACGGCCGGGACGAGCGGCAGGAGTCGCGAGAGCGAGCGGCCGGGGCGGCGCGGGGGCCGCGGGGGGGCGGGCCCCCCGGCGCGCCGCCCCCCCCCGCGGGGGGCGGGGCGGGCGGTGGGG
>NZ_JBQCIP010000139.1:0-6754 GCF_051953575.1 Microbacterium sp.
GTAATAGTCCTGCCACTCGTCGGGCAGGTCGTCCTCGTAGTAGATCGCCTCGACCGGGCAGACCGGCTCGCACGCACCGCAGTCGACGCACTCGTCGGGGTGGATGTACAGCGAACGGTCACCCTCGTAGATGCAGTCCACGGGACACTCGTCGATGCAGGCGCGGTCCTTCACATCGACGCACGGGAGCGCGATGACGTACGTCACGGAACGAGGGCTCCGCGCGAGATCTGCACCTGCTCGTCGCGCGGCACCACCTTGACGCGCTCGCGGGTGTGCTGGTGGGTCGCGCCGAGCTCGCGCTCGTGCGCGTCCAGGGCGAGCCAGCCGTCCCAGGTCGTGAAGGCCACGTCGCGCTCGTCGAGCAGGTCGAGCACATCGCCGTCCACGATCGGTGCGGCGAGGCGTCCGGCCTCGGCGTCCGCCACGAGATGCGCGATCGTCTCCATCGCGTCCGACTTGGTGTGGCCGATGAGGCCGACCGGTCCGCGCTTGATCCAGCCGGTCGCGTACAGCCCCGCGATCGTCGGGGCATCCGCGTCGCCCGTGGCCGCGGCATCCTTCACGCGTCCTTCGACGTTCGAGACGACACCGGCGCGCACGTCGAACGGCGCGTCGATGACGGGCGAGCCGTAGTAGCCGACGGCACGGTAGACCTGCTGCACGGCGAACTCGCGGAACTCGCCGGTGCCCTGGACCCTGCCGTCGCCGATGGGCTCGTTGCGCTCGAACCGGATGCCGGTCACGCCGGTCTCGGGCGAGCCGAGCACCTCGACGGGCGAGTGGTAGAAGTGCAGGTGCAGGCGGCGGGACGCGTCCGTCGACTCGCGCGTGCGCCAGCTGTTCAGGATGCGCAGCATGACCTTGAGCTGGTTGTTGGCGGCGCCGGCGGGGTCGGCGTCGACGAAATCCTCGTCGTGCACGACGATGTCGACATCGCGCACCTCGCCGAGCTCACGCAGCTCGATCGGCGTGAATTTGATGTCGCCGGGGCCGCGGCGGCCGAACACGTGGACGTCGGTCACCGCCGAGGACTCCAGCCCGGCGAGCACGTTGTCGGCGATCTCGGTCGGCCGCAGATCGACGGCATGCTTCGCGAGCACGCGGGCGACGTCGAGTGCGACGTTGCCGTTGCCGATGACCGCGACCTCGCGCTGGTCGAGCGGCCATTCGGTGGGCACGTCGGGGTGGCCGTCGTACCAGGCGACGAAGTCCGCTGCGCCGAACGAGCGGGGCAGGTCGATGCCGGGGATGTCGAGCGCCGCGTCGCGGATGGCGCCGGTGGCGAGGATGACGGCGTCGTAGCGCTCCTGCAGCTCGGCGAGCGAGATGTCGCGGCCCACCTCGACGTTGCCGATGAACCGCGTGGTGCCGGCGTCCAGCATCTCGTGGAGCGAGTTCACGATGCCCTTGATGCGGGGGTGGTCGGGCGCGACGCCGTAGCGGATGAGGCCGTACGGCGCGGGGAGCGACTCGAACAGGTCGATGGCGACGGAACCGCCCGCGTCGGCCACCGTGTTGGTCAGGATGTTGCCCGCGTAGATGCCGGCGGGACCGGCGCCGACGATCGCGACGCGGAGGTTATGGGGATTCGACGAGGTCACGTGAGAGGGGCCTTCCGGATCAGGGGGTCGAAGTCTTCGAGCGCGAGGGTCGCGAGCTCGGCGGGCGCGTAGGGGCTCAGCCGCACGACGTCGCCGACGACGACGACCGCGGGGGAGCGCACGCCGCGCGCGGCGGCCTGATGCGCGATGGTCGAGAGGGTGCCGATCGTCACGCGCTGGCCGGCGCCGTAGCCGTCCTCGACGATCGCGACGGGGCAGTCGCCGCCGCGCTCGCCGCGGGCCAGCGTGATCGCCGAGTTCGCCAGGGTGCCGACGCCCATGAGCAGCACGACGGTGTGGTCCGGGCCGCCGCCGAGGGTCTCGATCTGGTCGTGTGCGGTCGCGACGGTGAAGGCCGTGGCGACCCCGCGATGGGTCAGCGGGATGCCGGCGACCGCCGGCACCGAGACGGCACTGGTGATGCCGGGCACGACCTCGACGGCGACGCCGGCCGCGTGGCAGGCGAACAGCTCCTCGCCGCCACGCCCGAACACGTACGGGTCGCCGCCCTTGAGGCGCACGACCGTCTTGCCGTCGTGGGCGAGCTGCACGAGGAGGGCGTTGATGGCGTCCTGCGGCACGGCGTGGTGGCCGGGGCGCTTGCCGACGTCGACGACCTCGGCGGTGAGCTCCACACCCTCGGCGGCGAGGCCGTCGAGCACCGCACGCGCGCCGAGGCGGTCGGCGACGATCACATCGGCGGACTCCAGGGCGCGCAGCCCCTTGAGCGTCAGCAGGCCGGCGTCGCCGGGCCCGGCGCCGACGAGCCAGACCTTGCCCGCGGCGGTCGTGCCGGTCATCGGGCACCTCCGGTGAGGAGCAGGCCCCGGCGCTTCAGCATCCGTCGCTCCAGGGGACCGAAGAAGACCAGCTCGATGAGGATGCCGATGGCGAGGATCAGGATGATCGTGGCGAGCACGCCCGCCAGATCCGCGAGTTCGCGCGACTGATCCAGCAGCGAGCCGAGGCCGAAGCCGATCGTGCCGCCCGTGGCGA
The DNA here is from genome assembly GCF_051953575.1 of Microbacterium sp. Taxonomy (GTDB): domain Bacteria; phylum Actinomycetota; class Actinomycetes; order Actinomycetales; family Microbacteriaceae; genus Microbacterium. The sequence continues at coordinate 2,601 of NZ_JBQCIP010000139.1, forward strand.
TGATCTCAGCGGCCATGAGCGAGCGCCACGAGAACGCCCACCCCTGCTTCAGCCCGGCGAGGTACCCGGGCAGCGCGGCCGGCAGGATCACGGCCGTCGCGAGCTGCCAGCGCGAGGCCCCGAGCACCGTGCCGACGCGGCGCAGCTGCGGCGGGACCTGGTCGATGCCGGCGATGAGTCCGTTGACGATCGACGGGATGGCGCCCATGAGGATGACGAAGTACACGGTGGCGTCCGACAGGCCGAACCACAGGATGGCGGCGGGCACCCAGGCGACCGAGGGCAGCACCTGCAGGCCGGAGATGATCGGGCCGACGGCGCGTCGGATCGGGCGCACCTCGGCGAGGAGAAGGCCGATCGGCGTGCCGACGACGATCGCGATGAGGAAGCCGATGATGCCCCGCTCGAGGCTCGTCGCGACGGCCAGCTGCAGGCGGCCGGACTCCCACGCGTCGCCCAGCGCCGCCACGACGGCGGCCGGCGACGGTGCGAGGTCGGGGCGGGGATGGGCGATCACGATGTACAGCTGCCACACCACGATCAGCAGGATCAGGAACAGGACCGGCGGCAGGACGCTCGACGCGAACCGGCGCCAGCGGCCGGGGCCGGCGTCGGCGTCGGTCTGCAGCTTGTCGAGGCCGGACGCGAGGCTGCGGAGGTCGTCGGGGACGACCGTGGCCGGAGCGCCCAGCGAAGGGCCCACGACGGTGGGGGTCTCAAGCGGCATTGCGGCGGATCTCCTTGCGCAGCTGGTCGGTGATCTCGACCGACAGAGCGGCGACCTCGGGCGACTCGATGCGGCGGCCGGTCGTCTTGGTGATCCGCCATTCCTGCACGATGCGGCCCGGGCGGCTGCCCATGAGCACGACGCGCTGCCCGAGGCGCGCGGCCTCGCGCACGTTGTGCGTGACGAACACGATCGTGCGGCCGGCGGCGCGCCACACGCGCTCCAGCTCCTCGTGCAGCAGGTCGCGGGTGATGGCGTCGAGCGCGGCGAACGGCTCGTCCATCAGCAGCACGGGCCGGTCCTGCGCCAGTGCGCGGGCGAGCGCCACACGCTGGCGCATGCCGCCCGAGAGCTCGTGCGGGCGCTTGTCGGCGGCATCCGCGAGGTTCACGGCATCCAGCAGCGACAGCGCCTTCTCGCCCCGCTCGGCACGCGGAACACCCCGCAGGCGCAGCGCGAGCTCGACGTTGCGCCGCGCGGTGAGCCACGGCATGAGCGCGGACTCCTGGAACATGACCGCCGACCCGCCGGCGGGCGTCTCGATGCTGCCCGCCGAGGGCTTGTCGAGGCCCGCGATGAGGTTGAGCAGCGTGGACTTGCCGCATCCCGAAGCGCCCAGCAGGCACACGAACTCGCCCGGCGCGATGTCGAGCGACACGTCGTCGAGGACGACGGGGCCGTTGCCGAACCGCTTGGAGACGCCGTCGATGCGGACGGCAGGAGCGGATGCCGCCGCGGCGGGCGCGACCGGCGCGACCCCGTCGAAGCTCGGGGCGAGCAGATTCTTCGGAGCGCCCTCCGGAGCGGGAGCGCCCGCCTCCGGGGCCGCGGAGGCGGACCCGGAGGCGGAAGCGGGAGCGGTGCTCATGTCAGTCCTTGCCGAGCCCTGCAGCCGAGACCGTGTCTTCGTCCTCGGCATTGAGCTGCTTGTTGAGCAGGCGCAGGTCGAACAGCCCGTCGATCGAGCCCTTCTTCTGCGTGCCCGCGTCGACGCCGTTCTGCACGAGCGTCTCGAAGGTGTCGGCCACCGGGTCGACCGAGAAGGTCACGTGCTCCAGCGCGCGCTCGATGACGGCGTCGTCGAGCGGCTTGCCGGTCTCTTTCTCGATGGCGCCGTTGATGACGCCGGGAGCCTCGTCGGGGTTGTCGGCGATCCACTTCACCGCGGCCTCGTGGCCCTTGAGCAGCTCGGCGACCACATCGGGGTGCTCGTCGAGGAACTGCTTGCGCACGAGGAGCACCGTCGTCGGGAACTCGCCGTCGTCCCACAGGTCGGCCTCGTCCTGCAGCACGTGGGCGCCGGCGTCGAGGCTGAGGCGCGACACCCACGGCTCGGGCAGCCACGCGCCGTCGAGCTGGCCCTGCTGGAACAGGGTGAGGGTCTGCGCGTTCTCGGTCGGGGTGACGTGCACGTCGCCGCCGCCCGCGGTGTCGGTCGTGTAGCCCTCGTCGCCGAGCCACTTGCGCAGCGCCACGTCCTGCGTGTTGCCGAGCTGCGGCGAGGCGAGCGTCGTGCCCTTCAGGTCTTCGGGCGAGTCGATGCCGTCGCGCACCACGAGCGCCGCGCCGCCGATCGCCGCGCCGGCGACGATGCGGGCGGACTCGCCGCCGGACTGGATGAACGTGTTTATCGACGGGTTCGGGCCGATGTAGGTCGCGTCGATGGCGCCGGCCGACAGTGCCTCGATGGCGGCGGGCCCGGCGTTGAACACCTGCGTCGTGATCTTCACGTCGTCGCCGAGGGCGTCGGCGAACAGGCCCTCTTCGAGGCCCACCAGCGCGGGGGCGTGGGTGACGTTGGCGAAGTAGCCGAGGCGCACCTCGTTCACCGACGGCGCCGCGGAGGTGGCGTCGGCGGCGGGCTTGTCGGTCGCAGCGGCGGAGGCGCAGCCGGCCATCATGGCCGCTACGAGTCCCAGGGTTGTGAGTGCTGTCGTCGTGCGGATGATCTTGTTCACGGTGTCGCCTCCTTAGGTCGGGTCCTGCTCGATGGGTGGGGGTGCGCGCGACGGATCAGTCGCGCACGATGCCGGCGGCGAGCGTCGCGCCGTCGGACGGATGGATCACGAGGAACGAGCCCCCGTGGCGGCTGGTGCGGTAGGGCTCCAGCGGCAGGTCGGCCGCCAAGCGCAGCCGCACGCGGCCGATGTCGTTGGTCTGCAGCACCTGCGCGGGTTCGTGCGTCAGGGCGTCGAGGTCGTAGCGCGACTCGATCTGCGCGACGATCGCCTGCACGGTCGCCGTGCCGTGCTTGACGAGGACCCGGATGCCGGGCGTCAGCGCCCGCACGTCGAGCTGGAACAGCTCGGCGTCGACCTCGCGCTGCGCCGCCGGCAGCGTGCCGGCCGAGACGACGAGCGCCCCGCGGGCGGCGTCGATGTCGGCGTCGAACTCGAGCGACACCGACTGCGGGGCGGTGGCCTGCTCGACCTCGACCCCGGCCGAGCGGATGCCGCTGACCGTCGCGCTCGTGCCCGCAGGGAAGAGCTCGACCCGGTCGCCGACGCGCACGATGCCGCTGGCGATGCGGCCGGCCACGGCGCGGTAGTCGCGCAGGCGCTCGGCCTCGTCGGGTGCGATGCCGGGCGCGAGCCCGCCCTGCGGCCGCAGCACGAGCTGGACCGGGAGGCGCAGCGGTTCGAGCTCCTGCTCGACCTCGTCGGCGGCGGGGAGCGTCTCGAGCAGCTCCAGCAGTGCCGGGCCGTCGTACCAGGGCGTGCGCTCCGAGCGCTCGACGATGTTGTCGCCCTCCAGCGCCGAGACGGGCAGCACGTGCAGGTCGTCGATGCCGAGCTCGGCCGCGACGGCCCGTGCCTGCGCGGCCACGTCGGCGAAGGCGTCCACCGAGAAGCCGACGAGGTCGATCTTGTTGACGGCCACGATCACGTGCGGCACCCGCAGCAGCGCGACCACGGCGAGGTGACGCCGGGTCTGCTCGAGCACCCCCTTGCGGCCGTCGACGAGCACGATCACGGCATCCGCCGTCGTCGCGCCGGTGACCATGTTGCGCGTGTACTGCACGTGGCCCGGGCAGTCGGCGAGGATGAACGACCGCGCGCCGGTCGAGAAGTACCGGTACGCGACGTCGATTGTGATGCCCTGCTCGCGCTCGGCGCGCAGCCCGTCGGTGAGCAGCGCGAAGTCGAACGCGCCGTGGGCGAAGCCGCGGTCGGCCGACGTGCGGGCGACCTGCTCGAGCTGGTCGGCGAGGATCGCCTTCGAATCGTGCAGCAGGCGGCCCACGAGCGTCGACTTGCCGTCGTCGACCGAACCCGCCGTCGCGAACCGGAACAGCGTGGGGGTGGCGGTGAGCGTCGCGGTCATCAGAAGTACCCGTCCTTCTTGCGGTCCTCCATGGCCGCCTCGCTGAGGCGGTCGTCGGCACGGGTCGCCCCGCGCTCGGTGAGGGTCGACACGGCGACCTCGG
>NZ_JBQCIP010000140.1:0-24415 GCF_051953575.1 Microbacterium sp.
CTCACGCGCGAGTGCGGATGCCGCGGACCCGGCGTCGGCCGAGGCCGCAGGCATCCGCTGCTCGAGGTCTACGCGACCGTGAGCCGTTCGCCGCGGACCGGCACGCGCAGCCGGTCGCCGAGGCCCGCGTAGCCGAACACGAGCTCGAGGCGCTCGAGGGTCTCGCTGAAGTGCGCCCAGCCTTCGCCGTGCACGGGCACGATGAGGGCGTCGCCGAGCGCCTCGGCGGCCTGCAGCGCCGTGTGGGCGTTGAGGGTCACGTCGGTGTCGCCGAAGCGACCCGGGTTCGCGGCGCCGACGAACAGCACCGCGACCTCGATCTGCGGGAACCGCGCGGCGATCTCGCGCACCAGGTCGACCGACGCGTTGTCGCCCGACACGTACACGGTGGGCGCGCCATCGGCCTGCAGCACGAAGCCGGTGACGACGCCGCTGAGCGCCTCGGCGCCCTCGGGGCCGTGCAGTGCCGGCACCGCGGTGATCTCGACGGCGCCGATGGTGGTGGTCTGCCACGGCTCCAGTCCCCGGACGCCCGGGATGCGCCGGGCGGCATCGGGTGTCGACAGCACGGCCGGGATGCTGTCGAGCAGCGCACGGCCGGAGTGGTCGAGGTTGTCGAAGTGCTGGTCGTGCGACAGCAGCACGACGTCGACGGCGCCGAGCTCGTCGGCGGCCACCGCGGGCCCGGTGAGCTTGTGCAGCACGACGGGACCGTCGTAATCGCCGGGCTCGTCGAAGGTCGGGTCGGTCAGGAACGACAGTCCGGCGTAGTCGAACTGCAGGGTCGGCCCGCCGACGAGCAGGGCGGAGAGTGAAGCGGGAGCGGTCGTTTCGGTCATGAATCGATGGTCTCGATCTCCGTGAGTCGAGACCAGTGGCCCGAAGGCACCATTTCGATAAGATCGGGCCATGACGGATGCCGTCCCCCTGCGCCGCGTCGCCGTGCTGGCCTTCGAAGGCATCAGCCCGTTCCACCTGTCGGTGCCGACGCTCGTGTTCGCCGCCGCCGGCCTCGACAGCGCCGAGCCGCTGTACGAGGTGGTCGTGTGCGCCGAGCAGCCCGGCTCGCTCGTCACGGGAGCCGGCTACCGGATCGCCGTCGACGACGGCCTGGAGGCCTTCGCCTCGGCCGACATGATCGTGCTGCCCAGCTGGCGGCAGGACCGCGCGCCGTCGGGCCCCCTGATCGACGCGGTGCGCACGGCGCACGCCCGCGGCGCGCGCATCGTCGGGCTCTGCCTCGGCGGCTTCGTCGTCGCGGCGAGCGGCATCGCGGACGATCGCGAACTGGTCACGCACTGGGCCGCCGCCGATCGGCTGGCCGCCGAGCACCCCGACGTCCATGTGCGGCGCGACGTGCTGTGGCTCGACCACGGCGACGTGATCACCTCGGCGGGCGTCGCGGCAGCGCTCGACTGCTGCCTGCACATCGCGCGCCTCGACCACGGCGCCGCCGCCGCGAACACGCTCGCCCGCGCCCTCGTGCTCGCCCCGCACCGCAGCGGCTCGCAGGCCCAGTACATCCCGGTCCCCCTGGCCGATCCCGCCGGCGGCGAGCCGATCGAAGAGGCGATGGCCTGGGCGCGCGCCCGCCTGGCCGAGCCGCTCGAGCTCGACACGTGGGCGGCGGCGGTGCACCTCTCGCGGCGCACGTTCACGCGCCGGTTCCGCGAGCGCACCGCCACGAGCCCGCAGCAGTGGCTGCTCACGCAGCGCCTCGACCACGCCCGCCTGCTGCTGGAGACCGACGACGCCCCGATCGAACGGGTCGCCGAGCAGTGCGGCTTCGGCAGTGCCGTGACGCTGCGCCACCACTTCTCGCGACGGCTGGGCGTGAGCCCTGCGGCGCACCGGGCGGAGTTCCGCGGGCGTGCGCGCGTCTGACGGGGCGGGCGGCTGCGGCAGTCCACCCGTCAGACTGTGGCGCGAACGACCCGGTGAGGCCCGGATGGTGCCCCGATCAGGAGCAGAGTAGGGATCGATGGCAACCGCAGACGCTTCCGACATGTCCACGCCGACCGTGCGCGACCGCCCCGTCCGCATCGCCGTGCAGATCAAACCTCAGCACGCGACCGCCCAAGAACTCCGCGAAGCCCTGGTGACCGTAGAAGAGCTGGGGGTTGACGCGGTCTTCACCTGGGACCACTTCTTCCCCCTCTCCGGCGACCCGGACGGTGCGCACTTCGAAGCGTGGACGCTGCTGGCCTCGTGGGCGGAACGCACCGATCGCGTCGAGCTGGGCGTGCTGGTGAGTTCGACGGGCTACCGCAATCCGAACCTGCTCGCCGACATGGCTCGCACGGTGGATCACATCAGCGACCGCGGTCGGGGTGGCCGGCTGATCCTGGGGATCGGGGCCGGCTGGGCCGAGCGCGACTACGACGAGTACGGCTATCCGTTCGGGACGACGGGCGATCGACTGCGCAAGCTGGATGCCGACCTCACGACCATCCGCGACCGCTGGGACCGTCTGACGCCCCCGCCGACGCGACGGATCCCGGTGCTGATCGGGGGCGGCGGCGAGAAGGTCACGCTGAAGATCGCGGCGCGTCACGCCGACATCTGGCACGGGTTCGGCGATGCCGAGACCATCGCCCGCAAGCATCTGGTGCTCGACGACTGGTGCCGGCAGGTCGGGCGCGATCCCGCCGACATCGAGCGGTCGGCCGGCGTCAACCCGAAGCCGGGCCGGTACCCGGAGGACCTCGACGACTACCCCGCGCACGCCGACCGGCTGTACGAGGTCGGCACCCGTCTGTTCACGGTCGGGCTCGAAGCCCCGCGATGGGACCTCGGACCGGTGCGCGACCTCGTCGCGTGGCGCGACAGCCGCAACGCGGCCGCCGGGCCGGGGCAGAGCCGGCCGGCGCTCTCCTAGGTGATCTCCACGGGCCGGGACGCGTTCCACGACGCCAGCAGCCGCAGCCGCTCGGCCGAGGGCGAGCCCGGCTCAGCGGTGTAGATGAGCATCACGTTGCCCGGTTCGGCGGTGAGCCTGAGCTCTTCGTAAGCGAGCGTGAGCTCGCCGACGATCGGATGCGTGAACCTCTTGGTGCCGGCGCCGTGGGTGCGCACGTCGTGGGCCGCCCACAGTGTGCGGAACGTCTCGCTCTGCGTCGACAGCTCGCCGACGAGCTCTTGCAGGCCCCTGTCGTGCGGATCGCGACCGGCTTCGGCGCGCATGATCGCGACGCACATCTGCGCGAACAGCTCCCAGTCGGGGTAGAAGTCCCGCGCGGCAGGGTCGAGGAACTGGAACCGGGCGAGGTTGGGCGTGCGGCCGCCGTCACCGATCACCGGGGAGTAGAAGGCGCGGCCGAGCTCGTTGACTGCGACGATCTCCTGCCGGGGGTTGCGCACGACAGCCGGGCCCTCGGTGATCGCCGCGAGAGCCCATTCCAGGCTCGGGCGGGGCGGTCCCGGCTTGGTGGCGCGGCGTCGCGGACGCCCGGAGGTCGGGATGCCGTCGGCCGCGCGAGCCAGGTCCAGCAGGTGCGCTCGCTCCGTGTCGTCGAGCTGCAGCGCCCGTGACACGGCATCCAGGACCGAGGCCGAAGCGCCCGCGATCGCGCCGCGCTCGAGCTTCGCGTAGTACTCGACGCTGACGCCGGCGAGCATCGCGACCTCGCTGCGGCGCAGCCCCGCGACCCGCCGGTTCTGGCCCGCGGGGATGCCGGCGGCATCCGGCGACACGCGGGCACGACGTGTCATGAGGAACTCGCGCACCTCGGCCTTGTTGTCCATGCCGACAGGTTAGGCCGCGCCGCACGGACGAGGGGTTCCCTGTCAGTACACGTCTCAGCAGGAACTCCCGCCCGTGCTCTGCCCCCGGGACCATCGATGGCATGACCTCTCGTGAACCCACTCGGGCCCCGACCGGCCGGAGGCTGCTCCCCAGCCTGCTCCTGCTGCTGACGGTGTTCGGGCCGATCTCGATGGACCTCTACCTTCCCGCGCTCCCCGCGTTGACGAGCGAACTGGATGCCGCCACGTCGATCGCGCAGCTCACCATCACCGCGTGCCTGCTCGGTCTGGCGCTGGGCCAGCTGCTCGCGGGACCGCTTTCGGATCGTCACGGTCGGCGAGGCGTCCTGCTCATCGGCGTCGTGTCGTACGTGGGCGTCTCGCTGCTGTGCGCCATCAGTCCCACCGTCGAGATGCTCATCGCGGCACGTCTCGTACAAGGGCTCGCGGGCGGCGTCGGCATCGTCATCGCCCAGGCCGCCGGCCGCGACGTGTACTCCGGCGGTGCGCTGATCCGCTTTTACGGCCGGCTCACCGTGGTCGGCGGCCTGGCGGCCGTGATCGGCCCGATGCTCGGCGGCACCCTCAGCGGTGTCGTCGACTGGCGAGGGCTGTTCGTCTTCCTCGCGGCCATCGGCGCCGCCATCCTCCTTGCGACGCTGCTCGCCTTCCCCGAGACCCTCCCGCCGGCACGCCGCACGAGCGGTGGGTTCACGCAGACGGTGCGCGCCTACCGGATCCTCGTCGCAGACCGCACCTTCGTCGGCGCAGTGCTCAACCAGGGCTTCATGTACGCGGCGACCTTCGCCTACCTCGCCGGCGCCACCTACGTGCTGCAGGAGATCTACGGACTCACCCCGCTGCAGTACGCCGCGGCCTTCGGGCTGAACTCGGTCGGGTTCATGGTGTTCGGCTACCTGGCGGGCCGAGCCGCGGAGCGCTGGAGCGTGCGCGGAACCCTCGCGTCCGGGGTGGCCCTCACCGGTCTCGGGTCTGTCGGCCTGCTCGCAGCAGGCCTCGCACCGGTGCCGCTGTGGGTGGTCATCGTCTCGCTGTTCGCCCTCGCCGGGGGCGTCGCGGTCACGTCCCCGCCGGCCACCACGCTCGCCCTCGCCGGCTATCCCCAGTTCGCCGGCACCGCATCCTCGCTCCTGGGCACGGTGCGGTTCGGGTTCGGTGCGATCTCGGCGCCGCTCGTCGGACTGGCCGGGGCCGCCAGCATCCTGCCGCTCGGCCTGGTCACCGTGGCCGCGACCGTCCTCGCCGCCGTCGCCGCGCTGCTCGTCCGCGCGACGGCGAGTGCCCCGATACCCCGAGACCTCTCTGCGGGCGAATCCCGCACCCTCGAGAACGCACACTAAGGAGACACCTCATGCGTGGAGTCATCATGTACGCCCCCGGCGACGTCCGGGTCGAAGAACGCGAGAAGCCGGCCGTGATCGAGCCGACCGACGCTGTCATCCGCCTCACTGCCACCTGCATCTGCGGGTCCGATCTCTGGCCGTACCGCGGCATCGAGCCGGTCGATCACACGCCGATGGGACACGAGTACGTCGGCGTCGTCACCGAGATCGGCACCGACGTGACGGACGTGAAGGTCGGCGACTTCGTCGTCGGCTCGTTCGTCGCCTCCGACAACACGTGCGACATCTGCCAGGCGGGCTACCAGTCGCGCTGCGTGCACAACGTGATGATGGGCTCGATCGGCACGCAGGCCGAGTACGCCCGCATCCCGCTCGCCGACGGCACGCTCGTGCCGACTCCCGGCGAGCCCGACCCCGAGCTGATCCCCGCGCTGCTGGCGGCATCCGACGTGCTCGGCACCGGCTGGTTCGCCGGTGTGGCGGCCGAGGCGGGTCCCGGCAAGACGGTCGCCGTGGTCGGAGACGGTGCGGTCGGGCTGCTCGGCGTCCTGGCCGCGAAGCAGCTGGGCGCCGACCGCATCATCACCATGAGCCGGCACGCGGACCGCCAGGAGCTCGCGCGTCGGTTCGGCGCCACCGACATCGTCGAGGAGCGTGGCGACGCGGGAGTGGCGCGCATCAAAGAGCTCACCGGCGGGCTCGGCGCGCACTCGGTCATCGAGGCCGTGGGCACGCAGGAGTCGATGGAACAGGCGATCCGCGCCACCCGCCCGGGCGGTCACATCGGCTACGTCGGCGTCGCCCACGGGGTCTCGCTCGACGGCATGGAACTGTTCTTCTCCGGTGTGCACCTGCATGGCGGCCCTGCGCCGGTGCGGCGGTTCCTGCCGGATTTGATCCGTCTCATCTGGGACCGCGAGATCGACCCCGGCGTCGTGTTCGACCTGACGCTGCCTCTCGAAGAGGCCGCCGAAGGATACCGCGCCATGGATGAGCGCCGCGCGACCAAGGTGCTCCTCACCGTGTGATCGCAAGAAGGAGGTTCGCATGAACATCGAGCCGACGGCATCCACCGTCAAGAACCCGCCGGAGCACTTCGCCGGCGACGTGTGGGTCGACAGCATCGTCACACCGCGCGAGGCCGACCAGCGCATGACCGTCGCGCACGTGCGGTTCGCACCGGGCTCGCACACCGCGTGGCACTCGCACGCTCGCGGCCAGTACCTGCGCGTCACGCACGGCGTCGCACGGCTCGGCACTCGCGACGGCGGGATGATCGAGGTGCACCCCGGCCAGACCGTGTACACCCCGCCGGGCGAGGACCATTGGCACGGCGCCTCGCCAGACTGCTTCATGGAGCACCTTGCGATGTTCGAGGCCGCCGACGATCCCGCCGACTCGACCGTCTGGAAGGCGCACATCACCGACGCCGAGTACGAGGGCCGCACCTGACCCACCGTGCTGAACACAGAAGGAGGGTGGATGCCGGGCGCCCGGCATCCACCCCCCTCGACGTCGTGCCGCTACGCCTCGTGCACGGTGCGGCCCGCGACCACCGTGCGGACCACGCGGGTCTCGAGCAGCTCGTCGGGTGCCGCGGCGAACACGTCGCGGTCGAGCACGATGAAGTCTGCGCTGAGGCCCGCGGCGATGCGGCCGTACGAGCCCTCGGCGCGGCTCGCCCACGCGGCGTCACGCGTCGCGTGCTCGATCGCGGTCATGAGCGGCAGCGCGTACGCGGGGACGTTCGCCGGCAGCGACGGGTCGAGCGCCGAGCGGCGGGTGGCGGCGATGAACATGTTCGGCAGCGGGGCGTAGGGCGAGGTCGGCGAGTCGGTGCCGAACACGAGCGGCGCGCCCGCGTCGGTCATCTCGGGCCAGGGGAACCCGCGGTCGATGCGCTCGTCGCCGAGCATCGCGCGCCAGTTCTCCTGGATCGCGGGGTCGGCGTGCACGGGTTGCATGCTCGCGGTGATGCCGATGGCGGCCAGGCGGTCGATGTCGGCGCGCTCCACGACCTCGAGGTGCTCGATGCGGTGGCGGCGTTCACGGGGGCCGTTGACCGCGATCGCGTGCTCCACGGCCGAGATCGCGATCCGCACCGCCTCGTCGCCGATCGCGTGCATCGCGACCTGCAGGCCGGCGGCATCGGCCGCGGCGACGACGGGGGCGAGCTCGTTGAGGCTCCACACCGGGTCGGGGTCGCTGCCGTCGGAGTACGGGTGGCCGACCGCCGCCGTGCAGCCGTCGACCGTCCCGTCGATCATGACCTTGATGCCGACGACCCGCAGCCACTCCGAGGTGTGCGCCGCGGCGAGCTCGACAGCCCGCGCGACCTGCGCCTCGTTCTGCGCGGGATCGCCGGTGGGCTGCACCCGCCAGTGTCCGGCGATGTGGGCGGTCAGCTTCCCCGCCTGCTCGGCGCGCACCATGGTCGCCAGCTCGGGCTCGTCGAGGCCCATGTCGGTGGCCGCGGTGACACCCGCCTCCGCGTAGCCGCGCAGCGCGGCGACGAGGGCCGCGTCGCGGTCATCGTCGGTCGTGAAGTCGGCGAGCACCGGCTGCACCAGCAGGTGCATCGCGGTCTCGTCGACCAGACCCGTGGCGTGCCCTTCGGCGTCGCGGTGGACCATGCCGCCCGCCGGGTCGGCGGTGGTGTCGTCGATGCCGGTCTCGGCGAGGGCGGTGCTGTTGAGCCAGATCGAGTGGAAGTCGAACGCATCCGCGTACACCGGGCGGTCCGCGACGACGGCGTCGAGCATCTGGCGCGTCGGGCGGCCGCCGACGGCCGCGTGCTGCCAGCCCTGTGCGCGGATGCGCGGAGCTTCGGGGTGGGCCTCGGCGTACGACGCGATACGCCGTTGGATCTCGTCGAGCGTGTCGGCGCCCCAAAGGTCCACCTGCCCGGCGGCCTCGCCCGTGCCGACGATGTGCGCGTGGCCGTCGACGAAGCCGGGCAGCACGGTGGCGCCGCCCAGATCGGTCTCGACGGCATCCGATCCGGCGATCCGACGTGCCGTGGCGTCGTCGCCGACGTAGGCGACGCGGCCGTCGCGGACGACGATCGCCGTCGCCCACCGACGGGCGTCCGCCGTGAAGACGTGGGCGTTGGTGTACAGGGTGGTGGTCACGGGCGACCTGCCTTTCCGAGAGGGGTGCGCTGCAGCACTGCATAGAGGACGGCCGAGACCAGCATGCCGACCGGGACGGAGAGGTCGACGTAGCCGAGCGCCTCCGACACCGGGCCCGCCCACACCGTGGTCGACAGGCACAGGGCGGTCGCGATGCCGCCGACCACCACGGCCACCACGCCCGGGATACTCCAGCCGCCGCTGTACCAGAAGCGACCGCCGCGCTCTTCGTCGAACAGCTCGACGCCGTCGTAGCGGTTGCGCCGCAGCACGACATCGGTGACGAAGACCGCCATCGTGGGGGCCGACACGATCACGAGGAACTGCAGCATGAGGTTGACGGCGTCGAGCAGGCTCGTCGACAGCACCAGGTAGATGGTGAGCGCGGTGCCGATGACGCCGACGATGATCGCGGCCGGGATGCGGCGCAGCGGCAGGCCGATCGCCTGCAGTGCCATGCTCGAGGTGTACGTCGTCATGCCGTTGAGCGCGATGGTGTTCACGATGACGCCGATGACGAACACCGGTCCGAGCCAGGCGGGAAGGATGCCGAGCAGCGCCGACTCGAGGCCGGCGTCCATGCCGCCCAGCACGACGGTGGCCAGCAGCACGCCGACGACCGTGAACACGGCGCCCGGCAGCGCTCCGCCGAGCGCGGTCGCGGCGATGATGTGCGAGGGCTTGGTCGAGCGCGGCAGGTAGCGGGCGATGTCGGGGCTGTTGTTGAACGAGATCGGGCCCGAGGCGACCAGCGTGAAGCCGATCGTGATCGCCGACCACAGCGGCACTCCGGTCAGCGGCTCGGCGGCCTGGTAGCTCCAGTCGACCTGCGGCAGGATGAACGCCGTCACCGTCACGAAGATGACCGCGAGCACGATCGCGAGCCACGAGTAGACGCGCAGGATGAGGGCGTGGCCGTAGACCGCCACGAGCACCGTGAGCGCTGAGATGACCAGGGTGACGGCGATCGGCACGACGACGGGGTCGGTGAGACCCATGCCGGCGAGCATGTCGGCGCCGAGGAACGACGACGCCAGCCAGTTGAGCGCGAGGAAGACGGCTCCGATGAGCCAGCCCGTGAAGGCGACGACGGGCTTGTTGCCGATGACGCCGTAGATCGCCCGGGTGATCACCGAGCCCGACGTCCCTGCGGCGGGGCCGCTGATCGCGATGATGCCCGGGAACACCCACAGCAGGGAGCCCGCGACGATGACGAGGATCGCCTGCCAGAGCTCCAGCCCCAGCAGCACGAGCGTCGCGCCGACGGTGAAGTTCAGGACGCTGACGCTCGGCGCCGCCCACACGAAGAACAGATCGCGGGCGCGGCCGTGGCGTTCCCCGGCCCCGATCAGTTCGATGCCGCGGGTCTCGGGCTGGGTGACGGCATCCACGAACTCGCCCGTGGGCACGGGGGGTGTCGTCGTGGTCTGGGTCTCGTGTGACACGGGGTTCCTCTCGGGACGGCAGGACGTCGTCGTCGTTCGCCGGGGGTTCGCTGCTTCGGGATGCTGCGGCTATTGGCCGTGTGAACAATAGCCTATTGGTCACACATCCAATAACATGGGGGGCATGGTGTCAAGCCCCGGAAGCCGACGGGTCCGCAAACAGCCCGAAGAGCGGCGCGAAGAGATCCTGAGCGCCGCCGCCGCCATCGCGCTCGCCGAAGGACTCGAGCGCGTCACCCTGCGTGCCGTCGCCGACCGGCTCGGCGTCCGCCCGGGGCTCATCACGCACTACTTCCCCGCCGCCGAGGACCTCGTGTGCGCGGCGTTCACCCGTGCGGCCGACGGCGAACGGGAGCAGCTGTTCCCCGCCGAGGGGGATCCGCTCTCACGTCTGCGGCGATTCGTCGCGGTGATCGGCGGCGACCAGTCGCGCGACCTGTCCCGACTGTGGCTGAACGCCCGGCACCTGTCGCGCTTCAGCCCCGTCCTCGACGCCGCCGTGATCGAGCAGGAGGCGCGCAACGACGCAGGAATGGTGCAGCTCATCCAGGACGGAGTGGCGGCCGGGGTGTTCACGGCGGACGACCCGCTGCGCGCGGGCGTGCGGATCCTGATGGCGGTGGACGGACAGAGCGCCTACGTCAACAACACGCGCGAGGCCGGAGGAGCCGTCTATCCGGACTTCGTGGCCGAGACGGCCGAGTGGACGCTGGGACTGCGCGCCGGGACGCTCGTCTCGCCGCCCGCCGAGCCCGCCGGATGACGTCGCCCGAACGCCCCCTCAACGACCGGGCGCGGCATCCCACCAGTCCAGCACGCGCGTGCCGAACAGGGTGAGCCACGGCGACGCCTTGCCCTCGGCGACGTCGATGTCGAACCACGTGCGGCCCGGCAGGGGCGTCGACTGCAGCCACGTGCCGTCGGGCTGACGAGCATCGCGCACCAGCTCGACCGCCTCGGCAAGGCGAGGGTCTGGTGGCGTGCCTTCGAGCAGCGAGACGTCGCGGAAGTGGTCGAGCGCATACAGCGCGTTGTACCGATGTCGGTTCGGGTACACGAACCGGCCCACGAAGTCGCCGACGACCTCGCCCGTGCTCGCACGGAACATCAGCCGTCGTGACAGCAGGTACTCCTCGCCGCCGTGGCGGGCCTCGCGCATGCTCGTGTCGCCCGTGATCCGCTCATACGCGAGGATCCCGCGCGCCGCGTTGAGGGTCGAGTGGAACGACGAGCGCACCGAATCGCCCTCTTCGGCCTCGCAGTTCCAGCCACCGTCGGCAAGCCGATGCGTCGGGAACCACTCGACGAGCCGCGACACGTCGGCGCCGAGCCAGGCGCCGCTGGCCAGCGTGTACGAGTTGATGCACACGTCGACCTCCCCGCCCCAGTACGGCATGTCGTCGTACTCCCAGCGGGCGTTGGCCGCGATGAGATCGGCCGTGTCGCCCAGCACCTCGGCGTCGACGCCCCACTCGCGCAGGTCGCGCAGCGACCACGTCGTGGCGACCCAGGGCTGGCCGGGCTCGTCCTTCTCGGGGGTGTCGAAGAACGCCGCGCCCCCGGGGAAGAACGCTCCGCCGGCCCACAGCCCGTCCGGGCCCTGCTCGGCCAGCAGCCTGGCGCCGTACCCTTCCGCGGGCACGCTGGCCCGTGTCGCCTGCCACACCTCGGGTGGGGCTCCCACGAGATCGCGTTCCACCTGCCAGCGCAGCGCCGGGTCGGTGTCGAGCAGCCACTCCAGCACCTGCGGTTCGACGGCCATGCGCGGCACCCTACGCCGCCCCTCCGACAGGCGGAACCCCGGCCGATCGGACGGCGCGCGGCGCCGGCATCCGTCCCCCGGGTTTTGCGCAAGGCACAACATTCGTCCAGACAATTCCGAATCGATTCGATAAGATGATCGGCAGCCGTTTTCCGGCCCCTCCGTCTTCGCCCCCTCTCCCGAGAGCCCGCCCTCATGTCCACCGCCCTGACGACGGGCCGCCCCTGGCGCGTCATCGCCCTGTTCGCCGTGCCGCTGCTGATCGGCAACGTCGTCCAGCAGCTGTACCAGTTCGTCGACGCCATCGTCGTCGGACGCCATCTCGGCGTCGACGCGCTGGCGGCCGTCGGCGCGACCGGAAGCATGCTGTTCCTGCTGCTCGGCTTCGCGTGGGGCATGACCTCGGGCTTCGCGATCCCGACGGCTCAGGCGTTCGGGGCCCGCGACTACGCGGCGGTGCGGCGGTCGGTGGCGACGGGCACCCTCCTCACCGGCGTGTGCACGGTCCTGCTGACGGTCGGAGCGCCGCTGCTCGCCGGGCCGCTGCTGGAGCTGCTGCGCACTCCCGCCGAGCTCATGGACGACGCGATCGTGTTCGCCCAGATCAGCTTCCTCGGCGCCGGCGCGACGATGTTCTTCAACTACCTGTCGGCGATCATCCGCGCGATCGGCGACTCGCGCACGCCGCTGGTCTTCCTCACGCTGGCGTGCGCGCTCAACGTCGGGCTCGTGATCCTCGCGGTCGGCACCCTCGGCTGGGGCGTGGGCGGCGCGGCCCTCGCGACGGTCGTCTCACAGGCCATCTCGGTGCTGCTGTGCCTCGAGTATGTGCGGCGGCGGATGCCGGTGCTGCACGTGAAGCGCGCGGACTGGCGCATCAGCCGCGCCGACGTCGCCGAGCACCTGCGACTGGGCCTGCCGATGGGCTTCCAGGCGTCGATCATCTCCATCGGGATCCTCGCGGTGCAGGTCGCGCTGAACGAGCTCGGCACCGACGCGGTCGCCGCCTACACCGCGGCCTCGCGCGTCGACGGTCTCGCCGTGGCGCTGCTGCAGTCCCTCGGCCTCGCGGTGTCGATGTTCGTCGCGCAGAACCACGGCGGCGCGCGCCCCGACCGCATCCGCAAGGGCGTGACGCAGGCGACCTGGATCTCGGTGGCCGCCGCCATCGTGCTGGGCGCGCTGCTCATCGCCTTCGGGGCGCAGCTGGTCCGCCTGTTCGTGGGCGACGCTGCGACCGAGGTCATCGACCTCGCCAGCCAGATGCTCGCGATCAACGGCGCCACGTACTGGATCCTCGGCATCCTGTTCGTCCTGCGCGGCGCCCTGCAGGGCCTCGGGCACGCGCTCATCCCGACCATCACGGGCGTCGTCGAACTCGCATTGCGCGTCGGCGCCGCCGTCGTGCTCGGCTCGATCTTCGGATTCATCGGCGTCGCGGCGAGCAACCCGCTGGCGTGGCTCGGCGCCGTCGTCGTCCTCGTCCCGGCGTACGTCCACGCACACCGCAAGCTCGCGCACGAGCCCATCAACCCGGCCGTCGCCACACCGACGACCCCGATCGCGATCGTGGGCCCGACCGACGGCTCGATGGTGGTGGATGCCGTCGTCACGGCGCCGATCGTCCTCCCCACCGCCGCGCAGACGGCCAGCCCTCTGGGGCCGCGTCGTCGGCTGCGCTTCACGCCGCGACGCTCACGCGACCGCAGCCCACGCTGAGCCCGCGCGGCGGGTCCGGCGGCCGATCGGTCCCGGCGCTTTCACAGCGGACCGGGTTGCGTGACGTGCTGCCCGCTGATTCGCTGAGGGAGGACCCGAGGCGAGGAGCTCAGATGGCCGGCAGCATTGCGGACGTGTTCGTGCAGACGCTCGTGGATGCGGGGGTGACGCGCGTCTGGGGCCTGCCGGGCGACTCGCTCAACGCCTTCACCGACGCGCTCCGGCGGGACGGGCGACTGCGTTGGCTGCACATGCGGCACGAGGAGGCGGCGGCGTTCGCCGCAGGCGCCGAGGCCGAGATCACCGGTGAGCTCGCGGTGGTCGCCGGCAGCTGCGGCCCCGGCAACCTGCACTTCGTGAACGGCCTGTTCGACGCACAGCGCTCGCGCGTGCCGGTGCTGGCGATCGCGTCCCACATCCCGTCTGCCGAGATCGGCAGCGGCTACTTCCAAGAGACGCATCCGCAGGAGCTGTTCCGCGAGTGCAGCGTGTATTCCGAGCTGATCTCCGACCCGTCGCAGATGCCGTGGGTGCTCGAGATCGCGATGCGCACCGCCGTGGAGAAGCGCGGCGTGGCCGTGGTCGTCGTGCCCGGCGACGTCTTCTTCGCGGATGCCCCGTCCCGGCGACCCTCGGCGCCCATCCGTGCCGCGCAGCCCTCGATCGTGCCGAGTGAGGCCGAGCTGCGCGAGGCCGCCGGCATCCTCGACGGCGCCAAGCGGGTGACGATCCTCGCCGGAGCCGGCGTCGCGGGCGCCCACGACGAGGTGATCGCGCTGGCCGACCGGCTCAAGGCGCCGATCGTGCACGCCTTCCGCGGCAAGGAGCACATCGAGTACGACAACCCCCACGACGTCGGCATGACGGGGCTGCTCGGCTTCGCATCGGGGTACCGCGCGATGGAGAAGTGCGACGTGCTGCTCATGCTCGGCACCGACTTCCCGTACCGGCAGTTCTACCCGTCGAAGGCGAAGATCGTGCAGGTCGACGTGCGCGGAGAGCAGCTGGGGCGACGCACCCCGATCGACCTCGGCCTGGTCGGCGACGTCGGCGTGACGGCATCCGCTCTGCTCGGCCATCTGCGCGCCGAGCACGACGAGGCCCACCTGCGGGAGTCCGTCGCGCACTACCGCAAGACCCGCAAGGACCTCGACGCGCTCGCGGTCGACGACGGCAAACAGCCGCTGCATCCGCAGCTGGTCGCGAAGCTGCTCGACGAACTGGCCGAGGACGACGCGGTGTTCACGGCCGATGTGGGAGAGCCGGTGGTGTGGGCCGCGCGCTACCTCACGATGACGAAGGAGCGACGGCTGCTCGGCTCGTTCTCGCACGGCTCGATGGCCAACGCGATGCCGCAGGCGCTCGGTGCGCAGGCCGTCGACCGCGACCGGCAGGTGATCGCGCTGTCGGGCGACGGCGGTCTCGCGATGCTGCTCGGCGACCTGCTGTCGATCCGGCAGAACGACCTGCCGATCAAGGTCATCGTGTTCAACAACTCCGCCCTCGGCTTCGTCGAGGTCGAGATGAAGGCCGCAGGCATCGTCAACTTCGGCACCAAGCTCGACAACCCCGATTTCGCCGCGGTGGCCACGGCGATGGGGATGACGGGCATCCGCGTCGAGCGGGGCGACGAGCTCGAGCCGGCGCTACGGCGCGCGCTGCAGGAGCCCGGGCCGGTGCTCGTCGACGTCGTGGTGGCGCGCCAGGAGCTGTCGATCCCGCCGGCCATCACGGCCGCGCAGGCCAAGGGCTTCACGCTGTGGGCGCTGCGCACCGTGCTCTCGGGCCGCGGCGACGAGCTGATCGACCTTGCCGACACGAACGTCTGGCGGCGCATCTTCGGCTGAGCGGGAGTCCCCACCGGGCCAGTTCGGCCGGTACCTTGCTAACGTATCTGCGTATGAGTGCAGATAAGCAGGGATGCGGCTACTCCGCCGACAGCTCCTATGTGGAACTGGCGGTCGAGGTCTTCGCGATGCTCGCCGACGCGACCCGCGTGCGGATCGTGCTGGCGCTGCAGGATGCCGGCGAGCTCTCGGTCAACCACCTCGCCGACATCGTCGACAAATCCCCCGCGGCGGTGTCGCAGCATCTCGCCAAACTGCGCCTGGCCCGCATCGTCTCGACGCGGCAGGAGGGGCAGCGCGTCTTCTACCGACTCGAGAACGAGCACGCCTCGCGCCTTGTCGCCGACGCGATCTACCAGGCCGAGCACTCGCTCGGCGGCACGCCGCGCCACCATCACGCGGACCGCGGCGACGCATGACCGCCGCGCCGACGGGCCGTCACGATCACGACGAGCACCCCCACGACCACGGCGATCACCACTACGGCGATCACGATCACCACCGCGGCCTTCGGGGTGTGCTGCACGAGCTGTTCGTGCCGCACTCGCATGATCCCGCCGACGCGATCGACGACGCCATGGAGGCGAACGCGGCGGGCATCCGTGCGCTCAAGATCAGCCTCGTGATCCTGCTCGCGACGACCGTGCTGCAAGCCGTCGTCGTCGCGTTCAGCGGTTCGGTGGCGCTGCTGGCCGACACCGTCCACAACCTCTCCGACGCCCTCACCGCCGTGCCGCTGTGGGTGGCGTTCGTGCTCGGCCGCCGGGCGGCATCCCGTCGCTACACCTATGGCCTCGGCCGCGCCGAAGACCTCGCAGGCCTGTTCATCGTGTTCGTGGTGGCGCTGTCGGCGGT
This sequence comes from Microbacterium sp., assembly GCF_051953575.1. Lineage (GTDB taxonomy): Bacteria > Actinomycetota > Actinomycetes > Actinomycetales > Microbacteriaceae > Microbacterium. Next base: position 15,868 of record NZ_JBQCIP010000140.1, read on the forward strand.
GGTGGCCGCGTGGCAGGCGATCGACCGGATGCTGCACCCCCAGCCGCTGGAGAACCTCGGCTGGGTCATCGCCGCCGGTGTCATCGGATTCGCGGGCAACGAGGCGGTCGCGGTGTACCGCATCCGCGTCGGCAAGCGGATCGGATCGGCGGCCCTCGTGGCGGACGGCGTGCACGCCCGCACCGACGGGTTCACATCGCTCGCCGTCGTCGTCGGCGGCATCGGCGTGCTGCTCGGCTTTCCGCTCGCCGACCCGATCGTGGGCCTCGTCATCGCGCTGGCGATCTTCGTGTTGCTGATCGGCACCGTGCGCAGCGTCGGCCGTCGCCTGCTCGACGGCGTCGAACCCGAGCTGGTCGACCGCGCAGAGCACGCGCTCGAGCACGTCGACGGCATCGAGAGGGTCGACCGGCTGCGGCTGCGCTGGGTCGGTCACCGCCTGCAGGGCGACGCCCTGGTCGTCGCCCGCGCCGACGCGGACCCCGGTGCGGTGGCCGTCGCCGCCGAGAGCAGCGTGCGAGACCACCTGCGCAACGTCGACGACTTCATCGTCACGGTGCGCCCCGGCCACTGACCCGTCGTCGTCGGAGCCGGCCCGTAGGCTCGCAGCATGCCCGTGACGACGCGACGCCTGCAGGATCTGACCATCGACGACCACACCCTGACGGTGCCGCTGGTGTGGGGCGACCCGGATGACGGCCGCACGATCGACGTGCACGCCGCGGTCGTGGCGCGCGAGGGCGGCGAGGACCTGCCGTACCTGGTGTTCCTGCAGGGCGGTCCGGGCCACGAGGCGCCGCGCCCGTTCCACGCCCCGGCGGCACCGTCGTGGCTCGATGCCGCGCTGCAGCACTACCGCGTGGTGATGCTCGACCAGCGTGGCACCGGACTGTCGACGCCCGTCGGCGACGCCGACCTCGAGCGTGGCACCGAGGCGCTCGCCGAGCACATCACCCATCTGCGCGCCGACAGCATCGTCCGCGACGCCGAGGCGGTGCGCCAGGAGCTCGGTGCCGACACCTGGAGCGTGCTGGGCCAGTCGTTCGGCGGCTTCACGTCGCTGTCGTATCTGTCGACGGATGCCGCGTCTCTGGCGCAGGTGTACATCACGGGCGGACTGAGCGCCGTGGGGCGGCATCCCGACGACGTCTACGCCCTCACGTACGACAAGATGCGAGAGGCGTCGGAGCGGTACTACCGCCGCTTCCCGGCCCACCGCGACGCCGTGCGGCGCATCGTCGACCTCGCCGCCGAGGGTGCACTCGTGCTGCCCGGCGGTGAGGTCGTCTCGGTGTCGCGCGCCCGGTCGATCGGGTCGCTCCTCGGCTCGAACGACGGGTGGCAGACGCTGTGGTCGCTGCTCGAGCTGCCGCCGCACACCAACGCGTTCCGCCACGATCTGGCCGCGGCGATGCCGTACGACGCGCGCAACCCGCTGTATTACGTGTTCCACGAGTCGAGCTATGCCGACGGGTTCGCGACGAACTGGTCGGCCGAGCGCACCGAGCCCGACGACTTCCGCGCCGATCCGACGCTGCTGACGGGCGAGCACGTGCATCGCGAGTGGCTCGACACCGTGCCCGGCCTGCAGCCGTGGCGGGACGTGACCCTGGCGCTCGCCGATCACCAGTGGCCCCGCGTGTACGACGAGGCCGTGATCGCCGCCTCGGGCGCCCGGGGCGCGACCGCCGTCTACGTGAACGACGTGTACGTGCCGTTCGAGTTCGCGATGGAGACCTCGCGCCTCATCCCCGGTGTGACGCCCTGGATCACGAGCGAGCACGAGCACAACGGCCTGCGGGCGGGCGACGTCCTGTCGCGCCTGATCGACATCGCTCACGGCCGCGCGGTGCGCTGAGGCGTACGACCCCTTCTCGCAGGCGTCTTGGGTCTCAGGCTTCGCGCACGATCTCGGGCAGCCGCCAGGTCTTGTCGAACCAGGGTTCGAGCGGCCCGTAGAGCCGCAACATCGGGAAGAAGGCCTTGCCCGGGATGGTGGGGATCCAGTTGGAGTCCTTGCCGGCGGGCGCCGTGGGGCCGAACCACAGCACATGCGATCCGTCCTCCTCGGCCTGCACCGAGCCCTCGAGGCTCGACAGCGCCGGGTAGGGCGTCGACTGCAGCAGCGAGCGGGTCTGCGTGTCGTAGAGGTCGACCGACCAGAAGTTCTTCGCGGGCGGATCGGCGGGGATGCGCAGCGAGTACGTGGCCGAACCGTCGAGCACGTGACCGTCGGCGTCCTCGGCCGTGTACGCGTAGGCCGATCCTGCGCCGACCTGGGCGTGCGCCATGGCCGGGGTGATCACCGTGGCGAAATAGTGGAACTGCGTGCGCGCGTCGAGGTTGCGGGCGCCGCCCTGCAGGAACTCGTAGCTGCCGCCGACGAACGCGTTCTTCCACGAGTTGCCCTCCCAGAAGTACGCCCCGGGGTCGCGCGGCTTGTAGACGAGCGCGCGGGCCATGGCCGCGCCGATGCGGGCGGCGTCGTCGAGGATGCCGCGCAGCCGGTCGTCGGGAGCGAACGGCGTGCCGTGCGCGATGCCGACCGCCGCCAGAGTGCCGGCGCGCTCGGGGTCGAGCGCTGACACGGGCTCCTCGGCGACCAGCTGCGCGATCTCTTCGAAGAAGGTGAAGTCGTTCGCGTGGACCGTGTTCTGCAGCACGTCGGCGATGTTGACGAACGTGTTCTCGCGCGGCGCGTCCGCCTCGGCGAGCGGGTAGATGCGCGTCTGCTTCATCGCGGGCACCCCGCCGAGCGTGCGCAGCACGACCCAGTTCGCATGCGTGGGCGACTCGTACGTGAAGTACCCGTCGGGGCGCTCACCGTCATACCCCGGCGGGAGGAACAGGTACTTGCCGCCCGCACCCTTGTCAGGACCGGGGATGCCCATGTCGGCCACATAACGGAACCAGAAGTCGTCGATGACGCACAGCGACTGGGGCGGAGCCTCGATGACCGTCGGCCCCCAGGCCTTCAGGTCCAGGAACGTGGTGCCGTACGTCGTCTCGGTGTTGGGGGTGAGGTACAGCCCGCCGGAGTTCGCCCGCGGGTCGGTGAACCCGATGACGTCGGGAGACGTGACCCCGGCCGTCCGCAGGCCGCGACGCATCGCGACGAGAGAAGCCCCGGGCATCGCGGTGAGGAACGCGTCGATGCCGCGCAGCAGGTCGAGCGCGTCATAGATCGACTGAACGGACTCCGCTCGCGGGACACCGTCGACGAACTCCAGGTCGCCGAACGGCGTGTTCAGCAGATCCGGAGTGGAGAGGTGCGTCACCTCCTCCGCCAGCTGCTCCTTGGTCAGTCCTGCCCCGGGGGCGCCGTCGATGGCCATGCGTTTCCCTTCGTCCCCATGCGAATGCGGCCGCGATGCCTGTTCAGACGCGCGTACCCTCGCAGTCTGTCAGCCGCGGGGTGCCGTCGCGCCGAGGCAGGCCGAGATGTGCGTGCGCGTCGCCTTCGCCGCCGCGGCCGTCACGCGCAGCATCCCCGGGTACTCCGCATGCCCGGCGGGCAGCACCTCGAGCTCGAAGCGTGCGCCGCTCCCTTCGGCTTCGGCCTGCGCGACGGCATTCGCGACCGCGAACTGTCCGGGCGCCGGGACGCTCGCGTCCCACAGGGCCGCCTCGACCCGGACGGGCACGCGCGCGAAGGTCGCCGCCGTCGACGCGTCGAACAGCCGCAGCCCGTCGCGTGCCTCCGGATGACCCGCGACGTAGCGGCGCACGGGTTCGCCGCTGCCGGCGCACGGCACCTGCAGGCGGATGTCGTACTGCCCGAAGCTGGGCACGATGAGCGTCGCCCCGATGACCCGGTCGTCCCACGGCAGGGCCAGGGCGCAGATGCCGCCGCCGAAGCTCTCGCCCACGAGATACAGGGGCAGGTCGCCCGCGATCTCGACGAGGGCGTCGCCCGCGCTCCACAGGTCCACGGCGCAGCGGCCGATGGCGTAGGCCTCGGGATCGCGGATGCCGTGGAGCACGTGCCGCTCCGCTGCCGACGGCGCTCCGATCCCGGTGTTGAGCGCCCCGAGTCCCCGTGCGACGGGGAGGATCACAGCCGCGTCGGCCGGTACGCGCGAGAAGTCGGGGGCGTCCCGCCCGCCGTAGCCGTGGCTGTGCACCACGCCCACGCGGGCGCCACCGGCCGCCGGCATCCCGAGCCAGCCGCGCAGCCGCAGGCCGTCCAGGGTGCCGAACGAGACCTCGAACACGTCGTGAGCGCCCCGGCGGCCGAGCGGCGTCGCCTCGGCGCGGACGGAAACGCCCGCGGCCTCGCGGCGCCAGCGCCGCCATGTGTCGGCGAAGCCCGGCGGCGCGGGCACCGGGGCGACCGCGCGCAGGCCGGCGAGGTCGTACCCGTAGGTTCCGTCGATGGGCGCATCCGGGAACCACTCGTCGTACGGGGGCGCGATCACGGCATCCTCTCGCTCGGCGTCTCCCCTCGACTCTGGCATCCTCGGCGCGACCTGCACCAACCGGACGCGAAGGGGGAGGGATGCCGCCGGCATCCCTCCCCCGCTGCAGAGGCCGGGTCAGCCGGCGGCACCGTCGATCGCGACGCCTGCGATGTCGGGCTGGTCGCTGAAGATGCCGTCCATGCCGGCGGCGACGAAGACCTTCACCTCACCGGCGAGGTCGCCGTAGGCGTTCGGATCGGTGCCGACGCGGAAGTCGACCGGCAGGAACTGGTTCTCGGCCCGGAAGGTCCAGCCGTGCACCGTGAGACCGGCGGCGTGAGCGTCGGCGACCACCGACGTGGGGGTGCCGAGGCGGCCGTCGGCGGTGCGCGGGATCACCACCGACTTCTCGACACCGACACCGTCGGCGTACGTCGCGATGTCGGCGAGGCCCGCGGGCGTCACGAGGTCGTTGTACGTGCGCGGGTCGCCGGCGAGCGTGAAGTCGTACGGGCGGCCGGACGAGTTCACGAGCTGCGCGAGCGTCACGTCGGTCAGGCCGTCGAGCTCGCGCAGGTTGGCGGTCTCGAAGCTCTGGAGGATGACCGGCGCATCCGCCCGGTCGAGACCGTTCGCCTGGAGCGCGGCGACGAGCGGCTCCTCGAGCGACAGCCCGATCGAGTCGAAGTACGAAGGATGCTTCGTCTCGGGGTACACGCCGACGGGGCGGCCGTCGCAGCTCACCGAGTGGCGGGCCAGATCGAGCACCTCGTCGAGCGTCGGGATCACGTACAGCCCGTCGAACGCGGTGTTCGCGGGTCGCGTCTGCGGAAGCCGCTCCTTCGCGCGCAGCGTGCGCAGCTCGGCCAGCGTGAAGTCCTCGGTGAACCAGCCCGTGATCGACGAGCCGTCGATCGTCTTCGTGGTGCGGCGGCCGGCGAACTCGGGGTGATCGGCGACGTTCGTGGTGCCGCCGATCTCGTTCTCGTGGCGCGCGACCAGGACGCCGTCCTTGGTCGAGACGACGTCGGGCTCGATGTAGTCGGCGCACTGCACGATCGCGGTCTCGTATGACGCGAGGGTGTGCTCGGGCCGGTGCCCGCTCGCACCGCGGTGGCCGATGAGGGTGACGGGCGCCGGCTCGATCCTGGTCTTCGTCAGGTCGATGATCGCCATCTCGGTGTCGTCGGGAGTCCCGGGGATGCGGGCGTCGTTGCCGGGGTAGTTGTTGTCGTTGCCGATGAGCAGGCGCCCGTCCTTCAGCTGGACCACCGTCTCGAACGACTGCACGGGCAGCGAGTAGATCTCACCGGTGCCGTAGCCGTCTCCCGCGCCGATGGCGTCGGGGTTGGCCACGCGCAGCGCGTCGAGCACGAGCGTCTTCTGCAGGTAGCCGTCCGCATCCGTGCGGCGCAGGTCCACCTGGTAGACGCGCTTGGTGACGGCCTGCTCGCCCTCGAAGTCGTCGCGCTCGACGAGCAGCAGGACGTCGTTGCGGACGGTGAACGCGTCGCCGACGACGTTCGGCTCCTGATCGGTCTGATAGCTCCAGGTGCGGCCCGTGTAGGCGCCGGCGCGCGTGTCGAACTCGTGGATCTCGCGGCGCCGCGGGTCGGGCTCGTCGGCGTACGCGCCCTCGACGACGGGGTAGAGGTAGCGCCCGTCGACCGAGGCGGCCAGCGCCTCGAAGCCGCGGCTGGCCCGGACGCGAGGCGTCTCACCCGGCTGCAGGTAGGGGTTCTGCGGGGACTTCGCGCCCGACAGCGAGAACGGCTTCCGCAGCAGCGTGCCGTCGGCGTCGAAGTGCAGCAGGAACGGACCGAACTCCTCGCCGACCCAGAAGGTGCCGTCCTTGGCCTTCACGACGGACTCGATGTCGAAGTCGGCGCCCGTGAGCAGGCGGTCGTCCGTGGCGTCGTTCACGATCGGGAAGTCGAGCACGTGGTTGCGGTCGTTGTACGACATGAACCGTTCGATGCGGATCTCGCCGTCACCGCCCTGCGCCGTCTGCCACGCCGGCCGCACCAGGTAGTTGCGCAGCAGGAAGTCGGCCGAGTTGCCCTTGGACCCGAAGCCGTTGTCGGGCTGGGCCCAGAACGTGCCGTCGCCGTTGTCGATCGCCGCCGAGAAGCCGGGGATCACCTGGCCGTCCCACGGGCCGGTGCGCCCGTTGCCCGGGCTCGCGAGAGCGCCTGAGGCGGGCCCGGGCTCGAGGTGGTCGGCCGAGAGCGTCGCACGCGCGACGAGCGTCGGCACGTGCGTCTGCACGAACGGCGGCGGCGATGCGGCGGGCGCGACAGGCTGGGCGACGGCGGCGGTGGCGGGGAGCAGGGCGGCTGCCGTGACGGCCGCCGCGGCGGCGGCGGCCAGGCGCGGGAGGAGGCGTCGTGTGGGGGTTCGACTCATGCGGCCGAGTCAAGCGGGGCGGCCGGGACCGCCCGGTTGCCGCTCCCCGACGCCCGAGGGACGATCGCGTGAACGACCGGCGAGCACCGCGTGAGAGGGTCCTCATCTCTCCCGCACACCGCGCGGGCGTCGCTCAGAGCGCCGTGAGCAGCCCCGCGAGCGGCGGCGGCACCCGGTCGAGCGGCACGGCCTCGGCCATGAGCCGGGCGTACCGCGCCTTGTTGCCGCTGCGTCCGCCGAAGAACCGTGCGAGCTGCGCCTCGGGCGCCCGCCCGCGCTGGAACGGCTGCCGCTGCAGACTGCGGAACGAGTCCAGTTCGCCCTGGGCTGCGATGACCGCCTCGACGCCGTCGATGCCGAGCGCGCGCACGAACTCGCCCTCCAGATCGGGCTCGCACACGAACACCGTGTCGAGCACGCGCTCGAAGTCCGCGCGCTCTCCCGCGTCGACCAGTCCGACGAGCACCCGGTCGCCGAGCTCTGCCGCCGCACGCCGCGCGCCCTTCGAGCCGCCGACGACACGGACCGCCGGCATCCGGACCCCCAGGCGCCCGGCGAGGGTCTCGAGGGCCACGCGGTCGCTCTCGCCCTCGACGAGCACGGTCACCTGCACAGGGCCATTGTTCCCTTGACCCTCACACTGTGTCATCGTCGAATGTGGTCCTCACCATGTACACCATCGGACAGTTCGCCGCCCTCGGACGCGTCAGCGTGCGGATGCTGCGGCACTACGACGCGATCGGCCTGCTCGTGCCCGCCGACGTCGACGAGCGCACCGGCTACCGCCGCTACGCCCCGCAGCAGCTCTCGCCGCTGCTGCGGATCGCGCAGCTGCGCGACCTCGGCTGCCCGCTCGACGACGCCCTGGACGTGCTGCACGCCGACGACGAGACGGCGGCGCTGCGGCGCGTGCTGGAGCGTCGCCGGGCCGACCTCGTCGAGAGTGTCGCAGCCGACACCGCGCGCCTCGCGCGTCTGGACGAACAGCTCCGCCGCCTCGAAGGAGAAACAGAGATGACCACCGTCGAATACCGCAACATCGAGCCCGTCACCGTCTACGCCGCATCGGCCGTGGCCGCCGGCAGCGAGAACGTGCCCGCCGCGATCGACACGGTGCTGCCGGGTCTGCACGACGCGCTCGAGGCGTCGGGGGCCGCCTACCGCGAGCCCGGCATCTTCTGGTACGAGCCCATCGACGACACCGACGACCTCCGGGTGTGGGTGTCGTGGATCGCCGATGGTGAGCCCGTCGAGAATCCCGCTTGGCAGGTCGTCGAGCTTCCCGCCGTACGCGCGGCCGTCACCACGTACCGCGGTGAGATGAGCGGCATCGGGTCCGCATGGGGCGCTTTCATGCAGGCGGTCGTGGCCGACGGCGGCGAGTTCTCGGGTCCGTGCCGCGAGGTCTACCTGCAAGCGGACGGCCCGCAGTCGACGTGGGTCACGGAGCTGCAGCAGCCTGTCGCCGTCTGACGGCGACATGCGAGTGCCCGGGATCCTCGCTGATCCCGGGCACCCTCGGGGGTCATCGGTCGTCGGTGAGCGCGTCCTTGACGTCGTCGCCGGCCTTCTTGACCTTGGCGCTGGCCTGGTCGGCCACACCCTCGGCCTGCAGGCGCTCGTTGTCGGTCGCGTCGCCGACCTTCTCCTTGACCTTGCCCTTCATGTCTTCGGCGTTGTGCTTGATGTCGTCGTCCAGACCCATGATGGATCTCCCTTCGTGTGGCTGACTCGATCCAGCG
>NZ_JBQCIP010000141.1:0-9482 GCF_051953575.1 Microbacterium sp.
TCCAGCCGCTCAACGGCGGCTCGGGGCTCGCACTCGGCAACCCGACGAACCTGAACTACCTGCAGGGCCAGCCCTTCGCGCCCGACTACAACCAGCACCCGGGCGCGTTCCAGGCGTACTCGCACTACGTGATGCCCGGCGGGCTCGTGCAGTCGTTCATCGACACGATCGGCACGTCCGACGACTTCGTCCGCGGCGGCACCCTCGCCCCGACGGTGAAGGTCGACATCGACGGCGCCACCACGAGCGTCGACTACACCTACGGCGACGGCGGGCTCGGCGGCTGGGCCGACGTCCCGGCGAACGTCAACGTCACCCCCGGCGGACAGGTCAAGCCGCTGCGCTGACCGACCCGCTGACGAGAAGTGGATGCCTCGGCCCGGCCTGGGCCGAGGCATCCACCTCACCGTTCCCGACCGGAAGGACCCGATGACGAACCCCGCACCGCGACCGAGGACCCGTCGCCGCGGCCTGATCGTCGCCGCCGTCGTGATCGCCGCTCTCGTGGCGACGACGTGCGCCGTGGTGCTGTGGCCGCCCGCGGGCGAGCCAGCGCCGCAGGCCTCGCCGTCCGCCGACCCGTTCCAGCGCCCCGAGGACTGGTCCGCAGACCGCCCCGCCGTGCACCTCACGCCGGAGAATGCCTGGATGAACGACCCGCAGAAGCCGTTCTTCCTCGACGGGCTGTGGCACTTCTACTACCTGTACAACGCCGACCACCCCGACGGGAACGGCACGGCGTGGTACCACGCGACCTCTCCCGATCTCGTGCACTGGACCGACCAGGGCGTCGCCATCGACAAGTACGCGAACGGGCTCGGTGACATCTGGACCGGCACCGCGGTCGTCGACGAGCACGGCACGGCCGGCTTCGGCGCCGGAGCCGTCATCGCCGTCGTCACGCAGCAGGACGACGGCGTGCAGCGGCAGTCCCTCTTCGTCTCGCACGACGGCGGCTACCGCTTCGACGCGTACGAGGGCAACCCGATCATGGACAACCCCGGCGTGGCCGACTGGCGCGACCCGCGCGTCTTCTGGGACGACACCGCCGGTCACTGGGTCATGGCCCTCGCCGAGCACGACCGCATCGGCTTCTACACCTCGCCGAACCTGCGCGAGTGGACCTACGCCTCCGACTTCGCCACGACCGGCCTCGGCGTGCTGGAGTGTCCCGACCTGTTCCCCATGGCGGTGGACGGCGACCCGGACGACGTGCGGTGGGTGCTCGCCGCCGGCGCGAACGGCGCCGCCGAGGGCATGACGACGGGCACCGTCTACTGGACGGGCACGTGGGACGGCGAGCGGTTCACGCCCGGCCCGGGCGGGCACCGGTGGCTCGACCACGGCCCCGACTACTACGCCTCGGTCACGTGGGACGACCCGCGCCTCAGCGCCACGGACCGGCTCACGACGCGCTACGGCATCGGCTGGATGAACAACTGGGCGTACGCGGGCCGGCTCCCGGGCGCCGACTGGCAGGGCGGGTCGGACTCGATCGTGCGGCAGCTCGCCCTCCGGTCGGACGGCGACGGCGGCGCTTCGCTGCACTCGACCCCGTCACCCGAGCTCGCCGCCCTCGAGGGCCGCCCTCGACAGCTCGATGACGCTCGGCTGGATCCTGGCGAGAGCTCGGCCACCACGGCCGCGCCGCGCTCGGGCGCGTACCGCCTGCGACTCACCGCGTCGAGCGACGCCGGCGAGCTGCGGGTGCGCATCGCTTCCGGCGACGGCAGCTTCGCAACGGTCGGCTACGACTTCGACGCGGGCACGGTGTTCGTCGCCCGCGACGCCGACGCGATCGCCGCGGGGATGCCCGAGGACTACCGCGCCGTCCGCACTGCCGCCGTCGCCGCACCCGATGGCCGCATCACCCTCGACGTGGTGGTGGATGCCGCATCCGTCGAGGTGTTCGCGGGCGACGGCGCGGCGGCGCTCACCATGGCGACCTATGGCAGGCCGGGGGCGCGCGGCGTCGAGTTCGAGGCCGCCCGTCAAGCCGTCACCGTGCAGGGCGCGAGCCTCACGCCGCTGCAGGTGGCGCCGGTCGCGCGTCAGTGAGCGGCGGGCGGCGCGACCGATCCGCGCTCGACCAGCGCGCCCCGCAGCAGGTGGAGGCCTCCCGCGGGCGGAGCCGTGCCGTCGATGCGGTCGAGCAGCCGGGTCATCCCCCACCGCCCCAGCTCTTCGTGCGGGAGCGCGACGGTCGTCAATCCCGGGTCGAGCGCGTCGGCGACCGGGTGCAGATCGTCGATGCCGACCACCGACAGCCCCGCGGGCACAGGGATCCCGCGCCTCGCGGCGGCCTGCATCACGCCCATCGCGATCTGGTCGTTGAAGCAGATGATGGCCGTGGGCGGCCGGTCGCGGTCGAGCAGACGGCCACCGGCCTCCCGCCCGCCGGCAGCATCCGACGAGCAGAACTCGACGCGTCCGTCGTCCAGCGCGATGCCGGCGTCGCCCAGCGCGGAGCGGACGCCGATGAGTCGCCCCCGGGCAGCGCGCGATGCGTCGGTCGTGCCGACGTACGCGATGTCGCGGTGCCCGTCGCGGATGAGCCGCTCGCACGCCAGCGTGGCGATCTGGAGCTCGTCCGGGACCACGGCGTCGACCTCCCAGTCCTGCCCCGGGGCGGCGTCCACCAGGACGACGGGCACGCCGTCCACGCCCTCGGGGCGATCGACGCGCTGGTGGTACATGCGCGCGATCAGCAGCCCGTCCACCCGGTGCGCGAGGAAGCGCGCGATCAGGTCGCGCTCGGCGTCGGCATCCCCGCCGCTCTCCCCCACCAGAAGCAGCACGTCACGCTCGAGGCCCGCGCGCCGGGCGCCCTCGATGATGCGGCCGGCGAAGGGCGTGGCGGCGAGATCGTCGCCCAGCAGGCCGACCACACCGGTGCGACGGCGGCGCAGCCCGCTGGCGATCCGGTCGGGCACGTATCCCAGCTCTTGCGCGACGGCCAGGATCCGTTCGCGGGTCTCGGCGTTCACCGCGCGCGCGCCGCTCAGCGCGTGCGAGACGGTCGTCGGCGAGACACCCGCGGCCGCGGCGACGTCGCTCACGCGCGCGCGCCCGCCCGGGGCCGGGGTTGCCTGCATGAGCCCAGCCTATGGCGCGCCTGCCAGGCAACGCCGGGGCGCCGCTCGGACCCCGTGTCCTGTCACGGAGCCGGCGGGCGCAGGCCGGCGAGCATCGCGCTGACGAAGAACTCCCGCTCGCCGGCCCCGCCGATCCGCACGGCGTGCTCGACGCCGCACACGAGGTGCTGCAGGCGGGATGCCGTCAGGTCGCGGCGGACGACCCCCGCCCCGCGCGCCCGCGCGACGACCAGCTCGGCGGCATCCTCCAGTTCGCGCTTCAGACCGGCGACGGCGGCATCCGCATCCTGTGACGCGAGCAGGACGGACTGCAGCCCACCGTCTTCGAGCTGCAGCGAGAGCCCCTCGCGCACCAGCAGTTCGAGCGCGACGGCCGGGTCGGGTTCGGCGACCGCGCGGCGCGCGAGCTCGCGGTAGCGCTCCAGATCGTCCGACACCAGGGCTTCGACGAGCGCGTGCACGGTGGCGAAGTGGCGGTACACGGTGCCGACGCCGACACCGGCGATACGCGCGACCTCGTTCAGGCGCAGCCCATCCGGGTCGCAACCCCGCGCGGCGTCGAGGATGCGGGCACGACTGCGCACCGCATCCGCACGCTGACCCGGGCTCATGTCCCCACCCTACCCCAAACCGGATAGTTCATCCGTATTGTGATACCGTCCGAAGTGGATAGCTCATCCGTTTCACCCGCCTGAGGAGTCATCATGTCCTGGAATCCAGCCGCCCTGCCCGACCAGCGGGGTCGCACGCACGTCGTCACCGGCTCCTCCGCCGGCATCGGCTACTTCGCCGCCGAGCAGCTCGCCGGCGCCGGCGCGCATGTCGTGCTCGCCTCGCGCTCCGCGGCCAAGCTCGACGCGGCACGCGCAGCGATCCGCGCCCATGTTCCGGGTGCCGAGGTGTCCACCGTCGTCGTGGACCTCGCCTCGCTCGCGTCGGTGCGCCGCGCGGCGAGCGAGCTCTCGGCGTTCGACCGGATCGACGGCATGTTCCTCAACGGCGGTGCGATGCAGTGGTCCGCCGGGGCGACCACACAGGATGCTCTGCCGATGATGCTCGGCACGCACACGGTCGCCAACGTCGCGCTGTCGGGTGCGCTGCTGCCGAGCCTCGCCCGAACGGCTCGCGAGACAGGCATCCCATCCCGGGTCGTGCATGCGTCGACCGGGTTCGTGCGACGGTTCCCCGTCGAGATCGAAGACGTCTCGGCGACGCCGCGCGGGTTCCTCCGGTCGTACACGCATGCGAAGACGGTGACGGAGATCTACGCGTTCGAGTTGGACCGCCGTCTGCGCGCGGCCGGCTCGCCCGTGCACTCGATCGTCACGCACCCCGGAGTGGGAGTGGACGCGAAGACACCGGCGCGCGACGGCGTCTACGACCCCCGCACGCAACGACGCCGCAATCCCTTCACGCCGTGGGCGCAGGGCAAGGACGCCGCGGCATGGTCGGCGGTGCGCGCCCTCACCGATCCGACGGTGCCGGGAGGAGCGTACATCGGGCCGGAGGGCGGGCGCCGTGGCGAGCCGGTCCGGTCGACCCCGAACGAGCACACGGCGCACCCCGCGTCCGGGCGTGCCGCGCGGACGTGGGAGCAGCTCGAGGCGCTGACGGGCATGCCCGTGTCCGTCTGAGCAGGCTCAGCGCACGACGGCGGTCACCGTCCCGAGATGCGCCAGCACCTCCTGGCTGATCGACCCGAGCAGGAACCGCGCGAGCGCGCCGCGCCCGTGCGAGCCCACGACCGCGAGGCGCGCCTTCGCGGCGAGCTCGTTGATGATCTGCGACGGGTAGCCGCGTTCGACCGTGGGGACGATCTCGAGGTCGGGATACTGCGACCTCAGCCCTGCGAGCGAGATCGCCTGGGACTCCTCGGTCAGGTGCGCGAGATTCTCCAGGTACTCCGCCGGGTACACGCCCATGTTGCGCGGCACCTCCAGCGGCGTCCAGACCGACACCGCGACGAGCGGCTCGCGCAGCCGGTCGGCCTCCGCGGCCGCGAACGCCACCGCCTTCTCGCCCGCCGGCGATCCGTCGACGCCGACGACGACGCCCGAGCGCCCGGCGACGTCGAAATCGGGCACCACCACGACCGGGCTGTGCGCCCCGGCGGCGATCCGCAGCCCGTGCGCGCCGCGCGAGGCCTTCGTGCCCGGTCCGCGGTAATCGCTGCCGATGACCAGCAGCGCCGCGCCCTCGGACGCCTCCACTAGCCGCGTGACCGGGTTGCCGCGCTCGACGCGCGTGCGGACGTCCAGTCCGCCGGCGATGCGGGATGCCTCGACCTCCGCACGCACCCGCGCCTCGGCGAGCGCCGCCTCGACGATCGGGCCTTCTCCGACCGCGCCGGTCGCTCCGCCGACGACCGCGAGCAGCTCGAGCGGCTGCCGCCTCTCGGCGGCGCGCTGCGCGGCCCAGTCGACCGCACGGCGCGAGGCCGCGGCATCCGTGATTCCGACGACGATCGCTTCACCCACGATGACTCCTCTCGGATGCCCCCAGGCTAGCCCGACCGCGCTCGCGCGCGAACGATCGCCGGCCGTGACTAACCGCACCGGCTCCGTTCCCGCCACGGACTCGGCTGCGCGACCGGCCGAGTCGCGCGGCGTGCAGCGACCGCACCCGCACCGGCAGCATCCCGGCGCCGCGTGCTGGACTCGTCAGCCCGCAGTCCGACGGGCGCGCCGCGTGCCGCCGTCGATCGCTTCACCCGTTTTCTCACGGGCCTTCTTGACAACGGGGGCTGTTTCGGTGGCGGCGGGCAATCCGGCCCCGGCCTCGACAACCGCGTCCTCGGCGGGCGCACCCGTAGCGACATCGCGCGCCGACACGGCCCCGGGCAGGTCCGCCGGCGAGTCCGGCACCGTGACCGCCTCGCCACGAGACTTCGCCGACCCGCCCTTGGCCGGTTTGCCGGACTGGTAGTAGTCGCCCTCGTATCGGTAGTCGCGGTAGCCGGCGCGCCCCTTCCGCGGTACGCGGTTCAGCACGACGCCGAGGGGTCGGGCGCCGGCGCGATCGAGGTTCACCAGCGCCTTGGTCAGCGCCTCGAACGTCGTCTTTCCGACGCTGGCGACGACGACAGCACCGTCCGCGCTGTGGCTGAGCACCGCAGCATCCGTCACCGGAAGCAACGGCGGGGCGTCGACGATCACCGTGTAATCCTCGGCGAGCTCGCGCAACAAGGTGCGCATGCGCTCCGAGCCGAGCACCTCGCTCGGGTTCGGGGGCAGCTTGCCGGCTCCGAGCACGAGCAGGTTTCCCGCTCGGCCCACACGCTGCGCGACGTCTTCAAGGGTCGCGCGGCCGGCCAGCACGTCGGTGACGCCCACCCCGTCGACGAGGTGGAAGATGGTGGCCACGGTCGGCCGGCGCAGGTCGCCGTCGATGAGCACGACCTTCTGGCCATTTGCCGCGAGCGTGATCGCGAGGTTGGCCGCTGTCGTCGATTTGCCGTCGCCGGGAAGCGGGCTGGTGACCACGATGATTCTCGGCGGGTTGTCGACGTCCATGAACTGGATGTTGGTGCGAAGCTCTCGCATCGCCTCCGAAACCGCGAAGAGCTTTGCATTGGCACCGCCCGACGAACCTGCGTCGATCGGCAGCAGACGATCCACCGGGGTGAAGGACCTCTCCTCGGGGATGAGTCCGACCACGGCGACGCCCGTCTCCTTCTCGACGGCGTCTGCGGAGCGGATTCGGCGATCCAGCGTGTATCGCAGTACGGCGTAACCGATGCCCAGTGCGAGTCCGATCAGGCCGCCGATCGCGAGTGCGAGCCGGGTGTTGGGCGAGCTGGGAGCGCTCGGCAGCCGCGCCGAATCGCCGGGAACGAGTTGCACCGCGGCGAGCGACGCGCCATCGCTGCTCTCGAGGCTCTCGATCTCGGCGGCCATGCCCCTGATCCACGCCTGGGCGAGATCGCGGGCGCCCTCGGGAGTGGACGCCGATGCTTCGACCTTGATGTTGACGGTGTCGGCGGGGTTCGTCACGCGAACCCGGTTGACGACGGCTTCCGGAGAAGCGTCGATGCCGAGCTCTTCGATCGCGTTCTCTGCGACCGACCGCCACGTCCCCAGGTCCAGGAACGACTTGACCTTCGCCTTGGCGAGGTTCTCCGCGACAAGCGCGGAGCCTGCGTCCGTCGCGCCGTCACCGCGTACCGCGGCGACGTAGCCGCCGGCGTCCGCGGTGTACACGCGCGGCTGCAGGAGTGTCCACCCGAAGGCGACGACCACGCCGAGTACGGTGAGCAAGAGGATGCCCAGCCAGTGCGAGCGCACGATGCGCAGATACGTTCTGAGCTCCATCGGTGGTCCAAGCCCCCTTCGCGCACCTGCCGGACCTCGAATCTATCCGAGCAGTGCGGGGCCGACACTGCTGCACGAACACAATGCGACACCGCGAGCACCGGATCGCGACACAACGACCAGAGAGATCCTCGCCGGTGCAGATCCCCGGCCGTTCTGCCGCTGCGTGCGAATCTCGTGTCAGAGCGCCAGGCGTTCGCGTACGACGTCGGCGAGCGCCTCGGCGTGATGGCGGGCTTCGTCCTCGGACGCCGCCTCGACCATCACCCGCACGAGCTGCTCGGTGCCCGACGGTCGCAGCAGCACGCGGCCCGACATGCCGAGCGCCGCGGTGGCGCGGGCGACGGCATCCTGCACGACCACGTCGGTGCGGGCGAGCGTGCGGTCCACGCCCTTCACGTTGACGAGCACCTGGGGGTACACGGTCATGATCGACGCGAGCTCGGCGAGCGACTTGCCGGTGCGGGCCATCTCGGCCACCAGGTGCAGGCCCGTGAGCACGCCGTCGCCGGTCGTCGCGAACTCGCTCATGATGACGTGACCCGACTGCTCGCCGCCGAGCGAGAAGCCGCGTTCGTTCATGCGCTCGAGGACGTAGCGGTCGCCGACGGCCGTCGTCTCGACGTGGATGCCGTGCTCGGCCATCGCGCGGTGCAGACCGAGGTTGCTCATGACGGTCGCGACGAGCGTGTCATCCTTCAGACGGCCGCGCGCCTTCATCGACACGGCCAGGATCGCCATGATCTGGTCGCCGTCGACGACATTGCCGTCGGCGTCGACCGCGAGGCAGCGGTCCGCGTCGCCGTCGTGCGCGATGCCCACGTCGGCGCCGTGCTCGACGACGGCCCGCGAGAGCACGTCGAGGTGCGTCGAACCCACGCCGTCGTTGATGTTGAGCCCGTCGGGGTCGGCGCCGATGACGGTCACGCGCGCGCCCGCGTCGCGGAACGTCTCGGGAGAGACTCCGGATGCCGCACCGTGCGCGCAGTCGATGACGACGTGCAGCCCGTCCAGTTTGTGCGGCAGCGAGCCGAGCAGGTGCACGACGTAGCGGTCCTCGGCGTCGGCGAAGCGGCTAATCCGGCCGACGTCGGCGCCGGTCGGAAGCAGTTTCGGTCCCGACATCGCGGCCTCGATGCGCTCCTCGACCAGGTCGGGCAGCTTCACGCCGCCCCGGGCGAAGATCTTGATGCCGTTGTCGGGCGCCGGGTTGTGCGAGGCCGAGATCATGACGCCGAAGTCGGCGTCGATGTCGGCGATCAGGAATGCCGTCGCCGGCGTCGGCAACGTGCCCGCGTCATAGACGTCGACGCCCGATGAGGCCAGACCGGCCTCGACCGCGGCGCTCAGGAAGTGTCCCGAGATGCGCGGGTCGCGTGCGACGACGGCCGTGAGGCGCTTGCCGGCGGCCTTGCGGGCCTCGGCAGAACGACCCTGGCCCAGGACGACGGCGGTCGCCTGGGCCAGGGACAGTGCGAGATCGGCGGTGAGGGGGCCGTTGGCCAGCCCCCTCACGCCATCCGTGCCAAAGATCGGCATGCGGAGATGGAGCCGATCAGCGCTTCGAGTACTGCGGCGCCTTGCGGGCCTTCTTGAGACCGGCCTTCTTGCGCTCGATGACGCGGGCGTCGCGCGAGAGGAAGCCGGCCTTCTTGAGGGTCGGACGGTTGTTCTCGACGTCGATCTCGTTCAGCGCACGGGCGATGCCGAGGCGCAGCGCGCCGGCCTGGCCCGAGGGGCCACCACCCGAGATGCGGACGATCACGTCGTACGCACCCGTGAGGTTGAGCACCGTGAAGGGGTCGGTGATGAGCTGCTGGTGGAGCTTGTTCGGGAAGTAGTCCTCGAACGCACGGCCGTTGACCGTGATGGTGCCCGAGCCCGGGATGACACGCACGCGGGCGATGGCCTGCTTGCGGCGGCCGACAGCCGCGCCCGAGACCGAGAGCACGGGGCGCTCGGCGGCGACGACCGTCTCGTCGACCTGGGACTCGGTGGAGTAGCTCGTGGGGTTCTCTTCGATGTTCGCCATCAGTGTGTCCTGTTCTGTGCGGCGCTTACTGGGCGACCTGGTCGC
>NZ_JBQCIP010000142.1:0-3535 GCF_051953575.1 Microbacterium sp.
GGCACGACGTCAGTGCCGGCATCCCCCCTCTGGAGGAATCCTCTTGTTCAGCGCCATCGCGCGGGTCTTCCGCACTCCCGACCTTCGGCGGAAGATCGCATTCACTCTGGCGATCATCGCCCTGTACCGCTTCGGCGCGCATGTGCCGGCGCCGTTCGTCGACTTCCCGAACGTGCAGGAGTGTCTGCGCCAGTCGTCGGGGACCGAGGGCCTGCTGTCGCTCGTCAACCTGTTCTCGGGCGGTGCGCTGCTGCAGCTGTCGATCTTCGCGCTCGGCGTCATGCCGTACATCACCGCGACGATCATCGTGCAGCTGCTGCGCGTGGTCATCCCGCACTTCGAGACCCTCTACAAGGAGGGCCAGGCGGGCCAGGCCAAGCTGACGCAGTACACGCGCTACCTCACGATCGCGCTGGCGCTCCTTCAGTCCACGACGCTCGTCACGGTCGCCCGCAGCGGCGCCCTGTTCGGCACCACCAACATCCCCGAGTGCGACCAGCTCCTCACCAATGACGTGTGGTGGGCGCAGCTGCTGATGATCATCACGATGACGGCCGGCACGGGCCTCATCATGTGGTTCGCCGAGCTCGTCACCGAGCGCGGCATCGGCAACGGCATGTCGCTGCTCATCTTCACGTCGATCGCCGCGCAGTTCCCGGTGTCGATGTGGGCCATCTGGCAGTCCAAGGGCTTCGAGGTCTTCCTCCTCGTGCTGGCGGTCGGCGTGGTCGTCGTCGGGCTCGTCGTCTTCGTCGAGCAGTCCCAGCGACGCATCCCGGTGCAGTACGCCAAGCGCATGGTGGGTCGCCGCACCTACGGCGGCACGAACACCTACATCCCGATCAAGGTGAACATGGCCGGCGTCGTGCCCGTCATCTTCGCGTCGTCGCTGCTGTACATCCCGGCGCTCATCGCGCAGTTCAACCAGCCGCAGGCCGGTCAGGATGTGCCGGGCTGGGTCACGTGGATCAACCTGTACCTGGTCAAGGGCGACCACCCGCTGTACATGATCCTGTACTTCCTGCTCATCGTCGGGTTCACGTACTTCTACGTCGCGATCACGTTCAACCCCGTGGAGGTCGCCGACAACATGAAGAAGTACGGCGGATTCATCCCGGGTATCCGAGCGGGTCGCCCCACGGCCGAGTACCTGGACTACGTCCTCACCCGCATCACGCTCCCGGGCTCGATCTACCTCGGTCTGATCGCGCTCCTGCCGCTGATCGCGCTGGCGACGGTCGGGGCCAACCAGAACTTCCCGTTCGGCGGCGCCTCCATCCTCATCATCGTCGGTGTCGGCCTCGAGACCGTGAAGCAGATCGACGCGCAGCTGCAGCAGCGCCACTACGAAGGGCTCCTCCGATGACGCGACTCCTGATCGTGGGCCCGCAGGGCTCGGGCAAGGGCACCCAGGGCATCCGCATCGCGGAGGCGTTCGGCATCCCCGCCATCTCGACCGGCGACGTGTTCCGCGGCGCGGTGGCGGCGGGCTCCGAGCTCGGCCAGCAGGTGAAGGCCATCATCGAGGCCGGCGACCTGGTCCCCGACGAGCTGACCAGCGCGGTCGTGCGTGAGCGGCTGTCGGAAGGGGACGCCGCAGGCGGGTTCCTGCTCGACGGGTACCCCCGCAACGTCGCGCAGGTGATGCACCTCGACGAGTTCCTCGAAGGCCGTGACGAGGAGCTCGACGCGGTCATCCTCCTGGACGTGCCACGCGACGAGAGCATCTCGCGCATCGCCCGTCGCGCCGCCGAGCAGGGCCGCAGCGACGACACGGAAGAGGTCATCGCGAACCGCTTGGCGATCTACGAGCGCGAGACGGCGCCGATCCTCGGCGTGTACGAGGCCCGCGACATCGTCGACCGCATCGACGGCGTCGGCACGCTCGACGAGATCACCGACCGCATCATCGCGGCCCTCGAGGCGCGCGGCCTGGTCCGCGCCGCCGCGGCCTGATCCCGTGGCGCTGCGTCGCTCGATCTACAAGTCGCCCGCTCAGCTGCGGGCGATGGTCGAGCCGGGACTGATCACGGCGGCGGCGCTCGAGGCCGCACGTGCGCTCGTGGCTCCCGGCGTGACAACGCTGGAACTGGATGCCGCGGCCTCCGCGCTCATCACCGCCCGGGGTGCGAAGTCGAACTTCCAGATGGTCCGGGGCTACCGCCACACGATCTGCTCGTCCGTCAACGAGGAGGTCGTCCACGGCATCCCCGGTGACCGTGTGCTCGCTCCTGGCGACATCCTGTCGATCGATGCCGGCGCCGAGTTCAAGGGCTGGAACGGCGACTCCGCGTTCACGATCGTGCTGCCCGACGACACGCGCCCCGAGGTGGTCGCCGAGCGGCAGCGCCTCTCGGACGTGACCGAGGGATCGATGTGGGCGGGTATCGCGGCACTCGCGAGCGCGAGGCACATCGGCGAGATCGGCGCGGCGATCCAGGAGCACATCGAAGCGAATTCGCCCGAGTCGGGCACCTACGGCATCCTGCGCGAGTACGTGGGCCACGGCATCGGGCGCAAGATGCACGAGTCCCCGTCGGTCTTCAACTACCGCGTTCCCGACCCGGGTCCCGAGGTGCGTCCGGGCCTCGTGCTCGCGATCGAGCCCATGGTCGTCATCGGCGACCAGGCGACCTTCGTCGAGGATGACGGCTGGACGGTGTCCACGGTCGACGGCACGGCCGGTTCACATTGGGAACATAGCGTCGCCGTGCACGATGACGGTATCTGGGTGCTCACCGCACCCGATGGGGGAGCCGCGGGACTTGCACCCTTCGGCGTGACCCCGCGCGCGATCGCCTAGGAGGCAGGCAGTGGCACAGGCAGTGAAGAAGACGAACTGGTTCGCGATCTGGGTGACGGTGGGCGTCGTGATCGCCCTCGTCCTGGTGACGGTCCTGGTCGTGACCCTCAACAACGCTGCGGCGCCCAAGCCGCTGCCGACCGAGGTGAACACGCCGTCCGCGTCCAACATCGACGCCGAGACGGGCGCGATCCACGTCGGCGAGGGATCTGACAGCCTGGCGACGTACATCGACTTCATGTGCCCCATCTGCGGCCAGTTCGAGGAGACGTACGGCTCCGAGATCCAGGGCATGGTCGACGACGGCAGCATCACCCTCGACATCCACCCGATCTCGATCCTCGACTCGCAGTCGCAGAACACCCAGTACTCCACGCGTGCGGCGAACGCCGCGTACTGCGTGGCGGTGGCGGATGCCGACAAGTCGCTGCCGTTCCTGCAGCAGATGTTCGCGAACCAGCCGACCGAGGGCTCGAAGGGCCTCACGAACAAGGAGATCCTCGGCATCGCGTCGGACGTGGGCGTGAGCGGCATCGACTCGTGCGTGAACGACGGCACGTACGCCGGCTACGTCACCGAGATGACGTTGAAGACCCCGATCCAGCCGGGTTCGCAGGGCATCGGCACGCCGACGATCGCCGTCAACGGCACGGTCATCGCGAACTCGCAGCTCCCGCCCGCCGGGCAGCTGAGCACGCTGTTCCAGTAGCAGTCGACAGAAGGGTGGATGCC
>NZ_JBQCIP010000143.1:0-33877 GCF_051953575.1 Microbacterium sp.
AGGGGATCGAGCTGTTCGAGGTGAGCGCGGGAACCGGCGACCTCGACTGCCAGGTCATCCCGTCGGGACCCGGGTTCGAGTTCCAGAACAACCTCAAGCTGTTCATGGGGCTGCTGTTCGCCGCCCAGCGGAAGATCATCATCGTCAGTCCCTACTTCGTGCCCGACGAGGGCCTGCTCCTCGCGATCCAGACGGCGTGCCAGCGCGGCATCCACGTCGAACTGTTCGTCTCGGAGGAGGGTGACCAGGCGATCGTCTACCACGCGCAGCGCAGCTACTACGAGGCGCTGCTGCGCGCCGGCGTGAAGATCTGGATGTACAAGAAGCCGTTCATCCTGCACACCAAGAGCCTCACGATCGACGACGAGGTCGCCATCATCGGGTCCAGCAACATGGACATGCGCTCGTTCGGTCTCAACATGGAGATCTCGATGCTCGTCCGCGGTCAGGAGTTCGTCCAGGAGATGCGCGGCGTCGAGGACATGTACCGCTCGCTCTCCCGCGAGCTGACGCTCGAGGAATGGGAGAAGCAGCCGCTGCGCTCGACCGTGCTCGACAACCTCGCCCGGCTCACGTCCGCTCTGCAGTAGGCGTGACCAGCAGGAGACCCTCGGCGACGAGGTGCTCCACCGCCGCGCGCACGAACTGCTCAGCGTCGCCGTCCTCGGGCACCCCGTATGTCGCCGTCGCGGCGTCGACGAGGACATCGAGAGGAACGCCGGATGCCGCGGCCCACAGCGCGGGCGCGATCCCGGCGAGCACATGCACGGTGCCGCGGCCGCCGACGCCGCGGGTGAGCACTGCGACCCGGACGGGGGAGGGGAGTGTGACCTCGTCGACGGCGGCGGCGCGGACGTACACCGGCTCCTCGGCGGTCCGGGTTCCGGGCCCGGTGGGGTGGACGACGGCGGGCGCGACGACGGGGCGCGTCGGCGAGCCGGTGAGGAGGGCGGGCATGACGGCCGACAAGTCCTCGGCCTCCCGGTATCGCACCGAGCGGATGCCGCCGGTGGCATCCGCGAGTGCCGCGATGAACCGCAGCGCGTCAGGACGTTCGACGAGGTGGCTGGACTGGCTGACAAGGTCGTCGAGTGCGTCGCCCAGGTCGATGACATCCACACGGGGAGGGCCCTCATGGCCGGAGTCGCGGTGCAGAAGAACGATCGCACGCACTCGCAGGTCGTGCGGAACCGTGCCCAGCCCGACCGAGGACGGCCCGCGCTCGACTTTCGGCGACCCCGGCTGCTCGATGATCGACAGTGGCTTGCGGTACGCGAAGACGCGGCCGTCGCGGTCGATGCCGATCGTCTCGTCTGAGACGTATCCGTACTGCTGCCCCAGGTGCCGGGACGCTGTCGTCTTGCCGCGCCCCGAAGGCCCCACGAAAGCCACCACGTCGCCGGTCGGTGTGGCGACACCGGCGGCATGCAGCATCCAGAGATCCGAGCGCCTGGCATCGATCGCGGCGCGGGTCACCTGCCGCGACAACGACTGAAGCATGCGGGCCCGACCCGCGGAGAGGGGGACGACGACCGGCGCCGACTCGTCGCCCCCGGGGGCCGCGGCGTCGCTCCAGGCAGTCCGCACGGCCGCGGCATCGTCCGGTCCCAGCACCGACAGATCGATGCCGATCGTCACGCCGACCGCGTCGACGTACAGCATCGCCGTCATGCTCGCAGTGTAGGCGAGGCATGACGCGGGCGTTCACCGGGACGGGGAGGCCTCGACGGGGTGCTCTACTCTGGTGCCGTGACACCCGCACCGGCTGGGGAGCGAACGGAGCGCATCGCGGCGATCGATGGTCTGCGCGCGCTGGCTTTCCTGCTGGTGTTCGCCTTCCACTCGTGGCAGTTCGCGGGAGCGCCCGACATCCCCGTGGTCTCGACGGTGATCGCGCAGAACATCCGCCCGGACTTCTTCGTGGTTCTCACCGGCTTCGTGCTGTTCCTCCCCTTCGCGCGGGATCCTTCAAGGCTCGGCCGATTCTCGACGGGGCCGTACCTGAAACGGCGTCTGCGCAGGATCGTGCTGCCCTACTACGTCGCTCTCGCCTACGCGATTCTTCTTCCGCAGGCGCTGGTCGTACTCATGAAGGCGCTGGGACGGGATGCCTCGTGGCAGCCGTGGCCGAGTATCGGGGATCTGCTCAGCCACCTCACCTTCACGCACATGTTCTTCCCGCAGTACTGGTCGACCATCAACGGCAGCCTCTGGACGATGGCGCTCGAGATGCAGCTCTACCTGATCTTCCCGCTCGTGATGCTGGCCGCCGCGCGCTGGGGTCTGCGTGCCGTCTTCGGCGCCATCGTGGTGTCGGTGCTCTTCCGCATCGGCGTCGACATCTTCGTCGGGGACGCCGAGTTCTCGGTCGTGTTCCTCTGGGCTGCGTCAGGGCTCGGCCGGCTGACGGAGTTCTCCTTCGGAATGCTTGCCGCCGTGGCGGGGTTCCGAGTCGCGGGCCGGATGCGGCGACCGCATGTGATCGCCGTGCTGGCGGTCATGGTCGTCGCGTACCTCGTGGCGACCGAGCCCTTCTTCCGAGGCACGGTGCTGCCCATCCGGGACCTCGGGCTTTCCATGCTCTTCGGCGGGCTCATCGTGCTCGTGCTCACCGTGCGGCCCATTGCGGCTCTCTTCGCGTGGCGTCCGATATCGTGGCTCGGCTACCGCTCGTACAGCCTGTTCCTCATCCACCAGCCGACGCTGTGGTACCTGTCGGAGTTCCTCCAGAAGTTCACCCATGTTCCGGAGGGTGCCGGGCTGCTTGCGCTGCTGTGGACTGTCGGCTTCGCTGTCGTACTCGGCGTCGGCCAGGCGCTTTTCGTCACGGTGGAACGCCCCTGCATCGCATGGGCGAAGCAGGTGCCGTCCAGTCGCGCGCCCGCAGGCGCTCCGCCGCAACCGCTGTCCGGGCCGGCGGCCCCTCTCTCCGGGCCGGCGTCCGGCGTCGGGGCGGCCACTGTCGAGGCACCCCTGCCGGAGGCCCCAGGTGCCGTGGAGATGCCGGAGACCGACGTCGACGTCGGGGAGTCTCGCGGGCCCGACCCCGAGGGGCGCCCGCCGCGTGCCTGAGCTCTCAGTGCTGCTGCCGGTGCGCGACGGAGAAGCGACGGTACGTCATGCCGTCGCGTCGACGTTGCGCGCCATGCCCCGGGACGCAGAGCTGGTGATCTGGGACGACGCCTCGACCGACCGGACCGTCGCGGTGATCGAGAACTTCTCGGACCGTCGCGTGCGCCTCATCCGGAGCGACCGCGCGGTCGGCGTGGGTGCGGCACTGCGCGCGCTGTGCGACCGGACCGACAGCCGCTTCGTCGCGCGCATGGATGCGGACGACGTGTGCCTGCCGTGGCGCTTCGCCGCGCAGTCGGCTGGCCTCCGCGACGGCCGACGCGGCATCCTCTTCTCCCCGGTGCTTCGGTTCCGCACGGCGCCCCTGCGTGTTCTGCCATCAGCACCGGTCGCGGTCTCCGCGCAGGCGCTTCCCCTGCACCTGGCCGTCATGTGCGTGGTGATGCACCCCACGATGTTCGCCACCCGGCGTGCCGTCGAGACGGCGGGAGGGTACCGGGACGTTTCCGCCGAGGACTACGATCTTTGGCTGCGCGCCGCGACGGCAGGAGTCCCGATGGCGCGGTCGTCTCTGCCCACCCTCGCCTACCGACGCCACGTCGCGCAGGTGTCTTCCACGGCCGAGTATGCCCGGCGTGTCAGCGGTGACGGGCTGCTTGCGCAGTCGTACCGCGACTTCGCTCGAGCGACACTGGACCTCGACGTCGATTGGATGCCGGGCTTGAGCGCCGCCTTGCCCGATGCGGCGCGAGGCGTGCGTGAGCTGCGCGCGAGGTTGGAGGAGCGGTCGGCCGGCTTGACGGCTTGGCAGCGGCATCTCTTGCAGCGGACGATGCGGCGGCTTCCCGCCTAGCCGCGTCCGCCACGCGGGTCATTGCACCGAGCTCAGCAGGGTTCGGACGTGATCGTCGGCTTCCTGTGGAGTGCGGGCGAAGCGGACGAGCGGAAAACGCCCCAGGTAGTCGTCGAAGACGGCGGCGAGCTTGCCGTTCGCGTTGTCGCGCGCGACCACCGGCCGGGCGAGCAGTGTCGCCAGCACGGCGGCGTGCAGTCGGTCGGTGACGACGACCCGCCCGCTCAGCACAGTGTCCTCTGCGGCACGCACGAGCGTGCGCGCGGCGGCGGAGTAGCCGGGGTCGACGAACGCGCGGTAGAACCGGGGAAGCGTTCTCGGCACGCGTTTGGCGAACGACCCCGGTGCCTTCGCGAGATTCCAGGCGAGCTTCTCCAAGGCGGAGTAGTTCCAGTCCACCCTCTCGCGCCGCCAGGACCCCCCATCCGTGAGCAGCGGCTCGCCGGTGGACTCGGTGTCGGTGCGACGAAGCTCGAGGACATCGACGCGCGGGCGCCGGCGCCGCGTCGGTCCGTAGCCGAAGGCGAGGTCGGGGCAGTACCGCACTCGCACACCGTCGAGCAGGTCATCGGCGTGACGCACGCTGCGGGTGTCGCGCAGGAGCACGGTCAGGTCCGGATGTGCGAGATATGCCGAGCGGACGCGTGCCGCGGCCTCGCGGCTCATCTCGATGCTCTGCGGCAGCTGGATGATCCGGCGATCGGGGAAGTCGGCGATGACGCGCTCGCGGAAGTGCTGGAAGAGCGCCCAGCGGTCGCCGAAGTTGCCCCCGCCATGAAGCAGGATCGGACCCTCGGGGTGCAGACGCGCGAGCTCGGCCGGCCTGTATCGGCCGGCCGAGGTCTGATAACGCACCGGGACCCGCAGGCGCTCGAGATAGGCGCGTTCGCCGAGGTAGATGAGCGAGTCGCCGGCGTTCGCGTGCAGGGGGAAGTCGACGAGCGCCACCGGCGTCCCAGGCTCCAGCAGGGATCCGAGGACATGCAGCGACTCACGTTGCAGATCGTCCTGGACCTCCCGTGCCGTCACGGCTGGCGCCTGAACACGCGGCCGGCGAACGCGGCGGCTGAGTCGAGGGGGGCGCTGCGCACGGCCCACCACGCGAGCGCGAAGGCATATGACGTCCGTCGTGCACGGGCCGCGGCTGCCAGCTCTGAGAGATTCTCGTCGGCCGCGTACTGGCGGTAACGACGGAGGTTGTGCGTCAGAGTGTCCGCCAGCCGACGGTCACCGCGTTGTCGCGCCTGCCGGATGTTGCCGCGCAGCCCGCGCAGCGCTGCCGTGCGACCCGGCAGTCCGCGGCTGGTGACATTGGCGCTGTGGCGGCGGTATCCGACCAGCTGACGGTCCACGGACGCGAATTCGCCGTGCTGCAGCAGCCGCAGGATCAGTTCGTTGTCCTCCGCGGGCTCCATCTCGCGGCGGCATCCGCCCACGGAGAGGTACGCGCTCCGCTTGATCAGCAGCGTCGTGATGCGGGGGAACGCGACGTCGCCGGCCAGCATGTCGCGCGCGGAGGCGGCAGGGGCGGGCCAGCCCCTACCGAAAGGCTTCCCCTCCGCATCCATGTACCAGCCTCCCGTGTACACCGCGATGGCTGCCGGGGCCTCGTTCAACGCTTCCAGCTGGCTTCGGATGCGGTCGGGATGCCACACGTCGTCGTCGTCGAGGAACGCGATCCACTCGCCCCGCGCGGTGGAGACGCCCGTGTTGCGGGCGACGGACAGTCCCGATGGGTCCTGCCGCAGGTACGACACGCCCAGCTCGGCCGCGATCGCCGCGAGGCCCGGGGCAGGGGCGCCGTCGTCCACCAGCACGATCTCGTCGACCTGGGAGGTCTGGGCGCGCACCGACGCGACCGTCTCACGCAGATACCGCCCGTCGCGGTTGGTGGGGATGATGACACTGACCGACCGAGGGCCCACGCATCCTCCCGGTTCGCATCCGCCCGTCGCGGCCGGGCGGGCCACGAGTCGTCCATAGTGTAATCCGGGAGGGCGAGGCGGATGGATGCAGTGAAGCAGGCGATGTGGCGGGCGTCCCGGCCGCTTCGACGGGTGCTCCGACACCTCCGCTGGCGGGTGCGGCGGATGACCGCGGCCATCGTGGACCGGTTCCGGCGTGGCGACCGCACCGTCATCGCGACCCCGGCCGGCATGCGCTTCGGCAATTGGGCGTATCTGTGGCTCACGGCTCATCAGCGCACTCGCGCGGGCGATCCCACCTTCGTCCTCGAGGTGCCTGGCATGGCCCCGTGGATCGACCGGTTTCCCGCGCTCGCTGCCCTGACCGTCAGCAAGGATGAGCTGCACTTCCATGACCGTCGCGAGTGGCGCGGCGGAGCAGCCCTGCAGCGCTTCGGCATCGACTTCACCCGCGAGGCGCTGCAGAGCTTCGTGCGGGACGCCCTCGCACCTGCCGTCCCGGCGCGCGAACCCGCCGACGTGGTGGTCAACATCCGGCGCGGTGACTACTACGCGTTCTCGGGGTTCCGCGGGATGTACGGGATGGACATCGAGGGCTATATCCGTGCTGCTCTCGCGGTCGTCGATCCGCCGGCGGACATCCTGGTCGTCTCGGACGACCCGGCCTGGTGTCGTGAGAATCTCGATGGGATGCTGCACGACCGCGCTCGCGTCGTCTCCTATGCCGAGCGCGACCCGGTCGGCAACTTCCTTGCGATCGCCTCGGCACGGACGCTGATCGGCATGAATTCGACGTTCTCATACTGGGGTGGCTATGTCGCCGACGTACTGCATGACGATGCGCGGATCGTCATGCCGCGGTTCCACGCACGGCTGGAGAACGGCTGGGACGCCTACCAGCTCGACCCGCGATGGGCCGCTCTGGAGGGCTTCGACGGCCGGGAACCCGCGACGCCTGGGACGCCCGCCGACCAGGAATGAGGGCGTGGATAGAGTGTGACCGTGACACAGACCGAACCGGCCGAGGTCTCGGTGCCGCTCCCGGTGCGGCTGCTCCTCGGACGCGCGGCCGTGCAGGTGATCGCGGCCGATGTCGGCGCGGACCTGCTTCACATCAAGGGGAACGCGGTCGACGCCACTCTTCGTGCACATGAGGCGCCGGGGATCGATATCGACGTGCTGGTGCGCCCCGCGCAGGTGCCCCGTCTGCACGACGCGCTCGTGCAACACGGCTGGACTGTCTACAGCTCGTTCCTGTACGGGTCTCCGTTCGGCCACGCTCAGACCTATCGTCACGCCGACTGGGGCTATCTCGACCTGCACCGCATGTTTCCCGGGATCCGACTCGAACCGGAGGCGGCGTTCGAGGTGCTGTGGCGCGATCGAGTGCGACGCGAGTTCGCCGGCACCCCGGCGGCCGTCCCTTCGTTGCCCGCGCAGGCTGTGCTGCTCGTGCTCAACGACGTCCGCTCCCGCAAGGCCGCGAGGGCGATGGCAACGTGGGTCGACGGACCGGGACTGGACAGGGACGAGGTGATGGCGCTCGTCGACAGGCTCGATTCCAGGGTCGCCTTCGCCGCGGCGACGGGCGATCTCGCGCGATATCGCCGGGCGCCCGATTATCGGCTCTGGAAGGGCATCACGCAGGGAAGCACCCGCACGGGCGAATGGTGGGCACGGGCTCGCGCTGCGTCCACGCTGCGCGAGGCGCTCGTGATCCTGGCCCGCGCACCCCTGGCGAACGTGGAGCGTCTCACGCACAAACTGGGCCGGATGCCGACCCGGGGAGAGGTGGTCCGGGCGACCGCAATGCGTCCCGTACGGGCGGTGGGCGAACTGCTCGTCGGGCTCGGACGGCGGTTCGGTCGATGATGCGCGTCGCACCCCGCGTGGGCGCCACCGTGTTCGCGGAGCGGGTCTACCTCGCCCATCTGCCCGACGGGCCCATCCAGGTGCTCGAGGGGACGGCGGCCCTCATCTGGACCCACGCACTCGCCGTGCCGCGAGCCGGACTCGTCGGCGCCGTGGCGAACGACGTCGAGGGCGACCCCGTGACGATCCGGTCGCAGGTGTCGGCGTTCGTCGATGCGCTCGTCCAGCAGCATCTGCTGATCGACGAGGAGGAGGACCTGTGATCTCCTCCCGCACGACAGGCGTCGCGATCGTCGCGCTCGCCGTCGCCGCGGGACTCCTCGCGCTGACGTCGGCGCTCCTCGTGCCGGCAGGTCTGCCGTACGACGAGCCTGCGCACTGGTCGAACGTGCTGTTCTACGCCGAGCACCTGCGTCTGCCGGTGCTCGGCGAGGCGGGCGTCACGTACGAGGGGCAGCAGACGCCGCTGTACTACATCGCCGCAGCCGCGGTCGTCCGCCTACTCGGCGCCACGGATGCCGCGTTCCTCGCTGTCCGTGCACTGGGCGTGGTGGGCGCCGTCGTGATGACTCTCCTGATGGGCGGCATCCTCCGGCGCAGCATCCCTGGCAAGTCCATCGTGATCATCGTGGGCACCGCGTTCATCGCGCTCAACCCGATGTTCGCGGTGATCGCAGGTTCGGTGCAGAACGACACGTGGACCCTCGTCTGGGGGTTCGCGCTGCTCTGGTCGGCCCTGCCGCTCATGGATCCGACGCGCACGGTCGCACGGCCCTGGACGTCTGGTCTGCTGCTCGGGGTGCTGGGCTCCGCCGCGATCCTCACCAAGCTGAGCATCGTGCCCGTGGTCGCCGCGGTGCTCGTGCTGCTGCTGCTCCGCCGTCGGCTTGCGATCGTGCTCGTCGCGGGCGCGGTCGTCCTCGTGGCGAGCGGGTGGTGGATCGTCCGCAACTATCTGCTCTACGGTGACCTGACCGGGCAGGCCGGCGTGGAGCAGGCTGGGTACGAGTTCGGACAGGGCGTTCTCGGCCCACTGCATCTGGCGCGCTCCGCACTCACGTATCTCTTCCTGCCGACCGAGTACCTGCGGAACTCGATCTCGGCGCCGTGGTGGATCGACGGCATCGTCGTCGTGCTCGGGCTGGCTGTCGCACTCGGAGCGGTCCTCCTGGCGCTGCGGAGCCGACGTGATTGCGCGCCCGGATCGCTGCTGCTGCTGGTGACGGTGGGTGCCGTAGCCGTGCTGGCGTGGATCGTGCAGGGCGCTCTCGGCTGGCATGTCGCCTTCCGCACCGCCTACGGCGTTCTGCCGCTCGTCGCGTTGGCCTTCGGCTGCGCCACCCAGGCTGTTCCCTCCCGTCGCGGCAGCGTCGTCATCGGCGCGGCACTGGGCGTGCTGTTGCTCCTGGTCGCCGGCTGGGTGGCCGCCGTCGCGTCGCCGGAAGCACCTCAGCTCCTGCCGTGACCGACCTGCGATACTGAATCGACGATCGGGAGGACTCGTGGGCCAGCTCTCGGCGCGCACGCACCGACTCCGCGACATGCTCGGCCGATGGTGGCCCGCGGCATGGCGCTGGGTGCTGCTCGCGTCCGGGGCTGCGCTCAGCACGTATCTGATCCTCGATCGCGGTATGCGAAACGGTGTGATCTCGGCGGTCCTCATCGGCCTGCTGGTGATCGGCGTCGCCCTGATGCCCCGCCTCCCACTGGCGATCGCCCTCCTGGCCACGCCCGGTCTCATCGTGGTCCAGCGGGTCGGTCTGGGGGGCACCGATCTGACCGTGTCCGACGTGGCACTCGCCGCGGCATTCGGGTCGGCCGCGCTCTTCGGCACATATCCGCTCAGCCGGCCGACGAAACAAATCCTCGCGCTGAACCTCGTCTATCAGTTCGCGACCCTCCTGACGGTCATCGTGAACCCCTTCGCGCAGAACACGGTCGAATGGTTCCACGCATGGCTGCTCGTCTCGGGCGCCCTGCTGGTCGGGTGGGCGCTCGGCCGTGCGGGCTTGGCGCACGCAGCCTTCGGGCTCTTGATCGGCGCGATGCTCGTCGTCGCGGTCGGGATCCTGGTCTCTGCGGTGTTCACGTTCGCCCAGGGACAATTCGTCGCCATCTCTCCGCGGTGGCCGCTGCCGATGCACAAGAACGCGGCGGGGGACCTTCTCGCCGTGGGCGCGGTGATCGCGCTCGTCAACCCTCGGTGGGCAGGGTGGCGGGACGGATATGCGCGGCTGGCGTTCTGGACTCTGACCATCGCGGTGGTGCTCACCCAGTCGCGTCAGGCGATCATCGGGCTGGTCGTGGCGGTGTTGGTCGTGACGCTGCGCCGTGGCGCCTCTCGTCGTGCTCGGATGATCCTGCTGCTCGTGATCCCCGCGATCTGGTTCGTGATCTCGATGGTGATGGATCAGATCGAGACCGGCAACCGGTTCAACTCGTACTACGTGCGGATCGAATGGATGCAGCAGGTCTACGCCCTGTGGAAGCACTCACCGATCTTCGGTCACGGGCTGCGCTATTGGTATGTGCACGAGTGGGCACTGTTCCAGCCCCCGCAGGCCGAGCTCGAGGTCGTCGCCTCCGCGGGGGTGGTGGGGCTGCTGGGCTTTCTGATCATGTGGGTGGGCATCATCGTCGTGCTCTGGCGCGTCGACCCCCGATTCGGGACACTCGCCGTCGCCGCCGTCCTCTCGCGAATCGTCCAGGCGCAGTTCGATCTGTTCTGGGTCGCAGCGCAAGTGTCGGTGCCGTTCGTGGTAGCCGGGATCTGTCTCGGAGCGCAAGCGCTCTTCGCTGCGAACAGGTCGGACGGCGAGCGGGTCGATGACTTAGCATGGAGCATCGGTTCGGGCGGCCGATATGGGGTGCCCGCTCGCACCGGCAACACGTTGGGGGAAGGCGCCGATGGAACTGCGTGACTACATGCGGGGATTGCGCCGCCATTGGGTTGCGATCATCCTCATCACACTCGTCGGTCTCGCGACCGGCTACGCGTGGACGCTCGTCCAGACACCGGTGTACGAGGGTTCGGCCAGCGGCCTTCTCAAGCCGATCCTGTCCGCGGACGATGCCGGCGCGACGTCCGCCGCCCAGGACGCGATGGCGCGCGCGAAGATCCCCACCTTCCTCGACCTCGCGGAGTCGGAGCGGGTCGCGCAGGGGGCGATCGACCAGTTGCACCTGGACACGACTCCTGCCGCCGTGATCAACCGCATCACGGTCACCAATCCGACCAGCACGTCCATCCTGAAGGTCAGCGCGCAGGCGGAGACCCCCGAAGAGGCGAGCGACCTCGCATCGGCCTGGATCACGTCCCTCAGCACGGTGGCCGACGAAGTGCTCGGCGACGGCACGGCCGGTTCGGCCGACGTCACCGTGGAGGCGTACGACGCGGCCGGCAAACCGACGAAGCCGATCTTCCCCGACGTGAACACCGCCGTGCTGGTCGGCGGAGTACTCGGTCTCGGATTCGGGATCGCGTTCGCTCTCGTCCGCACCGTATCCGATCGCCGCATCCGCATGGGCGACGACATCGAGGCGCGCACGGGCGTCTCCGTCGTCGGCACGATCCCGGTGGCCGAGGGCCTCAGCCGCGAATCCCGGATCGTCGCGCCGGCCGATCCGGCGGCAACGGGTAATCGGTTCGCCGTATCCGAGTCGTTCCGCTCGCTCCGTACGAATCTGCAGTTCATGGACGTCGACAATCCGCCGCGCACCGTGGTCGTGACGAGTCCGCTGCCCGGCGACGGAAAGTCCATGGTCGCGGCCAACATCGCCGTGGCCCTCGCCGAGAGCGGCCGACCCGTCGTCCTCGTGGACGGTGACCTGCGGCGGTCGACGGTGGCCGAGACGTTCGGTCTGCCGCGCGGGGCGGGTCTCACCGACGTGCTCTCGGGCCGCGCCGACCTGATCGATGTCATGCATCGGACCCCCGTCTCGGAACACCTTGTCGTGCTCACCGCCGGCAGCGTTCCGCCCAACCCCAGCGAGGTGCTGGGTTCGGCGAGAATGCGCACCCTGCTCTCCGACCTCGCGAAGCACGCGATGGTGATCGTGGACGCCCCACCGCTGCTGCCGGTGACCGACAGTGCGATCCTCGCCCACCAGACCGACGGCGCGATCCTGGTCGTCGGACTCGGCAAGACGACCTACGATCTCGTCGCCAAGGCGCAGGACGCGCTGGCCAAGGCATCCGGTCGCCTCCTGGGCATAGTTCTGAACCGTGCACCGCTGAAGGGCGCTGACGCCACCCCGTACTACGACTACCGGAAGAGCTACACGCAGGCGCCTGAGACGTCCGATCCGGTGGGGCCGAAGGAGCCGGTCCGGGCGGACGCGCCCGCGACCAGTCCGGCTCCGCCGACGAAAGACACACCCGCCAAGACATCGGGGTCGCGCCGATCGAAGACGGACGCGGACTCGGGGACCGTTGCCGCCGCTTCCGCGGTCGACGAGGACTTCGAGTCGTTCATCGCAGGGATGGACGGCGCCGTGGAGGCGGAGCCCCGTCGGCGCGCCGGTCGGAACTGACATCACGGATGCCGCGAGCCACCCGCCGCGTCGCGCTGATCTCGTCGTCGTTCGCGCCGTACGTCGGCGGGGTGGAGACGCACGTTGATCGTGTCGTGCGCGCGCTGCCCGGCTTCGGCTGGAACGCCGAGGTGTGGACAGTCGACCGGGGCGAGCATCTCGGGACAGTCGAGCGGGATGGCGTCCGGGTGCGGTACCTGCCGGCACCCCTGCCAGCCCGGTCGTTCGGCGCAGTGACGCGGTACATCCGCGACGGCGCTCGCGCGAGACAGGCATGGGCCGACGCCTACACAGCTTTCCGCCCCGAGGTTCTGAACATCCAGTGCTTCGGTCCCAACGGGCTGTACGGAGCGGCGCTCGCGCGCCGCTCCGGGGCGCCGCTTGTGATCACGTCCCACGGCGAGACCCTCGCCGACGATATGGGCGCCTTTCAGCGCTCCCGTCAGCTGCGGGGTGGTCTCCGCGGTGCCGTCGCCGCGGCCGCTGCCGTGACGGCACCGTCGGAGTACGTCCTCGACGACCTTCGGCGAGAATATGGGCTCGACCCGTCCGCCGGCCGGATCATCCGGAACGGTGTCGATCCCGCGCCACCCGGCGCCGTCGCGGCGGCGCCGACGGGGCCCTACCTGTTCAGCGTGGGCCGTCTTGGCCGGATGAAGGGCTTCGACCTTCTCATCGACGCGTTCGCGGACGCAGCGCTCGACCCTGCGATCACCCTTGTGATCGGAGGCGACGGGCCCGAGCGCGATGCTCTGTCGGCTCTCGCCGCGTCGCGCGGCCTGAGCGCCCGCATCATCCTGATGGGACGGCTGGAGCCGCGCGAGGTGGCGGGGCTGATGGCAGGAGCCCTCGCTGTGGTGGTCCCCAGCCGGGCCGAGTCCTTCGGGATCGTCGCGCTCGAGGCGTGGCGCGCGCACGCGGCACTCGTGATGACGAACCGTGGCGGTGCTGTGGAATTCATGCACGACGGACGTGACGCGCTGTTGTTCGACCCGCTCGACCACGCGGCATTCGTCCAGACCCTTCGCAGGATCGTCGCTGACCGTGCGCTGCGTGGGGATCTCGGCCGTGCAGGCGGCGCTCGCATCGGGGAGTTCGCCTGGCCGGCCGTCGCGCGCGACTACGCGAACCTCTTCGACAGCATCGTCGGTGACGCAGCGAGGGCCGACGGATGAGCTACCACGACCGATGGCCCCGCCGCGTGCGCGCCGTACGCCGGCTCTCGCAAGCGGCTCTGATCCCCACGGTGTGGACGCGTGGCCGCGTCGTCCCCGCCTACTGGTGGGACGGTCACCCCAACTTCGGCGACGACCTCACACCGTGGCTCCTGCCCGCGTATGGAGTCGTGCCGGTGCACCGGATGCCGCAGCAGGCGGTGCTGGCCGGTGTGGGCAGCGTGCTGGAGTTCCTGCCCCCGGACTTCGACGGAGTGATCTGGGGCAGCGGACTCATGAACGATGCGGCCCGCCCCCTCCCGAAAGCCCGTGTGCTGGCTGTGCGCGGCCCGCTCACCGGCGAGCGTATCGGCGCTCCAGGAGACGCCGCATTCGGGGATCCTGGGCTCTTGGTCTCACGGCGCATGCGCCGCCCGGTGCCGCGCTGGGACGTCGGTTTCGTGCCGCACGGTCATCATCGTTCCCACGTCGGCCTTGCTGCGCTCGCCGAGGCCACCGCCGGTTCCCGCGTGGTGAACGTCCACCAGAGCGCTCGCAGGACCGTGCGCGAGATCGCCGCGTGCCGACTGATAGTCACGACCTCGCTCCATGGGCTCGTGACCGCAGACGCGTTCGGCATCCCCGCTGTCTGGACCACACTCGACCCGCCGCTGGGGGGAGGCGACTTCAAGTTCCGTGACTACGAAGCGGCGGTCACCCCCGGTCGAACGCGCTACGCGGCGTGGGAGGATGGCATGCCCATCGCCGACTTGCGGCGAGCCGCGTGGTCCGTCGATGCGAATACGGTCGCCGACCTCGGTGACGGGTTGGAGCGCGCTCTTGGACGTCTCGACGAGGAGCTGCCGGATCTGCCCCGCTTCCCCAGGGTGCGCTGATCTCAGGCTGACCTCTATCGATGCCAGGGCAGACGTGCGGCCAGTCCCCGTCGGCTGGGCAGGACGGCTCGCGCGAGTGCTCGGGGCTGCAACGGCGTGGCGGGGATGCCGAACTCGTCGGCGAGTCTTGCCGAGGGCGGGAGACCAGGTCGTCGGCATCGGGGAACATGACGTGGTCGGGCCTGCTCTCGCGCGCGGCGACCAACCCCGTGGCGAGCTTGCTCCCCTTGTCGAGGAGGACGGCCGGCACCCCTGTGCGGGGTCCGGCCAGATCACTGGGGGCGTCGAAGTCGACCTGCACCCACTGGACGTCCGTGGGGAGGTCGTGGGGGCGCTGGTTGCCGACGACCCAGACCGAGTGAGGGGCCGTCTGCCGCGCCACGGACCGCAGCGTCTGGGCCAGCAGCGCTTCGACGCGCGCGTAATCTCCGCTGTTCCGAGGGTGCCGCAGCGAGGTGATGAAAGCGAGCATGAGCGTCTCAGCCGACGCTCGTCCACAGGCGCGCGTGAGCGGCGACGCATCGTTCCCACGTGAAGGCCTCGGCGCGGGCGCGCCCGGCGGCGACCAACTGGGCGATCGCGGTGTCGCCGGACGTGGCAGCCAGCAGCCCCTGTGCGATCGCCGTGGCATCCGGCGCCACCAGCAGGCCGCCCCCGCCGACCACTTCAGGGAGAGAACTGGTCGCCGCCGCGACAACGGGCACGCCGGCGGCCATCGCCTCGAGCGCGGGAAGCCCGAATCCCTCGTAGGTAGAGGGGACCACGACTGCCTCGGCGCTTGCGACCACTCTCGGAATGAGATCGTCGGGCAGGCGTCCTGCGAGAACGGCGCCGTCCAATCCTGCGAAGAGCTCGCTGCGCCGCGGATGCGCGGGACCGGTGAGCAGGAGGCTCAGGTCGGGCCGCTCACGCCGCACGATCGGCCATGCCTCGGCAAGCGCCGGCAGGTTCTTGCGCTCGGCAGCCCCTCCGGCGTGAAGCACGAACCGCTCCGGAAGCCCGAGAACCCGCCGCTCGGTCGCGGGGAGCGGCACGGCATCGAAGAACTTCTCGTCCACCCCGTTCGGTATCACGTGAACATCGCTGAGGCCGAGCAGGTCGTGAGCCTCCTGCGCCGTGAACTCCGAGACGCACACCACTGCCGCGGCCCTTCGCAGCTCCTGTGGAGCCGACGGCACCGGCGCGGACTCGTCCGGGAACCGCCACGCGACGACGTCGTGGAGAGTGACGACCTCCCCGTGCGGTGCGGGGGGCAGTTCGAGATTCATGCGGTGGACGACGGCATCCGTTGCATACATCACCCGTCCGAGGGTTGTGCGCAGACGTGGGCCGGCCTGCGCGACGCGGGCGAGCGGAAGCCGATGCGATCCTGCCAGTGAGGACCGCATCGAGCGCACGATGACTCGCCGCACGGCCCACTCGCCGGCGGCTGCGGAGTCGAGTGCGTCCTGAGCGCGCGCCGCCACCTGCTCCTGGTAGACCTGGGCGCCCATCGGGGCATCCGTCGCGATGGTGGCGATGCTCAGGCGTCGTGGCGATGCGATGCTGTGCCTCCGGAAGTTCGGTGGACACGACGATGCGCATCCGAGCACGAATCTAGTTGAATGGGTGCTCGGCGGCGATCGGGCCACCGTGGATGAGCCGTTGGGGATGACGCGGGATGACAGACGTGCGAGCGGTGGTCGTGGTCGCGACTTACCGGCGGCCTGAGCATGTGCGCACGTGCCTGGAGCATCTCACCGCCCAGACCGTAGCGCCGGCCCGGACGATCGTCGTCGATGCGTCTCCGGACGACCTCACCCGCCGCGTCGTGGCCGATTTCGAAGGGGTCGAATACCGTCGCAACGATCACGGCGCCGGCACCCTCGCCACCTCGCGGGCGATCGGCATCGAGGGCGTGGACGCCGACGTCGTCGCCTACATCGACGACGACGCGTATGCCTCTCCGGAGTGGCTCCAAGAGCTGCTGCGACCGTACGACGACCCGACGATCGGCGCGGTCGGTGGGCGCGCGCTCAACGGGCAGCCGAACGAAGCCGCCGAGGGCGTCGGTCAGATCGGTCTGCTGCTGCCCGACGGGCGGCTCACCGGGTACTTCGCCGCCGACCCCGGGCGCGTCGTTGACACCGATCACATGCTGGGCGCCAACATGTCGTACCGCTTGGATGCTGCGCGAAGAGTGGGTGGGGTGCACGACTTCTATCCCGGAACATGCCTGCGTGAAGACGCCGACATGCCGCTGCGGCTCCGCCGTGCCGGCTGGCGGGTGGTGTTCGCGCCACGGGCGGTCGTGCGGCATGTCGCCGGCCAGTACGCCAAGGGTGCGCGGTTCGATTCCCGCTACCGCTACTACGGCGCTCGCAATCACGTGGTGCTGCTCGCGACGACTCTCGGCCACCGGGACCCCACTTTCCGCCGGTACCTTGCGACCGCGATGCGCATGGCAGGACGTGATGTGAGAGCGGGTGCCGTCGCCGCGGTCAAGCGGCGCGGTTGGCGGGCCAAGCTCGCGGGCGGGGGTGGCGGCATCCGACGCGCCGCCATCGGCGTCGGTGGGACCGCCGCCGGCCTGGTCGCGAGCGTCCGGGCGATCAGAACCCAGGCGCGCTCGTCGTGAAGATCCACGCCTATGTGCTCGCCGGTGACCCGGCGTGGATCGAGCAGAGCATCGGCTCGTTCTACGGCATGGTGGATCGCATCGTCGTCTCGTTCGACGCCGACGGGCTCTCGTGGTCGGGGCACGCGCTGTCGACCGAGGAGTCCATCGCGCGCATCGCCGCCGTCGATCCCGACGGCAAGGTGGTGCTCCGCCCCGGCCGTTTTAGCAATCCCGACCTGATGGCCATGTGGGCTGAGACAGCGCAGCGGCAGGACGCGTTGGATGCTGCGTCCGAAGGTGCGGACTGGGTGCTGCAGCTCGACACCGACGAGGTGGTGACCGACCCGGGTGCGTTCCGGACCGCCATCGACTCCGCTGAGTCGCACGCGGCTTCGGCGCTGGAGTACCCGGCGCGGGTGCTCTACGCCCGTGCGCGATCCGGGCGATTCCTGGAGATCAGCCGACGGTTCTGGACGACGCAGTCGAGCTACCCGGGCCCCGTGGCGGTTCGGGCTGGGACCAGACTCAGCCATGCTCGGCAGGCGGCAGGCGTGCCCACCTTCCGCGTGGATGTCTCGGCATGGAACACGGACCCGGCCCGGCCCGCGACGACGCCGGTGCACGCCGTCATCCCGCGTCAACAGGCGCTTCTGCATCTGAGCTGGGTGCGCACCGAGGCGCAGATGGCCGAGAAGCGCGCCGTCTCGGGCCACGCGGCGGGTCGCGATTGGGATCGGGAGCTGGATCGCTGGCGGCGGAGGATGCGGCATCCCTTCGTCGCGGCTGCGGGGGCGCCGCTGTCCCGCAGGCCCTTCGAGCGCTTCCGTGTGACGTCGCTGCCGCGGTTCGCGCGGCTCGCTCCGTAGCGTCAGTTCAGTTCGCCGAGAGCGACCAGGCGTGCGAACTCGGCGTTGGTGTCGCGGACCTCGGTGAAGGAGCCGGTCGCCTCGATGCGTCCGTCCTTCAGGAACACGAGCGTGTCGGCGCCGCGGACGGTCGAGAGCCGGTGGGCGACGATGAGGATCGTCATGCTGCCCTGCAGGCCTCGCAGGGTCTCGGCGATCTCGTACTCCGTCGCATTGTCGAGGGCCGAGGTGGCCTCGTCGAGCACCAGCACGCGCGGACGCCGGTAGAGCGCCCTGGCGAGCCCGAGGCGCTGACGCTGACCTCCCGAGAGTCTCACGCCACGCTCCCCGACGACGGTGTCGAGTCCTTCCGGCAGGCTCTCGATGAGTTCGCCGAGCTGAGCCATGCGGATCACCTCGGCGATCCGCTGCTCGTCGATGCTCCCGGACGCCACTCCGAAGGCGATGTTCGAGCGCAGCGTGTCATTGATCAGGAAGACGTCCTGCGGCACGACGCCGAGCCCGTCGTACCAGGCGGCGCGGTCGAGGAAGATCGAGCGCCCTCCGCATTCGATCGTGCCCGAGGTCGGATCCTGAAGGGCGAGGACGAGGTCGAGCAAAGTGCTCTTGCCCGCACCGCTCGAGCCGACGAAGGCGGTCGTGGCTTTCTCGCGGATGGTCAGCGACAGGTCCGTCAGCACGTCCGTGGTCGCGTCGGCGTAGCGGAACGAGAGGTCGCGCAGCTCGATGTCGCCGCGATAGCGCGTGTCGTCCAACGGTGTCTCGATGTGCGAGCCGCGCTCGTCCAGTTCGGCGGTCGAACTCAGTACGATCTCGAGCCCGACCTGGCCGGTGCGGATCGTGGCGAGGTTCGAGCTCACGCGGTTGAGTGTGGGCAGAGCACGCAGGGCCGCGGCACCGAAGACGCCGAGCACGGTGAGCGCGTTGCTGGGTGAGCCGGTGGCGAACAGCACCAGCGAGATGCCGCCGATCATGACGACGAATCCGATCTCGAGGACATATCGAGGGGCCTCGCCGAGCATCCCCATCGTGCGGCTCGCGTCCGCGCCGCGGAGCCGGGCCTGGTAGAAGCCTTCGACGAAGCGCTCCGAGCTCGAGGTCAGACGCGCCTCGCGGAAGCCGTCGAGCCCGGGCATGAGGAACTGCCACGCCTCGAGAGCGGACTCGCTCGTCACCTCGCCGAGCTGAGACTGGCGTCTGCGGAACGCCCGCTGCAAGCCGACGACGAATCCACCGAAGATGACGACGGTCAGAACGGTCACGACCGGCGCCGTGTACGCCAGGACCGCGGTGATCGCCACGAGCATCATGAGGTCGGTGGTCATGCTGATCGTCGCCAGCAGCACGCCGGTCGCCTGTGCCGTGCTCGTGGAGATGTTGCGGTAGACCTCGCTGAGCCGTCGCGTGCGGTGATCGGCGTACGGGGCGAGCACGTAGCGTCGGAACATCCCGCGTGCCAGGGTGGCCGACACCCGCGTCGTCCGGCCGAGCAGCCACCACCGGAACATCAGCGCGGCGACGCTCTTGCCGATGAACAGGATGGCCACCGCCCCGGCGACCAGCGGGATGAGCTGCTGCGGCGTCGACATGCCCGTCGTCTCGGAGATCCAGCCGAGGAATCCCGTATCGGCGTCGGCGCCGGCGATGAGCTGCGTGAGCGGGATCATCGCGGCGACGCCCAGGCTGTCGAGCCCGGCCAGGACGAGCGAGGCGCCGACAGTGGATGCCGCCCAACCTCCGGGACGCGCCTCCGCGAGCAGCAGCAGAGAGCGCAGCTGCCTCACCAGCCGGGGAGATTGCTCAGGGGCTGTCATGGCGACCTTTCGCCTGCGCGCTCGGATGGGCAGGCCCCCGCATCCTATCCGGGCTCACTGAACCCCCGGTCAGGGCGATGCCCGAAGCTGGATGACGTTCGTGTGACGAACTTGTTAGGGGGTGTGCGCGGGGTGTGGGAATGCGATAGCATCCACCCATCGCCTTCCGCGCGCGCTTGGGGCTTCTTGGCCGTGAGGAGTGCGATGCCTGACGCTGGGGAAGTTGGGACCTCAGTCGAATCAGCTGACTACGCCTGACTGGGCGATCACCAGCTCTGGGAGGGACTGGGACGATGGAAGAACTCGAACCGCAGA
Organism: Microbacterium sp.; assembly: GCF_051953575.1. Lineage (GTDB taxonomy): Bacteria > Actinomycetota > Actinomycetes > Actinomycetales > Microbacteriaceae > Microbacterium. Next base: position 19,900 of record NZ_JBQCIP010000143.1, read on the forward strand.
AGTCCGGCATCAGCCGCCGGACCGTGACCAAGGCCATGGCGTGGGCGGTTCCCGCGATCGCCATCGCCGCTCCGGCGCCGGCTTTCGCCGTTTCCGGCGAGCCGCCGACCGTGCTGATCGGCAACCCCTGCAAGCTCCCCGGCAACAGCGCGTCGGGTTGCTCGGACGTCTTCGCGGGTTGTCCTGGCCTTGACCCGGACAAGGCGTACGCGTTCCCGATCCGCATCTACCCCGGTGATGACCAGACGATCTACGTCACGAACGTCGTGATCAATGTCACGAGCTCGTCAGAGGCGCTGGCGTTCGGCATCGCATGTTCCCCGGACTACTGCCAGCCGATCACGCCCGGCCCCGGCGGCTACATCGACCTCCTCGTCTACGCGAATTCGACGAACAGCAACAGCAACATCACGGCGACCCTGACCGCGACCGTGACGTGGGGCCACTCCGTCGACACCACGGGCGGCACCTGCACGCTGACCGACCACGACCACGCTCCGGTCGTCACTGCTCCCGTGACTGTCAACAAGTTCCTGCCCTGCTCGTCGAAGTCTCCGTTCCCGCAGGGCTCGCCGACCTGCGACCCGCCCTTCTACCAGTAAGGCGAAGCGGCGTCGCACGCACCCCAGAAGCGCCGGGACTCGTTCCCGGCGCTTCTGCGCGTAAGGGATCGACTCATTCGCGCTCGCGTAGCATGGGCCCGTGTCGGGACGCCGCATGATCCATGTGATCACCCCTGGTGATCACTTCTCGCCACTGACCGGCTCCGCCATCCCGACGGTGGTCCACGGTCTTGCCACGGCGGCCGAGCAGGCGGGTGAGCCGCGCGCAGCGGTCGTCGTCGACCGGTCGACCTGGCAGCCGCGGTACGACAGCGCCGACGTGATCGAATACGCGGGTGCACGCGGACCGCGCAGGAGGGCGCGCTACGTCGACGCCCTGCGCGGGCGGCTCGGCCTGACCCGCAGTGCCGTCGCGGCGTACTATCGACCCATCGCCGATGCGGTGCGGGCGCAGCCGCCGTCGATCGTCGTCGCGCACAACGCCCCGATCCTGCCGTGGCTGCTGCGCGATTCTCCTCATCAGGTGGTGCTCTACGCCCACAACGATCTGCTCCGCACCTACTCCCGTAGGGAGGCAGGACGGATGCTGCAGTCGGCAGCCGCCATCGTCTGCGTGAGCGAGTCGCTCGCCGAGCAGACCCGCGCGCGCCTCCCCGGACCGCTGAGCCCACGCGTCCACGTCGTCGGCAATGGCGTCGACGCGACGCAGTTCTCGCCCGACCCTGACCGGTCGCCCAGCCGCTTGCGCGTGATGTTCATGGGACGCGTGATCCCCGACAAGGGCGCCGACGTGCTCGTGCGCGCGATCGCGCAGCTCAGCGGCGCCGACCTCGAGCTGCTGATCGTGGGAAGGCCGGGCTTCGCCGTCGACGCGCCGCTCACCGACCACGAGCGACAGCTGCGCACGCTCGCCGCGCAGAGCGGAGCCGACGTGCGTTTCCGGACTTTCGTGCCGCGGCCTGAGCTACCGGCGCTGTTGCGCACTGCCGACGTCTTCGTCGTACCGTCCCGCTGGCCCGACCCGTCCCCGCTGACCGTGGGTGAAGCCTTGGCGACCGGCCTTCCTGTGGTCGCCAGCCGCATCGGGGGTATCCCCGAAGCGGTCGGCGATGCCGGCATCCTCGTGCCGCCGGACGACCCTGCGGCTCTCGCAGAGGCTCTGCGAGGGCTGATCAACGACCCCGAGTCACGCTCAGCTCTCGCCGCGAAAGCCCGTGCCCGCGCCGAGCAGCGCGACTGGTCATGGTCGTGGCGACAGCTGCGCGCGGTCCTCGCCCGGGTGTGACGGCGCACGGGGCGTCGGGCCCGATCACGGTCGTCGCATCCGGTCGATGACGGCCCGCATGGCGGCGGCCCGGTCGTCCCAATCCGGCGCTGGGGCATCCGTGCCTTCCGGAAAGCGGCTCTTGGCGGGGAGCATCGACGCGACGGTGCCGGGAAATTCGGATGCTGATGCCACCAGGACGCGGGGGTCGGTGGTGTCTCTGAATCCCGCGACGGCTGTGGAGACCACCGGCCGCCCGACCGCCGCGTACTCGTAGAGCTTGATGGGGTCGAGGCTGTCCGTGAACGGCGTCACAACGTGTGGGACCAGGAGGACGTCGGCGTGCTGCAGGTAGCCGATGACCTCATCGCGTGGCCGGGCTCCGAGCAGGCTCACGCCGGCCGCCTCCAGCCGCTCCGTGTCATCCGCGTGCAGGGCGTTCGGGCCGACGAGTACGACGCTGCCCCGACCCACCACCGCGCGGGCGGTGGCCACGCACAGATCGACATCCAGCCGGTCGCGGTGAAGAGTTCCCATATAGACGGCCGCAGCGGCGGGGAGGTCGGCAGGACGGGGTCGCGCTCTCCGGTAGGAGACGACATCGACGGCGTTCGGAATGAGATCGATCGTCCCCCGCAGCGGGGCCTTACGCCGCACCAGCTCTGCCGAGCAGGCGACGACGGCACGTGCGTTCGCGAGCAGCCACTCCTCCCCGCGCCGGAGCCGTTCCCGTTCACGAACCGGACGGTCGGCGGTGAGCCAGTCGTCTGTAAGGTCGTACAGGGTCGGCCAGCCCGTGGACCGGGCGAGGTCGGCCGCACGCGGGTCGTTGATCCACAGCAGCGGTCGGTGCAGATTCACCCTCTCGACGGCGCGTCGCACTGCCAGGGCGAGCCGTTCGTCAGCGCGCGGATCGAGTCGCCGCGGCAGTGGCTTCAGCGAACGGAACCGCAGAAGGCGGCCGCCGAACCCGGCTGGCGCCGGTCCATGTGCGCCGGCGGGGCGGCGCCGCGTGGCCAGGTCGTGGAGCGGATCGGCCGGCGGCTCGACGAACAGCACGCGGAGTTCCGGGTCGTCCTCCAGCAGCCGAGCGACGAGATGCTGATTGCGCCGCCACACCTGGTCCCACGCCTCGAGCGACACCACCACGAGATCGGTCATCGCGCACCCCGGTCCGTGAGAGCGTCGGGGGCTCCTGGAGGGCCCATACGACGATCCCGGTTCTCGCGCGCTGCGATGGCTCTGCGGTAGACGGTCTCTGTGCCGGCGAGCTGGGACGAGATCGAGAATGCCGTGCGCTGCCGGCGGCGTCCTGCGGCGCCGAGCGCGAGGCGGCCCTCGTCATCATGCGCCAGTGCGCGGAGCGACCTTGCGGCGGCGCTGATGTCGTCCGCCGCGAAGAGGGCGCGCGGATCGAGGCCGGCGAGGACCTCGGAGTGCCCTCCTGCGTCGGCCGCGAGCACGGGCAGCCCCGTCGACATGGCCTCCAGGAGTGACAGCCCGAGCCCCTCTACGGGGCACGGCGCGAGGAAGAGACCCGCGTGACGATAGAGCTCCAGCACGTCGTCACGGAAGCCGAGCAGCTCCACCGCGTGGGCGATGCCGAACGACCGGGCATCGGCTTCCAGCAGAAGCTGTTCGGGCCCCGAGCCGGCGATCTGCAGCCGCCAGCCGTCCTCCGCGAGCCCGGACGCCGCGAAGGCCGCGAGCCCGGCGCGGGTGCGCTTCTCCGGTTGCAGGCGCTGTGCCATGAGGACGGTGCGAGTCCTCGCGGCGGGATCGGGCGCCGCAGCGTCCTCGACGCCGGAATGTACGACGGTGCTGGGGATGCCGATCGAGCGGGCGACCGCGTCGCTGATCGCGATCTCGGCGTCGATGCGTCGCTCGATGACCGGATATATCCGACGCGGCCACCTGCTGCCCCGGCGGCGCGTGAAGTGTCTCGTGGCGACCAGGGCTGCGGAGAGCCCCAGAAGTGCAGTAGCGGCAGCAGAGTCGGCCGCCGTCATATGGGTGGCGACCACGTCGGCTCGCCGCGCGGCGCGCCGGATCAGCAGAATGTCATGGACCGCACCCCGTGACGCCGCGAACCCGACACCCGCCGCCCGCAGGGCGGGCGCCATGTGCTCAGGGTCGCCGCCGACGACGGCGACGCGATGGCCGGCGGCGGCCTGCGCGGTTGCGAGACGCAGGACGAACCGCTCGACGCCCGCGAAGCTGCGGGTTCGCACGACGTGGACGATCCGCAGTGGCCGGTCGGTCATGCGAGTCGCTCCGCATCCCGTTCGGCGCGCACCGTCTCCAGCAGCTCGATGTACTGCATCGCGACCGAGCGCCATCCGAACCGCTCGGCAGTGCTGCGGGCCGCGACGGCGAACGTTCCCGGCTCCGCGGCCGCCGCCTGTTCGAGACGCCTCGCGATATCCACAGGATCACGGTCGACGAGCCAGCCATTTCGGCCGTCCTCGATGACCGCGGGTGCGATCCCGACGCGGGTCGCGATGACGGGCAGGCCGCTCGCGAGCGCCTCGAGGAAGACGAGTCCGCTCGACTCGTACGAGCTCGGCAGCACGAACATGTCCGCCGCTGCGAGGTACGTCGAGAGGTCGGACTGCTGCCCGAGCAGCAGCACCCGGTCGGCGACGCCCAGTCGCTCGGCCTCGCGTTGCGCGCGCGCCACCATGGAGCGGGTTCCGCCGACGACCAGCAGCAGCACGGTGGTCGCATGAACGAGCGCCCTCATCGCGAGGGGCAGGCCCTTCCGCTCGAACTCGTGGCCCACGAAGAGGGCGACACGATGCTCGGAGTCCAGTCTCAGCCGTTCGCGAGCCGTTCGGCGTTCCGCGATCGTCGGTGGCCGGAAGCGTTCCAGGTCGACGCCGTTCGGGATCACCACCACGGGCGGTCGCACCGCGCCGAACGTTCGCCTGAGCGCAGCGACCTCTCCGTCGGTCAGGCACACCACGCGCCGGTGCACGTTCGAACGCAGTCGTGCGCGGTCGCGCACGAAGGTGAACACGCGGGTGGGGTCACGCAGGAAGCCACCAAGACTCGCGCCGTGCGCATGCATGGCCGCGAGCAGGACCCCGTGATTCACATACACGTCGCCCGCGACGACCTTGCCATGGCAGAGGGAGACGGCATCCGGTCGTTCCGCGAGGAAGGCGCGCGCACGTCGGGTGCCCGCGGTGCTGAACCACACGGTGCGCCACGACTGGAGTGCTCGCGCACTCCAGCGCCCTCGCGCCCGAAACGGTTCACGCCGGCCCGCGCGGGCGGTGGTGAACGTGAAGCTCTCCACCTGGTGGCCCAGCGCACGGAACTCCCGGTCGAGGTTGTATGCCACGCCGGGGACGCCCGCGCCCGGCCCGATGAAGGGGGCTAGTTGGACGATCCGGGCCACGCTTCACTGTATCGGCGGCCTCCCGAATGAGCGATGCCCTCCGGTGTCGTCGCCGCGTAGTCTGAGCGGTGTTGGGCTTCAAGGGGGCAGCGTGACGGACACCGTCGATCAGGGGCACATCGTCCCGGACGAGAGTCAGGCGGGCAGGGGAATCCGCTCGGCGAGCATCGAAGGGCGCGGGGCGCCGTTCGCGCTGTGGTTCCGTGAGCTCGATGGACGTGGGCTCGACCCGCGGCTGGCCGACGTGTACCTCGTCGCCTCGCTGCTGTTCTGGATGACGGGCGGCGGAGCTGTGCACGTCCACGGGGCGGTCAGCCGCGCGCTACTGAGCAACCTGGACGAATGGCAAGCCGCCCTGCATTCGTGGCTCCCGGACCGCTATCTCCCGGTCGCGATCACCGCCGACGAGGTGGTCGACATCGTTCCGCTGCCGTCGGCGCCGGCTATCAGCGCCTATTCCGGAGGAATGGATGCCACCTTCACCGCCATCCGGCATGCCCGCCGCCTGGCCGGGTGGCGAACAGAAGAGCTGCGGGCCCTGTTGATGGTGCACGGCTTCGACATCAGCCTCGGACGAGAAGCGGAGTTCCTCGGCGCGCGGGAGCGTGCGCGTCGCAGCGCCGCTGAGCTCGGGCTGGAGTTGCGCGGCGTCGCGACCAACTTCCGCGACCTCGACCAGAAATGGGAGCTCGCGCACGGCCTGGGTCTTGCGGCCGTGCTCCAGCTCTTCTCGCCTGAGTTCGGCGTCGGCCTCATCGCCAGCGGAGCGTCGTACCCCAGACTCGCCATGCCGTGGGGATCCAACCCCATCACGGACCCGCTCCTGTCGTCGGGGACGATGCGGATCATCCACGACGGCGCCGCGATGTCCCGCACCGAGAAGGCGCGGATCGTCGCGACCGAGCCCCTACTCCTCGGCCAGCTCCGGGTGTGCTGGCAGGGCGAGGAGCTGTCGCACAACTGCGGTCGCTGCGAAAAATGCACCCGCACCTACTGGGCGCTCCACATCGCGGGCGCACGCGATCCGGCATGTTTCGACGGTCCGTCCACGGTCCGTCCCGTCGACGTGCGGATGTCGGCGGCGACGATGCAGGTCTGGAAGGCGATGCTCCCGCACGCCGTGCATGGCGGCGATGACGAGGCGGTCCGGTACATCTCGGCAGTGCTGCGGTACCAGCGGGTGCGGGCGGCGCTGCGTCGCGTCGCGCCATTGCGCGGGATCGCTGTGCAATGGCGCCGTCGTCCCGGACTCGGGCGGCGGCTGTTCAGCTGACCGACGTCGCGTCGAGCTGCGCCTCGACCTGGACGGGGCCGCGACGGTAGATCGCTGCTCGCCGGAGGGCGACGGTGCGGCGGTCGTCGCGGAGCAGCACCGAGCGCGCAAGCGCCCCCAACCATGCGGCAGCGCGCACGGACCGCCATCCTCTGGCACCGAAGTGCTTGCGGTAGTACCGCTCCTGTGAGGCGAAGAAGTGAGCCTCTCGTCGACGGGGATCGGTGCTCGTGCCGCCGCTCGCATGCAGAGCGCGCACGCTGGGCACCTCCCGGTGACGCCACCCGAGGAGGTGTGCGCGATATGCCCAATCGGTCTCCTCGGCATACAAGAAGAACCGCTCGTCGAATCCGCCCACCTGGTCCAGCGCTTCCGCACGCAGCAGCAGCACCGACCCGATGACGTAGGTCGCGCCGCGCTGCAGGCGCCCCAGGCCGACTGCCTCCAGCCATGCTTTGCGCGGACTGGGGAAGGGCCATTCGACGCGAGCGCGATGACCGCGTCCGTCGGACTGCGCGGGCCCGACCGAGGCGAGGCCCGGATCGCCGGCGAGGGCTTCATGCAGCGCAGTGCAGGCGTCCGCCGTGATGACGGCATCAGGGTTGAGCAGGAGCACGTCGGCCCCCGGCACCAGGCGGTCGTCGAGGGCGACGTTCACCCCTGCGGCGAACCCCCCGTTGCGCCCAGGGTCGAGGTAGCGCACACCGAGCTCCTTGCACAGAGCGGCGATCTCGGGCAGCGAGGAGTTGTCGACGACGGTCACGGGCAGCTCGCGCACGGGCTCGAGGGCTCGGCGCAGGAGCGTCGGCGCGCCGTAAGCCACGACAACGATCTCGAGGGGTCGCCGGCGCAGGTCGCTGCCCTTCGGCGCGACGCGGCGGCTGGTCACGCTCTGGTACAGGCGGGCGTAGTCGCGTGCGACGGCATCCCACGAGCATTCTGCCGCCCGGGAGAAGCCGGCCTCACGAAGCTCGGTGCGGCGCGTGGTGGCGGCTTCGACGACAGCGGTCGCGAGCGCAGCGGCGTCTCCCGCGGGCACGACGAGCCCCGCCCCGCCGACGACGTCGGGGAGTGCCCCCGCGTCGCTCGAGACGACAGGCACGCCCGAGGCCATCGCCTCGACGGCGACCCGGCCGAACTGCTCGGTCCACCCCGCTCGCGGAATCGACGGCACGGCCAGCACATCCAGGGTGCTGTAGAAGGCCGGGACGTCCTCGGGGTCCAGGGGCCCCAGCATCTCGACGCGCTCCGCCAGCCCCCGGGTCGCAATGGCGACCTCGAAATCGCGCTGCGCCGGTCCGGCGCCGGCGATGCGCAGCCGGAGCCGCGGCTCGATCGCCGCCGCGCGCAGAAGCACCTCCACCCCCTTCTCGGCGACGAGACGGCCGAGGAATCCCACGACGACGTCGTCCTTCGACGGGGGGACTTCCGGCGTGGGGGCGTAGCGATCGAGGTCGACGCCCAGCGGGATCACGCGCGCGCGACCGGCGAACCCCTTGCGCTCGGCGATGCGCGCGGCGGCGCTGTTGCACGCCGAGACGCCACTCGCGCGGCGCAACGCATGACGCTCGAGCCAGCGGAAGGGCGGTGGGTAGCGCTTGTCGAGGTTCTGCGCCGTGTACAGCACGACCGGTGCCCGATTGCGACGCAGCCACCGCAACAGCAGGACCTCGGCGGTCGCGAGGGCGAACGGCTCCTCGTGCAGGTCGATCACGTCGTACTTCTCGCCCAGTGCACGCCAGAGCGGACGCGGGTCGTAGAGGAAGAGAGCCGGATGCCGCCCCCACGTGTCGACCGGGGTCGCCTGGTCGTCACCACCCGCCCTGGCGGCGAAGTCCGTCTCGGCTCCACCGGCATGCCACCGACGGGCGCTCATCAGCTTGACGTCGATTCCCAGAGCGCGCAGGGCCCGTTCGCGCCCGCGCCATTCGGCGACTGCGGCACTGTGCGAGACTCGCATGACGCGCACGGATGGCCTCCTAGTATGCTTGCCCAGCAACCCTATTGCCGGTTCAGCCGGCTGAGGGATAGGGAGGTGCGTGGTTGGCTGACGACTTCGTCGTGTTGACGATCTGCGCGGGCAACCTCCATCGCTCCGCGCTCGCAGACGCGCTCCTCACGCTGTGGTCCAAGTGGTACCTGCCTCCAGAGCTCGCTGGCCGCGTGCGGACGCACAGCGCCGGGCTGGTGGCTCCGGTCGGAGAGCCGATGAGCGCTCGCGTGCAGATGATCGCCGCGGCGCTCGGCGCTGACGGATCATCGCATGCCGCCCGCCGTCTGACGGACGCCGACCTCCGTGAAGCGGACCTGGTGCTCACTGCTTCACGGCGGCTGCTCGACACCGTCCTGCAGCGCGAGCCCGCCGCCGTGCGACGCGCGTTCACCATCCGCGAGGCCGGTCGGATCGCGGAGTCGCTGGAGCCGGTGCGCGCGACGACCGTGCATGACCTGCGCACTGCGATCGATCGGATCGCCGATCGCAGATCGGTCGGCCACGACGACGACATCATCGACCCCGAGGGTCGAGGCGACGAGGCCTATGCCGCGCTCGTGAAGCAGGAGGTGCCGCCACTGGTTCACCTCGCCGAAGTGCTCTATGGGATGCCGAAGGGCGATGTGGAACGGTACCTCCACGTCGTCGAGACCGGGGAGGGGCTACCGGATCTCGTCGAGGGGGTTTCGGCCGGCGCAGGGTCGGCAGCCGAGCTGCCCCGCTCGGACGACAACCGTCGGTGAGCATGCCTGCCGACGACGCCGAGAGTGCTGCGGCCCGGGTGCTCCACCTCGACCACACCGCGGTCGCCGGGGGCGCGGAGCTGGCGCTCGCGCGCATGCTGTCCGCAGGTCCGCCGTGGAGGCCGTTCCTCCTCACGCCGCCGACGACGGGACCCGCGTTCGATCACCTCGACGGGGCGGTCGGACGCGCGGTCACCGGCATCCCGCAGCCCGCCGGGGTCTCATCCGGCCGACGCGGCGCGACGATCGCCGCAGCGGTGAGCCTCATCGTGCAGGCCGCCGCGACCCGCGTGCACCCCGCTTTTCGCACCGCCGACCTCGTCGACGCCAACAGTGCTCGGTCCGCCGCGTACGGGGCGCTCGCGGTCACCTTGTCGCGAAGGCCGTTCGTGGTGCATCTGCGCGACACCGTCGACCAGGCCGCACTCGGTGGCGTCGGCCACAGGATCATGAGCCGGCTCGTACTCCCTCGTGCAGACGGGGTCGTCGCCAACTCCCAGACGACCTTGCAGACGGCATTGCCGTATCTCCGAGAGCGAGCGGCCACGGCCGTCATCCCGAGCGCCTCCGGTCTGCGCGCGCCGTCGGCCGTCCCGGCGGCGCGAGAACCGGGACCGCTCCGCATCGGCATGCTGGCCCGCATCGATCCGTGGAAGGGCCAGGAGCTGCTCATCGAGGCGTTCGCGTCGGCATTCGTCGACGACACCGTCCTCGAGTTGGCAGGTTCCGCTCCGTTCGGGCACGACACGCACCGTGATGAACTTCGATTGCTGGCCGAGCGTCTCGGTATCGCCGACCGCCTCGTCATGCTCGGGCATGTGGAGGACATCGACGCGCTCCTCACGCGATGGGACATCGCTGTGCAGTGCTCCACTCGTGCGGAGCCGCTCGGGCAGAACGTGCTGCAGTACCTCTCTGCCGGCCGCGCCGTCATCGTCGCGGATGAGGGCGGACCGGTGGAGTGGGTGCAGCACCGCGTGAACGGACTGCGAGTCCCGCCCCGCGACGTCGGCGCGCTCGCTGCTGCGCTGCAGGCGCTGGCTGCAGACCCGGCCTTGCGCGAGCGTCTGGCCACGGGCGCCGCTGCCACGCCCGGGCTGCTCACCGACGCCGAGGTGGCGCGGGCACACGCGCGGTTCTACGCCGAGGTCCTGCACCGACACGCAACCCATGCGAAGCGCGGCCTCACTGCGTCCGCGCGCGAGTAGCATCAGCGTGTGATCGACGCGCTCACCGTCACCCTGCCTCTCATTCTCGCCGGGGTCCTGATCGCGAGCGCGGTCGCGAAACTCCGGACCCCCGACGATCTGGTCGGGTGGGGAGAACTCGGCGTCCCGAAGGTCTTCCGCAAGCAATGGCTGCTGCGGCTCCACCCGTGGGGTGAGATCGCCCTCGCCGTCGGCCTGGTGGTGCTCGGCGGCTGGCTCGGCCTGGCGGCCGCGATCGTCGCGGTCATCCTGATGGCCGGGTACCTGTGGCTGGTGGTCCGCGCGCACGGCGCCTCGGATGACGCGTCATGCGCGTGTTTCGGCAGTAAGCGTCGCATCACCCGCGTGACGATCATGCGGAACTCGTGGCTTCTGGCCCTCGCCGTGGCTTCCGCGGCCGTCATCTGGACGGCGCCCCTCCTGGGTGGGGTTCTGGCCGTGGCTGTCGCGGGTTGGTGGGGGACCGTGGTGGGGGCCGCCGCCGCAGCCCTCACGGCCGTGCTCGTCCTCTGGCCGGACGAACCGCAGACCGTCGCCGCCGGCGCCGCGCAGGCGGCAGAGTCTCCCGTGGGCGAGGCGGCCGTGGACGGCGACGGCGAGCTGGACTACATCCGCACGCGTACCCCCGCCGTCCCGCTCGTTCTGGCGGACGGTACGCGGGTGAACCTCCGTGACCTCACCCGATCGCGCCCGCTGCTGATGCTGGCGGTGTCGGCAAGCTGCGGGTCGTGCTCGATGGTCATCGAGAAGACCCCCGAGTTCCGCGAACTCCTGCCCGAGGTGGACGTCCGCCTGATGTTCACGCACGCGCACGACAGCGGCTGGCTGAGCGAGCTCACCGAACCGCAGTCCCTGCACGATGTCGATCATCTGGTGAGCAGCTCCATCGAGGACTGGAAGGTGCCGACCGCTGTACTGTTCGGCATCGACGGCCTGCTCGCGGGCGGCCCGGTCACGGGTGTCCGCGAGATCGACGCTTTCGTCGAGGACATTCATGAGAGTCTCCGCGGGGTTCGGCCGGCGTGAGAGGTCGATCTCGGAGATCGGCGGGCCGGCGTCCGGGGGCCTCTGCTGCCGCTGCAGCCTGTCGGTGAGACGTCGAGCCGTGACACTCTTACGGTGAGGGATGCCGACATCCGCGGCATCCGTGCCACTGAAAGGTCGTCGCCCATGAACCTCAGCACCCGTCTCGCCGCGGGCATCGGCTCGCTGATCGTCGTCACCGGCCTCCTGGCTGCGTGCGCCACGCCTGCCGGTTCCGGCGACACTCCCGGTCCGACGGCGACCGCAACCGATGACAGCGGGGGGCACGACGACGATGCGGTCGGCGCCGCATGGCTCGACAGCGGCCGCATGATCGGCATCGTCACCCAGGGCAGCTCGACGTGCATCCCTGTCGCCGAGGAGCCGACGTACGCCGACGGCGTGATGACGGTCAAGCTCGTGGACGCCGAAGGCGATACGGCCTGCACCGCGGATCATGTCTCGCGCGCCACGGTCGTCGCCGTACCGGAAGGCGTCGATCCGACGCAGGATCTCGAGATCCGCCTCACCGGCGTGTACACCGGTGACACCGACCTCGACGGCGTCCCGGGCCTTGCCGCCGGTGGCTCCACGGACTACCAGCCGAGCGCAGGGTGGGCAGACGACGGCCAGTTCGTGATCCTCACGTGGGGCTCGTCGACCTGCGTGCCGGTGATCTCGGACGTCGCCGCGACGAGCGCGACCGAGGTCACGGTCACGTTCGCGGACCCGCCGGCCGACCAGGCCTGCACGATGGACATGGCACCCCGCGCCACTGTCGCGCAGGTCACCGGCGAGTTCGACGACGACGTCGTCGCGATCCTGACGGGCGACCAGTACGACAACGTCCGGGTGCCGATCATCGGCGAGGACTGAGCCGTGGGATTCCGGATGCCGGGCGCCCGGCATCCGGAATCCCTCAGTCCGCGCGCACGAGCAGCTCGCCGATCTCGCAGTCCAGCGCCCGGCAGATCGCCGACAGTGTGGAGTAGCGGATCGCCCGGGCGCGGTCGTTCTTGAGGATCGACAGGTTCACGACCGACACGCCGACGAGCTCGGACAGCCGCGTGAGCGTCATGCCGCGCTGCACGAGCAGCTCGTCGAGCCGGCAGTGGACCCCCGAAGGTCCCTCGTCCTCGGCCGGGGTCATACGAGCAGTTCCGTCTCGCGATGCAGGCTCTCCATGCGACGCAGCAGATAGGCGAGGGCGATCACGCCCAGCCCGACGATCGGGATCGTGAGCCCCCACGAGGTCACGCCGAAGCCGACGAGCAGGATGCCGTCGACGGCCCCGTTGAGCTCGACGGCGGCCTGCATCGAGGCGAACCCGCTGAGGGCGGTCGCCAGCAGCGGACCGAGGACGAGGGCGAGACCCGCGGCCAGGCTGAAGCGGTAGACCGCTGCACGGAACGGTCGACCGCTCGCGGCCGCGAACACCAGCCATGCCAGCGCGAAGCCGACGATCAGCGCGGTGAGTCCCAGCACCAGGGCGGAGCCGGCGAACAGTGCGCGAGCACCGGCGCTGAGAGAATCCGTGGCCAGCGTCACCGATTCGACGGCCGCCGCCTCGACGCCCCGGCCGGGCTCGACCGGCACGGGCGCGTCGGCCAGGAGCGAGAGGTCGACGGAGGCGGCCCATGCGTAGTGCGCCGCCGCGATGGTCTGCCCGGCCGCGAGTGCGACAGCCATGGCGATCACGAGTCCGCCGATCACCCGCATGGTGACGCGGTCTGCGCGGGCGGGAGCCGTGCCCACGGCGAGGTCGCTCATCGGAGCCCTTCCATTCCATATCGATAAACGTTGGTATCGACAAACGATAAACCCCGCGGATGCCGCGGCGCAAGCGTTCCGTTGCGTTTCACGTGCGCTATGCCCACGGCGAACAACGCTCTTCCGTCCGGGCCCGCTGGCTACCCTCGTTGTAAGGCGCAGTGGGCTCACCGCCCGAGACGCCCCGGAGGAGTGAACGAGATGTTCGAGAGATTCACCGACCGTGCCCGTCGTGTGGTCGTCCTCGCCCAGGAAGAGGCGAAGATGCTCAACCACAACTACATCGGCACCGAGCACATCCTGCTCGGTCTCATCCACGAGGGCGAGGGCGTCGCCGCCAAGGCGCTCGAGAGCCTGGGCATCTCGCTCGACGCCGTGCGCGAGCAGGTGCAGGACATCATCGGCCAGGGCCAGCAGCAGCCGACCGGCCACATCCCCTTCACGCCGCGCGCCAAGAAGGTGCTCGAGCTCAGCCTCCGCGAGGCCCTGCAGCTCGGCCACAACTACATCGGCACCGAGCACATCCTGCTCGGCCTCATCCGCGAGGGCGAGGGCGTCGCCGCCCAGGTGCTCGTCAAGCTCGGCGCAGACCTCAACAAGGTGCGCCAGCAGGTCATCCAGCTGCTCTCGGGCTACCAGGGCAAGGAGCCCGCGGGTGTCGCCTCGGGCGCCGGCGAGCAGACCCAGGGGAGCACGCAGGGCGGCTCGCAGGTGCTCGACCAGTTCGGCCGCAATCTC
>NZ_JBQCIP010000144.1:0-9074 GCF_051953575.1 Microbacterium sp.
ACCTTGAGCTTCGACCCGTGCCAGCCGCCGTCGCGCGCCGCGAGGGTGTTGGCGACGAGCGTCTCGGTGTCGATGTGCAGCCAGCCGCCCTCGGTGTCGTACAGCGGCACCTGCGGCTCCGCACCGCCCGCCGCGCGCCACAGCGGTTCGTCCTCGCGGCGGCAGCGGGCATCCCACACGGCGGTGTCGATCGCCGCGAGCGCGAGGGAGGTGATCGCGCCCACGGTCGTCGCCCGGGTCTGGCCGAACAGGTGTCGCCACACCGCCTCGGGTCGGCGCACGTCCTGCCCGACGAGGGCGGGCAGGAGGTGCTCCCGCAGCATCGACAGCACGGCGCGGCCGCCCGTGCCGATCGTGTACGAGTAGCCGCGGCCGGGCGTGCCGTCCGACGTCTCGAGGTCGACGACGATGGTCTCCTGCTTCACGAACGACTGCACGGCGTCGGTGCGGACGGTCTCGACGGGGATGTCGACGAGCATGGCTCGGGCGTGCGTGATGACGGACATGGCTCCTCCGGAACCGAATGGATGCCGCGACGCGGCGTCAGCGGACCAGTGACTGGATGGCGGCCGCGGCAGCGCCGCGCGCCCAGTCCTGGAAGGTGTGCGGCCGCACCACGATGCGGCACCGGGCGGCGGCGCCGAACGCGTGGGCGTCGAACGCGTCGCGCAGCGTCGCGTCGTACAGGTCGAAGTCGGCGACGCCCTCGCCGCCGATGATGACGAGCTCCGGTCCGGTCAGGTTCACGAGGGTGGCGATCGCGGTGCCGACGAGCCCGGCCGCCTCGCGGAACGCGGCGTCGGCGATCGGGTCGCCCGCGTGGGCGAGGCGCACCGCCTCGTCGATGCCGATGTCACGCCCGAAGGCCGCCGACAGCGACGCCTCGATCGCGGGGGTCGACGCCACCGCCTCGACGCAGCCGCGCCGCCCGCACGGGCAGACGCGCGAGGGGTCGGCCAGCGGCAGGTGGCCGATCTCGCCCGCCACCCCGTAGGCGCCGGTGACGACCTGGCCGTTCAGATGCAGGCCGCTGCCGATGCCGCGGCCGATCGTGACGATCGCGAACGACTCGGTGCCGAGCCCGACGCCGAACCAGTGCTCGCCGACGGTGAGCGCGTGCACGTCGTTCTCGAGCGTGACGGGCCGGCCGAGGCGGTCCTGCAGTGCGACGCCGAACGGCTCGTCGGTCCAGCCCATGATGGCCGACTCGCGGACGACCCCGGCGACCGTGTCGACGTCGCCCGACACCGACACCCCGACGCCGGCGATGGCGTCGGCCTTGTCGCCGAGGCCGGCTTCGAGCGCCGTCACCACCTCGACGACCGCGTCGGCGGCTGTGGCCGGATCGTGCGCAGCGAGCGCCCGGCTCTCGCTCACCAGCACATCGGTCGACAGGTCCGTGGCGACGCCGATCACCTCGTCGACGTTGACCTTGATGCCGAGCATGACCATCGCGTCGGGGACGATCGAGACGGGGGCGGCCGGGCGGCCCGGGTTGCCGTCGCGCTGCGTGGCCGGCGGGGCGTCGACGAGGCCCGCGGCCACGAGGGGCGACACCGCCTTGGTGACGGCGGCCTGCGACAGGCCGGTCTGGCGCGCGATGTCGATGCGGCTGATCGGGCTGCGCGTCAGGATGGTGGCGAACACCCTCGACCCGGCCTCGGACGCCGTGCGGATGAGCGTCGTGCGCGCGGCGGTGTCGTGGTCCATCGGTTCCCTCGGTCGTTGTCGTTACGGTAGCGAATTCGTGCGGTCGGCGTCTCAGGGCGCCCCGAGCCGGGCGGCGGCGAACTCGAGCGCGTTCTCTTCGTCGAGGTCGCCGCCCGCCTCGTGGCCGTTGTAGGGCCACAGCACGATCTGCTTCGGCCCGGCGTAGGCGGTGAAGGCGGGCAGCACCGTTCCCGGGGGTGCGATGCCGTCGCGCAGCCCGGTGCTCAGCAGCGCCGGTGCGTTCGCGCGCCTGGCGTGGTTGATCCCGTCGAAGTAGCGCAGCGTGTCGAGGGCCGCCGCGGTGTCGAGCCGGCGGTCGGCGAAGTACTGCGTGAGCAGCGCGTAGGGGTGCTCGTCGCTGAGGTCGGCGGCGCGGTCGAGCTCGCACAGGAACGGGGCCTGCACGATCGCGACGGCGAGATCCGGCACGAGCCCCGCGATCGCCAGGGCGATCCCGCCGCCCTGGCTCGCGCCCACGGCGCCCACGCGCGCCGGGTCGACGAGATCCAGCGACCGCAGGGCCTCGACGGCGCGCACGGCATCGGCATACACCCGCCGGTAGTAGTACTCGTGCGGCGAGCGGATGCCGCGCGTGAGGAATCCGCCGGCCGAGGGGCCGCCGTCCGGATGGTCGTCGTCGGTGTCGCCGTGTCCCTGGCCGCGGGCATCCACCACGAGGTGGGCGTAGCCGGCCGCGGCCCAGCGCAGGTCTCGCAGCGCGTGCCCCCGGCCGTTCCCGTAGCCGAAGAACTGCACGAGGCCCGGCAGTGGAGCGGCCGCGCCGTGCGGGACGCGGAGCCACGCGCGGATCGGCGTGCCGCCGAATCCGCGGAAGGTCACGTCGAACACGTCGATCACCGCCAGGCGCGTCGGCCTGGGCTCGATCGTGACGTCGAGCGGGTGCCGGCGCGTCTCGGCGAGCGTCTCGGCCCAGAACGCGTCGAAGTCGGACGGCTCGGTCTGCGTGGTCGGCTCGTCGACGAGCGTGAGCTCACCGCGCATCGTGCGCCCCGATCGTCAGGGCGCCGGCATCCAGGATCGCCGCCGCCACGTCGACCGCCCCGCCCGCCGGCACGTCGAGCTCGATGCGGCGGTCGCCATACGCGACGGTCACCCGGCGGTCGCCGCCGCGGATGCTGCGCAGCGACGCCGACACGAGCACGCCCTCGCGCCAGGCGAGGTCGACGACGAGGCCGGTGCGGGCGCCGAGACCCTGCACGTCGCCGTCGGTCCACGCGGCCGGCAGCGCCGGAAGCAGCCGCACGACGCCGCCGTGGCTCTGCACGAGCATCTCGGCGATGCTCGCCGGAAACCCGAGGTTGCCGTCGATCTGGAACGGCGGGTGCGTGCTGAAGAGGTTCGGCAGCAGTCCACCCCACTCCGAGCCGTCGACGGGGCCGTGCCGGGTCGCGTCGCCCTCGAACGGCGTGAGCGCTTCGCCGAGCAGCTGCGCGGCCGTCTCGCCGTCGCCGATGCGGGCGCGCATCGCGATCTTCCAGGCCCACGACCAGCCCATCGCACCGGGACCGCGGGCATCCAGCAGGCGGACGCCCGCCTCGAACAGCTCGGGGTCGCGCTCGCGTGTGAGCACATCGAGGGGGTGCATGCCGATGAGCGGCGACAGGTGACGGTGCAGCGGCTCCGACTCCACGACCTCGGCCGACCATTCCCTGAGGCGTCCGTCTGCGCCGATGCCCACCGGGGCGAGCATCGCGAGTGCGCGGTCGAGCTCGGCGGCGAGCGGGTCGTCGATCCCGAGCACGGCGATCGCGGTCAGAGCCCGTTCGAACAGCGCGCGGATCAGGAAGAGATCGGATGCCGCGGTCAGGCCGAGCGCCGTGTTATCGCCGTCGTCGGCGACGAACGAGTTCTCGGGCGAGGTCGACGGCGACGTGCGGAGGGTGCCGTCCGGCGCCGGCACCAGCCAGTCGAGGCAGAACTCCGCGGCGCCGCGCATGACGGGCCAGATGCGGGCGCGCAGCAGATCGACGTCGCCGCCGTACTCGTACGCGTCCCACAGATTGTGGGTGAGCCACACGCCCCCCATCATCCAGATGGCCCAGCTCGGGGCACCGTGCCCGCCTCCGACCGGAAGGCTCCAGCCCCAGAGGTCGGAGTTGTGGTGCGCCACCCAGCCGCGTGCGCCGTAAAGATCGCGGGCCACGTCGGTCCCAGTGCGTGAAAGGTGCTCGACGAGCGCGAGCAGCGGCTCGAACGCGTCGTCGAGGCCCAGCACGGGAGCTGCCCAGTAGTTCATCTGGGTGTTGATGTTGATCGTGTAGTTCGACGACCAGGCAGGGCGCAGCTGGTCGTTCCAGATGCCCTGCAGGTTCGCCGGCGGTCCGCCGATGCGCGACGACGATGCGAGCAGGTAGGCGCCGTACTCGGCGATCACCGACGCGCGCAGCTGTGCGTCGTCGCCGTGAAGGATGTCGCGGTCGACGTCCCAGACGCCCTCCCGGCGACCGCCGATCGCGAACCGCGCCCGAGCATGGCGCCGACGGTCGGCGACGTGCTCGGCGAGCAGCGCGGACGGTGCGCGGCGAGCCGCGGCATCCACGCGCTGCGCGGCGCGGTCCCGGATCGCCTCACGGGAGGCGGTCCGCCACTCCCCGTCCGCGTCGGCCCACCAAAACTCGGCGCGGGACGAAGTGGAGAGGGCGATCAGCAGCCGGTGAGCTCCGCGGACGGTCGCGCGCGCGGGCGCGGCGTCCACGGAACCGTCGGTGTCCAGTGCGACCGCGACGGCCGCGAAGGCGTCGAAGTCGGCACCGGCCTCGGCGTACCGCAGGGGCGGTTCGACGGAGGTCTCGTGCAGCGGGGCGCCGTCGACGGGGATCTCGACGTCGAGACCCAGGTCGCGCGGCGTGCTCCACAGGGGCGAGGTGAGCGAGAGGGATGCCGCGAACGCGACGTCGGACGTGAGCTCGACCAGCAGCGCCTGGGCGGGCGCCGACACCCAGGAGCGGCGGACGACGGTGCCGCCCGGCACGCGCAGCCGCTCGGTCAGGACGCCTTCGTCGAGGTCGAGCACGCGGGCCGGAGACTCGGCCGCCGCGCCCTCGAGGGCGACCGAGAGGTCGGCCAGCGGCAGGTACTCCTGCGAGTACGGTCCCTCGAACGACATCAGCAGGCGCTCTGCCGTGCGGACGTCGCCCGCGTCGAGGGCGGCGCGCACGTCGGCAAGTCGCTCGGGGCCCGCGCCGCCCGCGAGCACGTCCCGCAGCGCGGCGGCGGGGCCGTCCGGCGTGCCCGACCACACGGTCGCATCGTTGAGCGCGTACCGGCCCGTCGCGCCCCCGAACGCCATCGCTCCGATGCGCCCGTTGCCCAGCGGAACGGCGGACTCCCACCGGTCGGCGGGGGCGCTCCACGACAGTCGCAGGGTGTCGCTCATTCGGTCCTCAAGGGTCTCGGCCCGGAGATCGCGGCTGGGGGCGTCTTCGCCCGCAGACCTCGGATCTTTGCTTGCGACGCCAGCGTATTCATGATTAATTACCGATGTCAAGAAACTCGACCGAGGAGCTCGAATGGTCAACGGTGAAGGCGCCGTCCACACTCTGCGTGCGGCCGGTGCCGCGCTGGTCGTCGATGTGACCGGTGCGCAGCCGAGGCTGCTGCATTGGGGCGCCGACCTGGGCGATCTCGGCGCGGCCACGGCCCAGGCGCTGCGCGCGACGGCCGTGCCGGCGGTGCTCAACAACTCGCCGGATGTGCCGCGCGTCTTCTCGGTGTGGCCCACCGAGCAGGACGGCTGGGCGGGCACGCCCGCGCAGGCGGGGCACCGGGGCGGCACCGCCACGACCCCGCGTCCTCGGCTGCTCGACGCCGAGGTCCTCCACGCCGAGGCGGGCGGCGGCCGGATCGTGCTGCGCTTCGACGACGCCGTGGCCGGCACGCGCGCCCGGCTGGAGTACGGGCTGGACGCCGCCGGGGTCCTGTCGGTCGACCTGTCGGTCGAGAATCCCGCGGAGGCGGCATCCCCCTATCTCGTCGACGGGCTGCGGGCGCTCGTGCCGCTGCCCGACCGGGCGGGAGAGCTGCTGGACTTCACCGGCAAGTGGTGCCGCGAGCGTTCGCCGCAGCGCCTCCCGTTCTCGTTCGGCACCCATTCCCGCCGCGCGCGGCGGGGCAAGCCCGGGCACGACACACCGTTCCTGCTCGTCGCCGGCACGCCCTCCTTCGGATTCGGGCACGGCGAGGTGTGGGGCGTGCACCTCGCCTGGAGCGGCGACGGCGAGTACCTCGCCGAGCGGCTGCCCGAGGGAGCCGGCGCGCTGTCCCGCGTCATCGGCGCGGGGGAGCTGCTGCGGTCCGGGGAAGTCGTGCTGCAGCCGGGCGAGCGCTACGACGCCCCCACCGTCCTGTTCACCTGGTCAGATCGAGGTCTCGACGGGCTGTCGGCGCGTTTCCACCGGCGGCTCCGGGCGCGGCGCAGCCACCCGACCGCGCCGCGTCCGCTCGTGCTCAACACGTGGGAGGCGGTCTACTTCGACCACGACCTCGAGCGGCTCGTCCAGATCGCGGACAGTGCCGCCGAGGTGGGCGTCGAACGCATCGTGCTCGACGACGGGTGGTTCCAGGGGCGCCGCGACGCCAACGCCGGGCTCGGCGACTGGCTCGTCGACGAGCAGGTGTGGCCAGACGGCCTCGGGCCCTTCGTCGACGCCGTCCGTGCGCGCGGCATGCAGTTCGGCCTGTGGTTCGAGCCCGAGATGATCAGCCCGGACTCCGATCTCGCCCGCGCCCACCCCGACTGGGTGCTCGCGCCCCGCGAAGGCGTCGGGCCGACCGCCCGCAGCCAGCACGTGCTCGACATCGCGAACCCCGAGGCCTACGCGCTCGTGCTGGAGCGCATCAGCGCGCTCGTCGCCGAGTACGACATCGACTACCTCAAATGGGATCACAACCGCGATCTCGTCGAGCCGGTCGCCCGCCGCGCCGAGGGCGACCGGCCACTCGTCCACGAGCAGACCCGCGCGCTGTACCGACTGCTGGACGAGCTGCGCGCCCGCCACCCGCGGCTGGAGATCGAGACGTGCTCGGGCGGCGGCGGCCGCGTCGACCTCGGCATCCTCGAGCGCACCGACCGGGTGTGGGCGTCGGACTGCAACGACCCTGTCGAGCGGGCCCGCATCGAGCGCTGGACGCGCCTCCTCGTGCCTCCGGAGCTCATCGGCTCGCACCTCGGCGCGCACCGGTCGCACACGACGTCGCGTGAGACCGACCTGTCGTTCCGCCTCGCCGTCGCCCTCACCGCGCACGCCGGCATCGAGACCGACCTGACCGTCGCCGGGCCGGAGGACCTGCGCACCGTCACCGCGTGGGCGGCCCTCTACCGCGAGCTGCGGGACCTCATCCACACCGGGCGCATCGTCAACGCCGACCTCGCCGACGATGCGACGATGCTCACCGGCATCGTCGCCCAGGACGGCGGGCGGGCGCTGTTCACGTGGGCGCGTCTGGCGACCTCTCCTGACGGACAGAGCGGCCGCGTGCGCTTCCCCGGTCTCGACACCGCCGCGCGGTACCGCGTCCGTGTGCGCCCGGAGCTGGGCGCCACCAGCCGTCACGAGGTCGCCGACCCGGACTGGATGCGCCCCGCGGTCAACGGGGGCATCGAGCTGCCGGGCGCCGTGGTCGCCGTCGCAGGCGTGCCGCTGCCCACCCTCAACCCGCAGCAGGCGCTGCTCTTCGACGTCGTGAAGGTCGCCTGACCCGCCGGCGTCGACACACTCCCAGGGGACCGCGCGATGGGGCGCGGGGTTCGCCGATGAACCCACCGCAGAGAGGAAACCATGAACACCAGGAACCGCCACGCCCTCGGGCGACGGTGGCTCGCGGCGCTGGCTGTCGCTGCCGTCGGCACGACCATCGGGATCGGGAGTGCCGCGGTCGCCGCGGGGCCCCGGGCCGAGGCATCCACTCCCGCTCCGGCGGTCGTCCCCGCGGCGACCGTTCCCGACGACGCGCCGGGCGCGCGACCGTACATGGGCTGGAGCAGCTACAGCATGCAGGTCTACGCGGGGAACGGCTCGACGTGGATCACCGCGGACCAGATCATCGCGCAGTCCGATGCGATGCATCAGAAGCTGCAGTCCGCCGGCTACGACCACATCAACATCGACGCCGCCTGGAACGACGGCGTCGACGAGTACGGGCGTCCCACGCCGAGCGCGAAGCTGTACCCGGACGGACTTCAGGCCGTCATCGACCACATCCACGCCAACGGGCAGAAGGTCGGCCTGTACGCGATCCCCGGCATCTCGCCGCAGGTCTACGAGGCCGATCTGCCGATCTTCGGCGCCCCCGACTGCTCGACCGGCGACATCGTCAAGCAGCCGATCCAGAAGGCGGACTACTGGGGCATCGGCTACCGGATCGACTTCTCGAACCCGTGCGCCCAGAAGTACGTCGACTCCATCGCCGACATGTTCGGTCAGTGGGGCATCGACTTCCTGAAGTTCGACAGCGTGACCCCCGGGTCGGGCGTCAGCGACCTGTCGCTGGATGCCCGCGACGACGTCAAGGCGTGGTCGCAGGCGCTGCACCGCAACGGCATCTGGTTCGAGCTGTCGTGGGCGCTCGACATCCGCTACGCCGACTACTGGGCGCAGTACGCCGACGGCTGGCGTGTCGAGTGGGACGTCGAGTGCTACTGCGAGAAGACCGCGCTCACGAACTGGAACAACATCGCCCGCCTGTTCCCGCGCGCCGCGGACTGGTGGCGGTACGCCGGCCCCGACCGCGGGTGGAACGACTTCGACTCGCTCAACGTCGGCAACGGCAAGATGGACGGCCTGACCAAGGACGAGCGCCGCACGGCGGCGACGCTGTGGGCGGTGTCGGCGGCGCCGATGTACGTCGGCAACGACCTCACGCAGCTCGACGACTACGGCATCCAGCTGCTCACGAACCCCGAGGTCATCGCGGTGAACCAGGCCGGGCGTCCGGCGCACCCCGTCTCGACGGCATCCCCGCAGCAGACCTGGTACACGGCCAACCCCGACGGCTCGGTCACGGTCGCGGTGTTCAACCTCGGGCAGACGGATGCCGACATGACGGTGTCGCTGGCCGACGTCGGGCTGTCGGGCTCGGTGAAGGTGCGCGACCTGTGGGCGAAGAAGGACATCGGCAAGGCCGAGGGGTCGTTCGTCGCGACGGACGTGCCCGTGCACGGCACGCGCCTGTTCACCTTCACTCCGGCGAAGGGCGCGACGATCGCGCTGAACGACGACGACGCGCAGCTCACGTATGAGGGCGCGTGGTCGCGCAACGGCGGCGCCGAGCAGGTCGCGGCGTCGCAGTCGCTCACGGTGTCGGTGTTCGACTCGTCGAAGGGTGGCACGGCGCCGGCCACCGGC
>NZ_JBQCIP010000145.1:0-3264 GCF_051953575.1 Microbacterium sp.
GCCTATGGCGGACATCTTCGACGTGATCGCGGACGGAACGCGTCGCGACATCCTGCGACTGCTGCTCGATCGGTCATCCGCCGGAGAACGCGGCACCAGCGTGTCGCACATCGTCACCGAGCTCGGCGCGAGCCAGCCGACCGTCTCGAAGCACCTGAAGGTCCTCCGCGACGCCCACCTCGTGTCGGTCCGCGAAGAGGGCCAGCACCGCTACTACAGTCTCTCGGCCGCGCCGCTGGACGAGGTCGACGACTGGCTGGTCCCGTTCCTGGACGACGGCGCGGGCAGCGATGCCGCCGACGCCGCCGTGACCTCGTTGCCGGACTCCGCCGCGCACGCCGCCGACGTGGTCGGCCGGGCCGCGGCATCCGCCAAGCACGCGTTCGAGACCGCGCTCAAGAAGCTTCCCGGGCGCTGAGCCTCGGATGAGGGATGCCGCGGGCCGCGGCATCCCTCATCCACGTCGTCAGCGCCGGCCGGCCTTCCGGCCGAACAGCCACGCGCCCCACACCGCCGAGACGGCGAGGATGAGAGCGCACCAGCCGACGGCCCACAGCGGCTCGGTGCCGAGGGCGGTGCCCATGAGCAGCCCGCGGATCGTCTCGATGATCGGCGTGATCGGCTGGTTGTCGGCGAACCACTGCAGCCACGTCGGCATCGTGTCGACGGGCACGAAGGCGCTCGACAGGTAGGGCAGGAACAGCAGGATGAAGCCGTAGCCCGAGGCCGCCTCGGGGCTGCCCGCGGCGAGGCCGATCGCGGCGAACAGGTACGTGATCGCCAGGATGTACAGCGCGATGAGAGCGGTCGCCGCGACCCATGCGACGACGCCGGCACTCGGGCGGAATCCGACCAGCAGGGCGACGCCGATGACGACGGCGGTGGCCACGAGGTTGCGCGCGAGGCTCGAGATCGCGTGCCCGGTGAGCACGGCGCCGGCGCGCAGCGGCATCGTGCGGAACCGGTCGATGATGCCGCTGGACATGTCGCGCGCGACGTACGTCGCGGTGGTCGCGGCGCCGAACCCGGCGCACAGCAGGATGATGCCCGGCACGACGTAGTCGACGTACGAGCCGGCGGGGTCGAGCGCGCCGCCGAACACGAACGTGAACAGCAGCATGAGCATCACCGGCAGCAGGATCGACATGCTGAGCGATTCGCCGTCGCGCAGCGACTGCGTCATGCTGCGCCGGACGAACACCGCCTCGGCGGTGAATCCGCGCAGGCGCGGGCGGGGGACCGCCGTCACGGCGGTCGGGGCGAGCGTGGTCATGCGTACTCCTTGGCGGTGTCGGGGGTCGTGCGGTGGGCGGGAGCGGATGCCGCCCCCGGTGTTCCGGTCAGCGACAGGAAGACGTCGTCGAGCGTGGGACGGCGCAGCGTGACCTCTGCGCCGGGCAGGTCGTCGGCGCCGAGTCGGGCGATGGCGTCGCGCAGGCCGGCGACGCTGCCGTCGGTGGGCACCTCGCGCACGACCGCCCCGCCGGCGTCGGTCAGCACCACGGTGTCGGTGCCGACGAGCGCCTTGAGCTCGGCCGGCGTGCCGGTCGCGACGATCGCCCCCGCGTCGAGCACGGCGACGCGGTCGGCGAGCTGGTCGGCCTCTTCGAGGTACTGCGTCGTCAGGAAGACGGTGGTGCCGGCATCCGACAGCGACCGGATCACCTCCCACAGGTCACGGCGGCTGCGCGGGTCGACGCCCGTCGTCGGCTCGTCGAGGAAGAGCACCTCGGGCACCACGACGAAGCTCAGGGCCAGGTCGAGTCGGCGGCGCATGCCGCCGGAGTACGTCCGGACGCCCTTCGTCGCCGCATCCGTCAGCGCGAAGCGCTCGAGCAGCTCCGCCGCACGGGCGCGGGCCCGGCGCGGCGACAGTCCGGACAGGCGACCGAGCATCACGAGGTTCTCGGTGCCGGTGAGCATGTCGTCGACGGCGGCGGACTGGCCCGTCAGCGCGATGCGCTGGCGCACCGCGTCGGGCTGGGCGGCGACGTCGAAGCCGGCGACGGCGGCGGTGCCGCGGTCGGGGCGCTGGAGTGTGGTGAGGATCGAGATGGTGGTCGTCTTGCCGGCGCCGTTCGCGCCCAGCAGCGCGAAGATCTCGCCGCGGGCGACGCTCAGATCGAGTCCGTCGAGGACGACGGAACGACCGAAGCTCTTGCCGAGCCCGCGGATGTCGATGGCGGGAGCTGACATGCGGAGCATCCTTCCGTGTACGAGTGAAACTGTTTACTGTCGCAACTGTTTATGACGGTAACACACTGTTTACGTAATAAACAGTCCTAGGATGACGGCATGACCGAAGACCTCGAGCCCGAGCTCCCGCGCGGCATCGCCCTGGCCTGGGGCGTCGCGGCCAACCCGCAGCGCGGCCCCAAGCGCGAGATGAGCGTCGAGCGCATCGTCGAGGCGGCGGTCGAGATCGCCGACGCCGACGGACTCGGGGCGGTGTCGATGGCTGCGGTCGCCGCGCGCCTGGGCTTCACGCCGATGTCGCTCTACCGCTACGTCAGCGCGAAGGAGGACCTCATCCTGCTGATGCAGGAGGAGGCGACCGGCACCCCGTCCGACACCGTCGGCGAGGCCGGCGGCTGGCGCGAGCAGCTCGAGGCGCTGTACCGCGAGCAGGTGCAGAACCACCTCGCCCACCCCTGGGTGCTCGACATCCCGATCTCGGGGGTCCCGGTCACCCCGAACATGGCCGCGTGGATGGATGCCGGCCTCCGTGCGCTCGCCGGCACGCAGCTCACGCACGAGGAGCGGCTCGCCGTGATGCTGTTCGTCAGCGGCTCCGCCCGGTGGGCGGGCAGCATCCTGGCCGGCTACGCCCGGCTCGCACGGGAGCGGGGGATGGACGGGCCGACGATCACTCGCGCCGAGGATGCCATGTTCCGTGCTCTCATCACGGGAGACGCCTACCCGCATCTGCGCGCGGCGATCGACGCGGGCGCGTTCCTCGACGACTCCGACCCGTTCGCGTTCGCGCTGCAGCGAGGCCTCGACGGGATCGCCGACTACATCGCCGCGGCCGCCGAAGGCCGCCATGCCGCCGGCATCCCGTGGACGCAGTCGGATGACGCGGACATCGCCGACGACAAGAAGTTCCGCGAGGCCCGCAAGGCCGTCCGTGAGGCCGAGAAGCTCCTGCGGGCGGCGCGCAAGGTGGAGCGCCAGACGGCACGGGAGGCGCGTGAACGCCGCGCCAAGCAGTCCGCCGCCGGCTGAGTGCGGGCGCACCGCGCGTCTCATGAGTCACACGGGTTT
>NZ_JBQCIP010000146.1:0-14630 GCF_051953575.1 Microbacterium sp.
GGTCGACCTCTCGTCGACGGTCGCGGTGACATCGAGGAAGGTGATCTCGTCGGCGCCCTGCCGGAAGTACTCGCGGGCGAGCTCGACGGGGTCTCCCATGTCGCGCAGGTTCTGGAAGTTGACGCCCTTCACGACGCGCCCGGCGGCGACGTCCAGGCACGGGATCACGCGGCAGACGAGCGACATCAGAGCCTCGCGTTGTGGATCGCGGTGACGAGGATCGCGCGGGCGCCGATCGCGTACAGCGCGTCCATCACCTGGTTGACGCCCTTGCGGGCCACCATGACCCGCACGGCGACCCACGCGGGGTCGCGCAGCGGCGAGATCGTGGGCGACTCGACCCCCGGCGCGATCGCGACGGCCGCGTCGACCAGCTCGGCGGGCAGGTCGTAGTCGACCATCACGTAGCGGCGCGCGACCATCACGCCGCGCAGGCGGCGCAGCAGCGTCTCGGTGCCGTCCGCCTCGGTCGGGGCGCCGATGAGCACGGCCTCGGACTTGAGGATCACCGGTCCGAACACCTCGAGCCCCGCCTGACGCAGGGTGGTGCCCGTCTCGACGACGTCGGCGATCGCGTCCGCGACGCCCAGCTCGACGGCCGACTCGACCGCGCCGTCCAGCGGCACCAGGTCGGCGGCGACGCCGTGCTCGTCGAGGAAGGCGTCGACCAGCCCCGGGTACGACGTCGCGATGCGCACGCCGTCCAAGTCGCGGACGTCGCTGAACCGGCCCGCCGGTGCGGCGAAGCGGAACGTGGATGCCGCGAACCCGAGGTTCTCGATCTCTCGGGCGCCCGGCATCCGGGCATCCAGCAGCAGGTCGCGACCCGTGATGCCGACGTCGAGCGCACCCGAGCCGACGTAGGTCGCGATGTCCTTGGGGCGGAGGTAGAAGAACTCGACCTCGTTGGCGGGGTCGATGACGTGGAGGTCCTTGGGGTCGCGGCGACCGGTGTAGCCCGCCTCGGCGAGCATCTCGGCAGCGGTCTCGGCCAGCGATCCCTTGTTCGGCACGGCGATGCGCAGCATTCGCGGATCCTTAGATGTGGGGATGAGAGGGGTCGGAGCGGGGCTCAGAGATGTCGGTAGACATCCTCGAGGCTCAGGCCCTTCGCGAGCATCAGCACCTGCAGGTGGTACAGCAGCTGCGAGATCTCTTCGGCCGCGGCATCCGTCGACTCGTACTCGGCGGCCATCCACACCTCGGCGGCTTCTTCGACGATCTTCTTGCCGATCGTGTGCACGCCGGCGTCCAGCTCTGCGACGGTCCCCGATCCTTCGGGGCGCTCGGCCGCCTTGGCGGTCAGCTCGGCGAACAGGGCATCGAACGTCTTCACCATGCCAGGGTATCGAACCGGCAGGGCGTCGAGGCGCCGCGTGACGCGACGGTCAGTGCGCGTGCGCCGCGGCGGCCGCCGCACGCAGGCCCGCGATCGCGTTGCCCGGATCGCCTGCGCCGAACACCGCGGAGCCCGCGACGAACGTGTCCGCCCCCGCTTCGGCGGCCTGCGCGATGGTGGACTCGCCGATGCCGCCGTCGACCTGCAGCCACACCGACGACCCGCGGCGGCGGGCCTCATCGGCCAGACGGCGCAGCTTCGGCATCGTCTCGGGCATGAACGACTGCCCGCCGAAGCCGGGCTCGACCGTCATCACCAGGATCTGGTCGAAGTCGTCGAGCAGGTCGAAGAGCCCCTCCACGGGCGTCGCCGGCTTGACCGCGACACCGGCGCGCGCGCCGATGTCGCGCAGGCGCCGGGCGAGCGCGACCGGCTCGGTCGCCGCCTCGAGGTGGAAGGTCACCGACGCGGCGCCGAGCTCGGCGTACCCGGGCGCCCAGCGATCCGGGTTCGTGATCATCAGGTGGACGTCCAGCGGAACGGGGCTCGTGGCCTGCACGCGCTCCACCATCTGCAGTCCGAACGTCAGGTTCGGCACGAAGTGGTTGTCCATCACGTCGACGTGCACGAAGTCCGCCGTGGCGATCCGCGCGAGCTCTGTCTGCACGTTCGCGAAGTCGGCCGCGAGCATGCTGGGGTTGATGCGGATGCCGTCGGCGCGGCCGGTCTCGGAGGTCGGGAGCACGCGTCCATTATGGTCGAGCCGTGGATCCGATCACGGCGCTGCTGCACGACGTCCTCGAAGACGTCCGTCCCCACGACTCCGGCGCACCTGCGGGGTACATCCCCGAGCTCGCGACCGCCGATCCGGAACGGCTCGCCCTGGCGGCGGTCGGGCCGCACGGGCGCGTGCGGGCCGTCGGCGACGTGGCGCACGAGTTCACGATCCAGTCGATCTCCAAGCCCTTCGTGCTGGCGCTCGCCCTCGCCGACCGCGGGCGCGAGGCGGTGCTGCGGAAGGTGGGTGCCGAGCCGAGCGGCGAGCCGTTCAACGCGATCAGCCTCGAACCCGGCACCGGCCGGCCGGCGAACCCCATGGTCAACGCGGGAGCGATCGCCACGTCGGCCCTCATCGCGGGCGACGGCGTCGACGACCGCACAGCCCGCATCGTCGAGGGCCTCTCCGCCTTCGCCGGCCGTTCGCTATGGGTCGACGAGCAGGTGTACTCCTCCGAGTCGGACACCGGCGACCGCAACCGCGCCCTCGCCCATCTGCTCCGCTCGCACGGGATCATCGACGGTTCCGTCGACATCGCCGTCGAGACGTACTTCCGGCAGTGCTCGCTGCTGGTCACCACCCGCGACCTGGCCGTCATGGCGGCCACGCTCGCGTTCGGCGGCGTGAACCCGGTGACCGGCGATCGCGTCGTCGGGGAGCACGTCAGCCGGGACGTGCTCTCGATCATGACCAGCTGCGGGATGTACGACTACTCCGGCGAATGGCTCCTGCGTGTAGGGCTCCCCGCCAAGAGCGGCGTGAGCGGTGGTCTCATGGCCGTCGCGCCGTCGCAGTTCGGGGTCGCCGCCTTCAGCCCCCGCCTCGACGACCACGGCAACTCCGTGCGCGGCATCGCGGTCATCGAGGCGCTGTCGACG
Organism: Microbacterium sp.; assembly: GCF_051953575.1. Classification (GTDB taxonomy): domain Bacteria; phylum Actinomycetota; class Actinomycetes; order Actinomycetales; family Microbacteriaceae; genus Microbacterium. The sequence continues at coordinate 2,996 of NZ_JBQCIP010000146.1, forward strand.
AAGTTCGGCATGCATCTTCTCGAACCCCACGACAGCATCGCCGTTCCGGCCTTCACCGTCGAGGACACGGATCAGGGCCGCGTCCTGCGTCTCTCGGGGGAACTGGGCTTCGCGGGCACGGAACGCGTGGTCGCGGTGCTGCGCGAACTCTCCGACGCGATGCCCGACGGTGCCGCGGTGACCGTCGACGCCCGGGAGCTCGGGCGCACGCACCGCGAGGCGCTCGTCGCTCTGCGTGCCGAATTCGACCGGATGCCGCGGAGCTTCGTGCTGCGCGAGTGAGGCCGCCCGGCGGCGATCAGACCCGTCGCAGCAACGAGATCGACATGCCGTCGGTGTTGTGGCGGTGGGGCCACAGCTGCGCTCGTCCGCTGCCGTCGGCCTGCGCGGGGAGCGCGGGATCGGCATCCGACAGCGACGTGACGACATCGCGCGCCGAGACCTCTTCGAGCACGCCGTCCCATTCGCGCCGGATGTCGGCGACGACGGCGGACGTCTCGGCCAGGTGCGGCGAGCACGTGACGTACGCCACGATGCCGCCGGGCTTGAGGGCGCCGACGGCCGCCGTCAGCAGCTCCCGCTGCAGCGTCGTCAGTGCGGGCACGTCGCCGGGCGACTTGCGCCACCGCGCCTCGGGGCGCCGGCGCAGGGCGCCGAGCCCCGTGCACGGGGCGTCGACGAGGATGCGGTCGTAGGTCGCCGGGGCCGCCTCTGCGCGCGTGCGGCCGTCCTCCTCCGAGACCGGGACGTCGAGCGGCACGCCCGCGAGCGCCTGGCGCACGAGGCCCGCGCGCGCCGGAGAGATCTCGTTCGCCTCGAGCCGTGCGCCGTGCGCGAGCGCCTCGGCGGCGAGCACCGCCGTCTTGCCGCCCGGACCCGCGCACAGGTCGAGCCATCGCTCGCCCTCGGCGACGGGCAGGGCGCGGGTGAGCGCGAGGGCCGCGAGCTGCGAGCCCTCGTCCTGGACCCTGATGCGGCCGTCGGACCCGCGCACGGTCTGGTCGGGGTCGCCCCCGCCGAGCCGGAAGCCGATCGGCGAGAACGGGGTGCGACGCGCGTCGTCCGGGGCCTCGGCCAAGCCTGGGAGCGCCGCCATCGTCACGCGGGGCGAGGCGTTGTCGGCCGTCAGCAGGGCCTCCAGCTCCTCGGCCCGCCCCTCGGCGGCCAGCGCGCGACGGAACGCCCGCACGACCCACACCGGGTGCGAGAACAGGAGGCCGAGCTGCTCGTCGTCGGAGCGGGCGCTGGCGGCGACGTGCGTCATCCAGTCGCCCGGGGTGTCGCGCGAGACACGACGCAGCACGGCATTGGCGAAGCCGGCTGCGCCGCGGCCGCCGGCTGCCCGCGCGAGTTCGACCGACTCGTTGACCGCCGCATGCGAGGCGACGCGCGTCGACAGGAGCTGGTGCACGCCGAGTCGCAGCGCATCGAGGACGGCAGGATCGATGCTCGTCACGGGCCGGTCGGCGGCGATAGCGATGACCGCGTCGTACGTGCCCTGCCGTCGCAGCGTGCCGTAGGTCAGCTCGGTCGTCAGCGCCGCGTCGGCGGGCGACAGCTCCGCCCGCGCGATCGCCGTGGGCAGCAGCAGGTTCGCGTAGGCGTCGGACTCGTGGACCGCCCGCAGCGTGTCGTACGCGATGCGTCGCGCGGCCACCGTGCGGCTCATGACCCCGCCACCGGGGTCTCGCGCAGCCCGCGCCACCAGTCCGCGGCGCGCATCGCGCCCTTGCCCGCCGGCTGCACCGTGTCGAGGACGATCGGTGCGGAGCCGGTGCCCGCCAGCACGCGCTTCGCGTGCAGTGCGAGCGCGCCCGGCGCCAGGTGCGGTGCGTCGGCGGGTGCCGCCGCGACCGCCAGCACCTTCATGCGCGCGCCGTCGATGGTGGTGTGGGCCCCCGGCTCGGGAGTGACGCCGCGGATGCGGCCGAGCACCGCTGGTGCCGGCTCGTCCCACCGGATCCGGCCGTCGTCGTCGCCGAGCTTCGCGGCGTACGTCGGCTCGCCCTCCTGCGGCCGCGCGACCGCGGTGCCTGCGGCGATGCCCGACACGACGTCGCCGAGCAGACGCGCGCCCTGTTCCGCGAGCGTGGCCAGCAGCTCGCCGGCGGTCGCCTCGGCGGGGGTGTCCATCGCGAGCTCGCCGAACACATCGCCGGCGTCGAGCTCCGGCACCAGCTGGAAGACGCTGGCGCCGGTCGCCGCATCCCCCGCGATCAGCGCGTGCTGGACCGGGGCCGCACCGCGCCAGCGGGGCAGCAGCGAGAAGTGCAGGTTGATCCAGCCGTGCGCCGGCGTCGAGAGCAGCGGCTCGCGCACGAGTCCGCCGTACGCGACGATCACGCCGAGGTCGGGCTGCAAGGCGGCGATCTCGGCGGTGACGTCGGCGTCGAGCCGATCGGCACGGATCACCGGCAGGCCGAGCTCATCGGCGGCGGCCGCGACCGGCGACGGCGTGAGCACGCGCTTGCGGCCCAGCGGCGCGTCGCGGCGCGTGACGACGGCGACGATGTCGTGTTCGGATGCCGCGAGCAGCCGCAGCGACGGGACCGCCGGCGCGGGAGTGCCGGCGAAGACGAGGCGCATGAGGCTCCAGATCTGTGGCGTTCGAGGGATTCAGAGATCGAGGTCGGGCACGTCGACCCGCACCTTCAGTGTATTGGCGGCACCTGCGGGGCGTCCCTTCGCCGGGCGACGGCCCTTCACGGCCTGGGCGACCACCGACGCCCTCAGGCTCTCGGTCACGCGCGCGCCGAGGCCGTACTCGAAGCGGACGAGGGCGCGCACGACGTCGCCGTGGGCGAGCGGGCCGAGCACCGCTTCGCCGTCCAGCTCGGGCACCGCCCGGCGCAGCTCCGCCAGCGCCGCGTCGACCGAGCGCCGCGGGCCGTCCACGGCGGCGACCCGGACGGTCGGGGGCATGCGCAGCGGCGCACGATCGGCGAGCTCCGACCGGGCGTACGCCGCCTGCGTCCACGTGGCGAGAGCGCGGGCGACCTCGCCTCCGACACCGACCAGGTGCACGGGAGCGCCGGGAGCGGCCAGCGCGGCCGCGTTGGACCACCAGCGCAGGCAGGACTCGCCGATGCGCAGATCGTCGGCCATCAGCATCCGGTCCCCGTCCAGCAGGATCACCGCGCGGTACCCGCCGACCGCCAGCGGCTCGGCGCCGCGGGTGGCGACGACGAGCGCGGGACGCTCGTCCACCGACACGACCGGGTGGTCGCCGTCTGCGACCACGACGCGCGTGCCCGGGAAAGCGCGGCCCAGCTCGTCGGCCGTGCGCTCACTGCCGGAGGAGGCCATGCGCAGCATCGTCGAGGAGCACTCGGGGCACGACCACGCGTTGGCGGCCCGCCCGCACCACGTGCAGGCCGGGACGGCGCCGTGGCGAGCAGCGTGGAGCGGACCGCCGCAGTGCGCGCAGCGGGCGGGATGCCGGCAGCTCGCGCACACGAGCACGGGCGCGTACCCCGGACGAGACACCTGCACCAGCACGGGACCCTGGGTGAGAGCCTCGCGGGCAGCGGCGAACGCCGCCGACGGCACGCGCGCGGCACGTGACTCCCCCTCGCGATGCGCGGTGAGCACCACTCGGGGGCTGCGCCGCCGCGCCGCCGGCAGGTCGCGCACCCACCCGACTCCGACGAGGCGTTCCACGTCGCTCGTGCGCGTGTGCCCGGCAAAGACGAGCGCGCCGCCGTCGAGCTCCTGCCGCAGCAGCGCCGCGTCGCGGGCGTGGACACCCGGGCTGAGCGGCTCGCTGAACAGCGGGTCGCCGTCGTCCCAGAGCATGATCAGGCCCAGGTCGGCGACCGGGGCGTACACGGCCGAGCGGTTGCCGATCACGATGCACGGGGCATCCGCCAGGGTGCGCAGGAACGCCGTATAGCGGGTCGGCCCGCTCTGCTTCGCGTCGTCGCGCACCAGCGCATCGGCGGGCACCCAGGCCCGCAGCGCGGCCTCGAGCTGGGAGCGGTCGCGATGGTCGGGCACGGCGACGATCGCGCTGCGCCCCTCCGCGAGCGTGCGCACCGCCGCCGCCGCGAGCAGCAGGGCCCACGCGCCGACGGGGGTGCCGTCGTCGAGCGTCGCCGGCTGCGGGGGCGCGTCGAGCGCCAGGCGGGTGCCGTGCGAGAGCGCGTCCGCCAGGCCGGGATACTCGGCCAGGACGGCATCGGCCCACGTCTGCGCCTCTGAGGTCAGCTCCGGCCGTGACGGCGGGTCGGCCGCCAGCCACGCCTTCTCGGCCCGCACCATGCGCTTGGGGATCGCCAGGCGCAGGATGTCGCCCGCTGAGCCGGCCGCGCGGTCCGCGGCTCGGCGTGCGAGCGCGTAGAGACGCGGCGTCAGCACGGGCATCGGCGAGACGACGGCCTCCAGCTGAGAGAGCGGCCGGTCCGAGGCATCCGGCTCCCCCAGCTCGACGAGGAATCCGTCGATCACGCGCCCCGCGCTGCGCAGCGGCACACGCACGCGCACGCCCGGCAGCGCCTCGGCCGCGAGCTCGTCGGGGATCTCGTAGTCGAACAGCCGGTCGAGCTGCGGCAGCGGAGAGTCCAGCAGCACGCGCGCGACACGACGGCGACGGATCGGCGACGGCGCGGCATCGGTGTCGCTCCGCGCCTGGACGGGCACCGCGCTCACGCCGCCCGCGTCAGAGACCGGCGGCCGCGCGCAGCGCGTCGGCGCGGTCCGTGCGCTCCCACGTGAAATCGGGAAGCTCTCGGCCGAAGTGACCGTAGGCCGCCGTCTGTGCGTAGATCGGGCGCAGCAGGTCGAGCTGCTCGATGATCGCCTTGGGACGGAGGTCGAACACGTCGAGGATCGCGCGGGTGATGACCTCGTCGGCGACCCGCCCGGTGCCGAAGGTCTCGACGTAGAGCCCGACAGGCTTGGCCTTGCCGATGGCGTACGCGACCTGCACCTCGAGGCGGTCCGCGAGTCCGGCGGCCACGGCGTTCTTGGCGACCCAGCGCATCGCGTACGCCGCCGACCGGTCGACCTTCGACGGGTCCTTGCCGCTGAAGGCGCCGCCGCCGTGACGCGATGCGCCGCCGTAGGTGTCGATGATGATCTTGCGGCCGGTGAGGCCGGCATCGCCCTTCGGGCCGCCGATGACGAACGGGCCGGCCGGGTTGATGTAGAACTTGACGTCCGACACGTCGAGGCCGGTCGCCTCGAGCACCGGCTCGATCACCTCGGCGCGGACGGCGGCGCGCAGCGCCTTCTGCGAGATGTCGGGGTGGTGCTGGGTCGACAGCACCACGGAGTCCACCGTCTTCGGGGTGTGGCCGTCGTAGCCGAGCGTCACCTGCGTCTTGCCGTCGGGGCGGAGGAACGGCAGCTCGCCGGACCGGCGCACCTCGGCGAGGCGCTCCGCCATGCGGTGCGCGGTCCATGCGGCCATCGGCATGAGCTGGGGCGTCTCGGTCGTCGCGTAGCCGAACATGATGCCCTGGTCGCCGGCGCCCTGCAGGTCGTGCGGGTCCTCGGAGCCGTCCTCGCGGCGCTCGAACGCCTTGTCGACGCCCGCGGCGATGTCGGAGGACTGCGCGCCGATCGACACGCTCACACCGCACGACTCGCCGTCGAAGCCGGTCTCGCTGGAGGTGTACCCGATGCGGTTGACGACGTCCCGCACGATCGCCGGGATCTCGACGTACGCCGACGTCGACACCTCCCCCGCCACGTGGACCAGACCCGTCGTGACGAGCGTCTCGACAGCCACGCGGCCGTTCGGGTCGGCCGTCAGGATCGCGTCGAGGATCGAGTCCGAGATCTGGTCGCAGATCTTGTCGGGGTGCCCCTCCGTCACGGACTCGGACGTGAACAGGCGCAGGTCGGTCATCGATACTCCAGTAGTCGGGGTCCGGGGGCGGACACCAGTATGCCCCCGAGAGCGGACATCGCCGTCGTCGGGGGCATACAGGTCGTAACGGGGATTACTCCGCGCGGCGAAGGCGCAGCTTGTCCTCGTGGATCTCGTGCATCGCGATCGTGAGCGGCTTGTCCTCGACGGTCGAGTCGACGAGCGGGCCGACGTTGTCGAACAGGTTGCCCTCGTGCAGATCCGAGTAGTAGTCGTTGATCTGACGCGCACGCTTGGACGCGAAGATGACGAGCTGGTACTTCGAGTCGACCTTCTCGAGCAGGCTGTCGATGGGGGGCTCGATGATGCCCTGATTCGTTCCGGCCATGGGAACCTCCTGGTCTCGGTGATGTCGGTGGGCGCGCGCAAGCCGCGCGCGGACGCATCCGACCAGTCTACCCGGTCGGCGGCCTGCGCGCTTCACGCGATCAGCGCGTCAGGCGGGCGACCTCGTCGGCGGCGCGGGCGACGTCGTCGTTCACGACGCGGTAGTCGAACTCGGCCTGCGACGCGAGCTCCGTCTTCGCGGTGCGCAGCCGGCGCGCGCGTTCGGGGGCGTCCTCGGTGCCGCGGCCGACCAGACGCTGCACCAGCTCGTCCCAGCTGGGCGGGAGCAGGAACACGAGCGTCGCCGACGGGTCGGCCTCGCGCACCTGGCGGGCGCCTTGCAGGTCGATCTCCAGCAGCACGGTGCGGCCCTCGGCCAGAGCCTTCTCGATCGGCCCGCGCGGCGTGCCGTACCGGTAGGCGTTGTGCACGGTCGCGTGCTCGAGCAGCTCGCCGTCGGCGATCATGCGGTCGAACTCCGCGTCGTCGACGAAGAAGTAATGCTCACCGTCGACCTCCCCTGGGCGGGGCGCCCGGGTCGTCGCCGACACCGACAGCAGGATCTCGGGGTGGTGCTCCTTGATGTAGGCGGCCACCGTGCCCTTGCCGACCGCGGTGGGGCCCGCCAGCACGACCAGGCGGCTCCGGCCGCCGCGCGGCTCGAGCTCCGGCCACCGTGCGTCGAGGAACGCGCGCAGATCCTCGCGCTGGCGCGAGCCGAGGCCGCCCAGACGCTTGACCGGCGAGATCTCGAGGTCGTGCAGGATCCGATCGCGCTTGCCCTCGCCGATGGCGGGGATCGCGGTCAGGAACTCGGGGACGCGCATCGCGCCCGCGGGGGACGACGGATCGGTCAGTGCACGCCGCAGGAGCTCCTGCGGGGTGATGACGCGCATCGCGACGTCCTTCTTGAGGGCGGCACGTTCGCGGCGTGCGGCGACGGCGCGACGGGATGCCGCCACCCGGTCGACCTCGGGAGGCCTGGCGGGTGTCTGCGGCGAACCGCCGGTTTCGGGGGTGCGTGAAGCGGGCATGTCAATCACCACGGTAGAGATGGGCGAGCTCTGAATGCGCGGCGCGAGCCGGTCGGGTCCGGCTGTTCTCGCTGCGGCTCTCCGAAGGTATCACCGCAGGGGCGGCGCGACCGAAACCACTCCGTGGCGCGGAAAATCCCGCTCGGAGGTTCCGCGACGAGGACAGCGCTTACCTCGGGGCGGTGGTGTAGAGCGCCGCCCGCTCGGCGATGCGGGCCGCGATGTCGCCGGGTCCTGCCGAGAGGATGCTGCGGCTCTCGGAGGCGATCACGGCGCCGCCGAGGGCGCCGAAGCGCTCCCCGAGCTGGTGCGGCTCGGCGCCCTGATGGCCGAACCCGGGGCCGAGGATCGGCGCCACCGGCGAGAACGGCTGCAGGCCGGCATCCGTCCAGTCCACCGTCGCGCCGATCACGAAGCCGAGGCTCGCCCACTCCCCCTCCGGGGTGGTGCGGGCGTTGCGCTCGGACACCTCGCGGACAACGTCGGCCGACACCGTGCGCCCCGCGGCGACCTGCGCGCGCTGGAGGGTCAGCGCCTCGGGGTTGCTCGTCGCGGCGAGGACGAAGACCCCCTTGCCGTGGCGCTCCGCGAGCGAGAAGGTGCCGTCCAGCGCGCCGACCCCGAGGTACGGGCTGACGGTCACGGCGTCGACCTCGAGCGGGGAGCCGGGCGTGAGCCACGCCTCGGCGTAGGCGTCCATGGTCGTGCCGATGTCGCCGCGCTTGGCGTCCGCGATCACGAGCAGCCCCGCGTCGCGCGCCGCGGCGATCACCGTCTCCAGGGCGACGAACCCGGCCGAGCCGTACCGCTCGAAGAACGACACCTGCGGCTTCACGATGCCCACGCGCCCGGCGGCGGCCTCGACCACGCGCAGCCCGAAGTCGCGGGCGGCGCAGGCCGTGGCATCCATCCCCCACTCGGCCAGCAGATGGGCGTGCGGGTCGATCCCGACGCACAGCTGTCCGTGCGACCCGAAGGCCGCACGGACGCGCTGCCCGAACGAGGTCACGCCCGCGCCTGCCGGTCGGCGGCGTACTCCTGCAGGCTCCTGACATCGAAGCCCTCGCGCAGCACCGGGAGGGCGCTGACCGCGGCGCCGAGGACGGCCATCGTGGTGAACAGCGCCTTGTCGCCGGCCACCGCGGCGGCGCGGATCTCGTAGCCGTCGGCGCGCGCCGCGCCGCCGGAGGGCGTGTTCACGACGATGTCGATGTCACCGGCGTTGATGAGGTCGACGATGTTGGTGCCGCCCGAGTCCTGGGTCTCGGAGTACTTGCTCACCACGCTCACGTCGATGCCGTTGCGGGCGAGGATCTCGGCGGTGCCCTCCGTGGCGACGAGGTCGAAGCCGAGCTCCTGCAGGCGGTGCGCCGGGAGGATCACGGCGCGCTTGTCGCTGTCGGCCACCGAGATGAAGACGGTGCCCGACTGCGGCATGCCGCCGTACGCGGCCTCCTGCGACTTCGCGAACGCGGTCGGGAAGTCGCGGTCGATGCCCATGACCTCGCCGGTCGAGCGCATCTCCGGACCGAGCACCGAGTCGACGGTCTGCCCCTCGCGGGTGCGGAACCGCTTGAAGGGCAGCACGGCCTCCTTGACGGCGACCGGGGCGTCCAGCGGCACGCGCGAGCCGTCCTGGTCGGGCAGCAGGCCCTCGGCCTTCAGCTCGGCGATCGAGGCGCCGGCCATGATGCGCGCCGCGGCCTTCGCCAGCGGGATGCCGAGCGCCTTCGAGACGAACGGCACGGTGCGGCTGGCACGCGGGTTCGCCTCGATGACGTAGAGCACGCCGGCCGAGATCGCGAACTGGACGTTCAGCAGGCCCCGGACGCCGACGCCCTGGGCGATGGCCTGCGTCGCCTCGCGGACGCGGTCGATGTCGGTGCGGCCGAGGCTCACCGGCGGGAGGGTGCACGAGGAGTCGCCGGAGTGGATGCCGGCCTCTTCGAGGTGCTCCATGACACCGCCGATGTACAGCTCCTCGCCGTCGAACAGCGCGTCCACGTCGATCTCGATCGCGTCGTCGAGGAAGCGGTCCACGAGCAGCGGCAGGCCGGGGCCGATGATCGCCTGGTCGGCGATGCGCACGAAGTAGTCGCGCAGCGCCTCGGTCGAGTAGACGATCTCCATGCCGCGGCCGCCGAGCACGAAGCTCGGGCGCACGAGCACCGGGTAGCCGATCTCTTCGGCCACCGCGACGGCGCCGTCGACGTCGATCGCGGTGCCGTTGCGCGGCGCGACGAGGCCGGCGTCGTCGAGCAGGCGCGAGAAGAGCTCGCGCTCCTCGGCGAGGTCGATCGCCGCGGGCTTGGTGCCGAGGATCGTGTAGCCGGCCTCTTCGATGCCCTTGGCGAGCCCGAGCGGCGTCTGTCCGCCCAGCTGGCAGACCACGCCCAGGATGGTGCCCGACTGCGATTCGGCGTGCAGCACCTCCAGGACGTCCTCGAGCGTGAGCGGCTCGAAGTACAGGCGGTCGGAGGTGTCGTAGTCGGTCGAGACCGTCTCGGGGTTGCAGTTGACCATGACCGTCTCGTACCCCGCGTCGGCGAGGGCGAACGAGGCGTGCACGCACGAGTAGTCGAACTCGACGCCCTGTCCGATGCGGTTCGGGCCGGAGCCGATGATGACGACCTTGGTGCGCTCGGACGGCGTCACCTCGGTCTCGAAGTCGTAGCTGGAGTAGTGGTACGGCGTGAGCGCCGGGAACTCCCCCGCGCACGTGTCGACCGTCTTGTACACCGGGCGCACGCCCAGGCCGTGGCGGACGCCCCGCACCTCGGCCTCGCTGTCGCCACGGAGCTGAGCGATCTGGGCGTCGCTGAAGCCGTGCTCCTTCGCGACGCGCAGGGTGGCGGCATCCAGCTCATCCGCCTGGCGCACGAACTCGGCGACCTCGTTGATGAGCACGATCTGGTCGAGGAACCACGGGTCGATCTTCGTCGCCTCGAACGCCTGCTCGACCGTCGCGCCCTTGCGCAGCGCCTGCTGCAGCACGACGATGCGGCCGTCGGTCGGGGTCTTCGCGACCTCGAGCAGCTCCTCGACGGTGCGCGGCTCGTCGCCCCAGTGGAAGCTGGAGCCGCGCTTCTCGAGCGAGCGGAGCGCCTTCTGCAGGGCCGTCGCGTAGTTGCGGCCGATCGCCATCGCCTCGCCCACCGACTTCATGGTGGTGGTGAGGGTCGTGTCGGCAGCCGGGAACTTCTCGAAGTTGAAGCGCGGCACCTTCACCACGACGTAGTCGAGGGTCGGCTCGAAGCTCGCGGGCGTCGCCTGCGTGATGTCGTTCGGAACCTCGTCGAGACGGTACCCGATGGCCAGCTTGGCGGCGAGCTTCGCGATCGGGAAGCCGGTGGCCTTGGAGGCCAGCGCCGACGAGCGCGACACACGCGGGTTCATCTCGATGACGATGATGCGGCCCGTCTTGGGGTCGACGGCGAACTGGATGTTGCAGCCGCCCGTGTCGACGCCCACGGCGCGGATGATGTCGATGCCGATGTCGCGGAGCTTCTGGTACTCGCGGTCGGTGAGGGTCAGCGCCGGGGCGACCGTGATCGAGTCGCCGGTGTGGACGCCGACGGGGTCGACGTTCTCGATCGAGCAGACGACGACCGTGTTGTCGGCCGTGTCGCGCATGAGCTCGAGCTCGTACTCCTTCCAGCCGAGGATCGACTCCTCCAGGAGCACCTCGTTGGTCGGCGAGTCGTGCAGGCCCGCTCCGCCGATGCGGCGCAGGTCCTCCTCGTCGTACGCGAAGCCCGATCCGAGGCCGCCCATCGTGAACGACGGACGCACGACGAGCGGGTAGCCGAGCTTCTCGGCGCCGGCGAGCAGCTCGTCCATCGTGTGGCAGATGACGGAGTCCGCGACGTCGGCGCCGGCATCCAGCACCAGCTGCTTGAAGATCTGGCGGTCCTCGCCCTTGTTGATGGCCTCGAAGTCGGCACCGATGAGCTCGACCCCGTACTTCTCGAGGATGCCGTGCTTGTGCAGGTCGATCGCCGCGTTGAGCGCGGTCTGGCCGCCGAGCGTCGGCAGGATCGCGTCCGGACGCTCCTTGGCGATGATCGTCTCGATCACGCGCCAGTTGATGGGCTCGATGTAGGTGGCGTCCGCGAAGTCGGGGTCGGTCATGATCGTGGCCGGGTTCGAGTTCACGAGGATGACCCGCACGCCCTCCTCGCGGAGCACGCGGCAGGCCTGCGTGCCGGAGTAGTCGAACTCGCACGCCTGACCGATGACGATCGGGCCGGATCCGATGACGAGGACGGAGTTGATGTCGTCGCGCTTAGGCATTCTTCTTGGTCTCCAGGTTCGCGACGACCAGGTCGCGGAAGCGGTCGAACAGGTAGTTGGCGTCGTGCGGGCCGGCGGCGGCCTCGGGGTGGTACTGCACCGAGAAGGC
>NZ_JBQCIP010000147.1:0-3988 GCF_051953575.1 Microbacterium sp.
GCGCTTCCCGGCTCCCCGGTCGGTGAGCTTGTCGACGCGTCAGGCGACAGCGCCACGGGCGACCAGCTCCCGCGCCAGTCGCAGGTAGGCCTGCGCCGCGGCGTGCTCGGGCGCGAACTCGGTGATCGGCATGCCCGACACGGAGGCGTCCGGGAACTTCACCGTGCGGCCGATCACGGTCTCGAGCACGTCATCGCCGAATGCGTCGACCACGCGCTCGAGCACCTCGCGCGAGTGCAGCGTGCGCGCGTCGTACATCGTCGCCAGCACGCCGTCGAGCTGGATCGTCGGGTTGAGGCGGTCCCTCACCTTGTCGATCGTCTCGATGAGCATCGCCACGCCGCGCAGCGCGAAGAACTCGCACTCCAGCGGGATCACGACGCCGTGGCTGGCGGTGAGGGCGTTGACGGTCAGCAGGCCGAGCGACGGCTGGCAGTCGATGAGGATCACGTCGTAGTCGCCCGTGATCTTGCGGAGCGCGCGAGCGAGCGTCTGCTCGCGTGCGACCTCGTTGACGAGGTGCACCTCCGCGGCCGACAGGTCGATGTTCGCCGGGATGACGTCGAGGTTCTCGACGCGCGTGTGCACGATCACCTCGCGCGGGTCGCGCTTGCCGTCGAGCAGCAGATCGTAGATGGTCGGGATCTCGTGCGTCTGGATGCCGAGCCCCGCCGACAGCGCCCCCTGCGGGTCGAAGTCCACGGCGAGCACCTTGCGGCCGTAGCCGGCGAGCGCGGCGGCCAGGTTGATGGTGGTCGTCGTCTTGCCGACGCCGCCCTTCTGGTTGCACAGTGCGATGATGCGCGCAGGGCCGTGCCCGTCGAGCTTGGGCGGGGTCGGGAACCCCTGGTAGGGGCGACCGGTGGGGCCGATGGGGACGTCAGACTCCGGGCTCTTGACCGTCCTCGTCTTCGCCGTGCTGTCAGCCACCGTGCTCCTGCTTCCTCGTGCTCGCTCGATCTTAGTGGGCTGTCGCGGAATCGTTCACCGGGCACGCGGATGACTGGTGGCGTACACGTCGCGCAGGGCGTCGACCGACACGTGCGTGTAGATCTGGGTCGTCGCCACCGACGAGTGCCCGAGCAGCTCCTGGACGACGCGCACGTCGGCGCCGCCCTGCAGCAGGTGAGTCGCGAACGAGTGCCGCAGCGTGTGGGGCGACACGTGTGCGGTCAGCTGCGCGCGCTCGGCGGCGGACTGGATGATCAGCCACGCGCTCTGCCGCGAAAGCGGCGCGCCCCGGGCTCCCAGGAACAGTCGCGGCGTCGCATGCCCGCGGCGCGACAGCTCCGGCCGCGCCCTCGTCAGATACGCGTCGACCGCGGCACGTGCGTACGACCCGACCGGCACGATGCGCTCCTTCGACCCCTTGCCCCGCACGCGCAGCACATCGCCGTGGGAGAGGTCGTCGACGTCCAGCTGCACGATCTCGGACACGCGGGCGCCCGTCGCGTACAGCAGTTCCAGGAGCGCCCGGTCACGCACCCCCAACAGGTCGTCCGCGGGACCGGCGGCCTCGAGCAGCCTCTCGACCTGGTCGATCGTGAGCGCCTTCGGCAGACGGCGCGGCTGCTTGGGCGGCCGCAGGTGCGACGTCGGATCGCCCGGCTCGATGCCCTCGCGGGCGAGGAAGCGGTGGAGCCCGCGCACCGAGGACTGCAGTCGCGCCAGCGACGATGCCGCCATGGGCGGTTGAGCGGCGGCGCGATCGGCCACGAAGCTCGCGAGCATCACCGGCGTCACCTCGGCGGTGTCGCGCACGCCCTGCTCGTCGAGCCACGCCGCGTACCCCGCGAGGTCACGCCGGTACGCCGCGACGGTGTTCTCCGACAGCCCGCGCTCGATCGAGACGTGCCGCAGGTAGGACTGCACCGCACGCTCGATCTCCACGTCAGGCTCCCGTCCTCAACGGCGCAGCCGTTCGGATGCCGCCAGCACGCCCGTCGCAAGGATTCTGCACGTCAGGCCACCGTCCTCAGCGGCGAAGCCGTTCGGATGCCGCCAGCACGCCCGTCGCAAGGATGCCGTTGCGCATGCGGCCCGCGAAGACCGCCGCGACCACGTCGGCCAGCGGCATCCACTCGATCCGGATGTCGGCCTCTTCGTCCTCGCGCGCGTGGACGACGCTTGCGGCCGAGAGGCCCCGCGCGAGGAACAGGTGCACGATCTCGTCGTTGCCGCCCGGCGTCGTGAACACGCTCACGAGCGGCTCCCACGACGAGGCGACGAGGTCCGCCTCTTCGGCGAGCTCGCGCTGGGCCGTCTGCAGCGGCGACTCGCCCGCGACATCGAGCAGCCCCGCCGGCACCTCCCAGTCGCGGAGGCGGATGGGATGCCGGTACTGCTGGATCAGCAGTACGCGGTCGTGCTCGTCGAGAGCCACGACCCCGGCCGCCCCCGGGTGATCGACGTACTGGCGCACGATCTGCCCGTCACCGTACGCGACGGTATCGCTGCGGACGTCCCACACGCGCCCCTCGTACACGAGGTCGCTCTGCAGCACCGCCGCGTCGACAGGCTCGTCGGCGAGCATCCGCTCCCCCGTCATCAGTCGTTCTCGACCTCGAACAGCTCGCTCGCACGGTGACGCTCCAGCGCGGCGCCCACGAGTCCGCGGAACAGCGGGTTCGCGTCCGTGGGGCGCGAGCGCAACTCGGGGTGCGCCTGCGTGGCGATGTAGTACGGGTGCACGTCGCGCGGCAGCTCGACGTACTCGACGAGGTCGAGGTCGGGGTTGATGCCCGAGAACACCAGGCCGGCCGCCGCGATCTGGTCGCGGTAGCGGTTGTTGACCTCATAGCGGTGACGGTGGCGCTCCGACGCACGGGTCGAGCCGTACACCTCCGCCGCGATGGAGCCCTCCGCGAGGTCGGCCGGGTACAGGCCGAGACGCATCGTGCCGCCGAGGTCGCCGTGGTCGAGGATGTCGACCTGCTCCTCCATCGTCGCGATCACCGGGTGCTGCGTGTCGGGATCGAACTCGCTCGACGACGCGTCCTCGATGCCGGCGACGTGACGGGCGTACTCGATCACGATGCACTGCAGGCCGAGGCAGATGCCGAGCGTGGGGATGCCCTGCTCGCGGGCGAACTTCAGCGCGCCGATCTTGCCCTCGATGCCGCGGATGCCGAAGCCGCCGGGGATCACGATGCCGTCGAGCGGGCTCAGCGCCTTGGCCGCGCCCTCGGGCGTCTCGCACTCGTCGGAGGGGATCCACCGGATGTTGACGTGCGTCTCCTGCGCGAAGCCACCCGCCTTGAGCGCCTCGGTGACCGACAGGTAGGCGTCGGGCAGGTCGATGTACTTGCCGACGAGACCGATCGTGACCTCGTGCTTCGGGTTGTGCACGGCGTTCAGCACACGCTGCCAGCGCGACCAGTCGACGTCTGCGGCCTTGCCGAGGCCGAGCGCACGCACGATGTACGCGTCGAGGCCCTGCTCGTTGAGCATCGAGGGGATGTCGTAGATGCTCGGCACGTCGACCGCGTTGACGACCGCGTCCTCGTCGACGTCGCACATGAGCGCGATCTTGCGCTTGTTCGACTCGGTCACCGGGCGGTCGCTGCGCAGCACCAGCGCGTCGGGCTGGATGCCGATGGACCGCAGTGCCGCGACGGAGTGCTGGGTCGGCTTGGTCTTCTGCTCGCCCGATGCGCCCATGAACGGCACCAGCGACACGTGCACGAAGAACACGTTCTGGCGGCCGAGCTCGTGACGGATCTGCCGGGCCGACTCGATGAACGGCTGCGACTCGATGTCGCCGACCGTGCCGCCGATCTCGGTGATGATGACGTCGGGACGCGGCTCCTCGGTCGCCTGCAGGCGCATGCGACGCTTGATCTCGTCGGTGATGTGCGGGATGACCTGCACGGTGTCGCCGAGGTACTCGCCGCGGCGCTCCTTGGCGATCACGTTGGAGTAGATCTGACCGGTGGTGACGTTCGCGGACTGGCCGAGGTTGATGTCGAGGAAGCGCTCGTAGTGTCCG
>NZ_JBQCIP010000148.1:0-6262 GCF_051953575.1 Microbacterium sp.
GGTCATGAACAGCGGCTTCGCGCCGACCACGACGATGTCGTCGACCACCATGCCGACGAGGTCCTGCCCGATCGTGTCGTGCTTGTCGATCGCCTGGGCGATCGCGACCTTCGTGCCGACGCCGTCGGTGCTGGTCGCCAGCAGCGGCTTGTCGTACGCCTTGAAGGCGGTCGCGTCGAAGAGTCCGGCGAATCCGCCGACGCCGCCGAGCACCTCGGGGCCGTGGGTACGACGCACGGCCGACTTCATGAGTTCGACGGCGAGGTCGCCGGCGGCGGTGTCGACGCCGGCTGCCGCGTACGGGTTCACGGGCGATTCGGGGCGGGAGGGGGCATCGCGATCGGAGGAGGCCACGTCTCCAGCCTACCGGCGGCCTGCCTGAGCGGACGCCGGATGTCCGGCCGCCCGCGCCACGCCCCGCCGGTGCCCGGCGAGGCGCCGGGCGGCGGCATCCGGAGGGTCCGTGAAACCCGCCGCGGCAGCCCGCCGCCGACCTAGAATGAGGGGTATGGGAGGCGCCGGTGCTCCGGAGTGGCTGATCCGCGAAGACGCCGGTCAGCCGATACTTCTTGCCCTCTATCTGCGTCAGGTGCTCGGCATCCGCTCACCCGAGGAGCTGCCGCATCTGCGCGGCATCCCGCTGCGGGCGAACGATCGCAGCGCGCAGGCGCAAGAGACCCTCGAGCAGCAATGGCGCGCCTACTGGGCGATGACCGTCGAACCGCAGGCGCACCCCTCGGCGGTGCCGCTCGAGCTGGTCGACGAGTTCGGCATGTCGCTGGCGCTGCCGGCCGAGGGCGCCGAAGCACTGCGTGCCGCCGTCGTGCCGCATGCGGCAGAGGCCCTCGCGTTCGCGCAGTCCGCGGCCGAGCGCTATCGCAGAGAGGCGTCGCACAGCACGGGCACGAGCTACCGTGCCTATGCCGGAGCGATCGCGGAGCACGAGCGGCAGGTCGGCCGTCGCGCGCACGCCTTCGAGCTCAACGTGCAGGTGCTGCCGCTGAATCAGCGCGGCGTGTGGTGGATCGGCGCGCTCACGATCGCCGTCACCGACGGGCTGCGCGGCGACGTCGCCGCCTTCGACGCCGCGATCCACCCGATCATCGCCGAGCTGGCCTGACGTCGAGCGGGGTCAGTGCCCCGGGCCGTTGCCGTTCGTGCCGGGCTCCGGGTCGACGTGCACCGACTTGTGGTCGACCGCGACCTCGTGCGTGTGCTTGCGCGAGCGACGGTCGAGCGCCAGCGCCAGGATGCCGGCCAGCGCGATGCCGACCGGTGCGCAGATCAGCACGAGGAACCCGAACACCTGGCCCTGCGAGTACTCCATGCCGGTGTTGGGGCTGGCCTCGGCGGTGCCGTTGAACGCGAACGTGAGGATCATCGCGA
Organism: Microbacterium sp.; assembly: GCF_051953575.1. Classification (GTDB taxonomy): domain Bacteria; phylum Actinomycetota; class Actinomycetes; order Actinomycetales; family Microbacteriaceae; genus Microbacterium. Next base: position 1,387 of record NZ_JBQCIP010000148.1, read on the forward strand.
CGAAGACGCCGACCAGCGCTCCGAGGATCAGGAACACCGAGATCTTCGGCGCGCGGCGCACGCGCACCGTCTCGATACGGTCCTGGCTGTGCTCGGGCATGGCTCCATTGTCCCACCCGAAGCCCGGGAGCGCGCCCGGGTCAGGGACGCAGCGGCAGCAGGTCCGAGATGTCTGCGCGGGTTCCCGAGGCGCTGATGCGGCCGGCGGCGGCGGCATCCGCCCATTCCTCGGTGCCCGTCGCCAGGGCGATCCACGTGGCGGCGTCGGTCTCGACGACGTTCGGGGGCGTGCCGCGGGTGTGCCGCGGCCCCTCGACGACCTGCACGGCGCCGAACGGCGGCACGCGCACCTCGACCGAGTTGCCCGGCGCCTTCTCGACCAGCAGCTGCAGCAGGTAGCGCACCGCCGTCGCGGTGTCGGTGCGGGACGGCGGAGTGGATGCCGCCACCGCCGCCGCGACGGCGCTCAGCGCCGCGCGCCCGTCGTCGGTCGAGATCCTGCGGGTGGCCATCACTCCACGCTACCCGCACAGGATTCAGGAGGAACGACGGATGCGGCGACGCGCGGGGAACGGGGAACAGCGTTTCTCCTGAATTCTCGACGCTGGTGGGCCCTGAAACCCCGCAGGACCCGCCGGTAGGCTGATCGGGTGAAGATCCTGGTCCTCGGTTCGGGCGCGCGCGAGCACGCCATCATCCTGGCGCTGCGGTCGGAGGAGGCCGAGCACGAGATCTTCGCCGCCCCCGGCAACGCGGGCATCGGGCAGCACGCGCAGCTCGTGGCGCTCGACGCGAACGATCCCGTCGCCGTGACCAACTTCGCCAACGAGAACAGCATCGACCTCGTCATCGTGGGCCCCGAGGCGCCGCTCGTCGCGGGTGTCGCCGACGAGGTCCGCGAGCGCGGCATCCCCGTCTTCGGGCCCAGCCGCATGGCCGCGCAGCTCGAGGGTTCGAAGGCGTTCGCGAAGCGGATCATGGATGCCGCCGGCGTGCCCACCGGACGCGCCGTGCGTGCCACGACCCGGGCCGAGGTCGAGGCCGCGTTCGACGACCTCGGCGCCCCGCACGTGGTGAAGGCCGACGGCCTGGCCGCCGGCAAGGGCGTCATCGTGACGTCCGACCGCGAGGCCGCCCTCGCGCACGCCGACGCCTACCTGCCGTCGGGCGCGGTGTTGGTCGAGGAGTTCCTCGCCGGCCCCGAGGTGTCGCTGTTCTTCCTCAGCGACGGGGACCACGTGCTTCCGCTGAGCCCGGCCCAGGACTACAAGCGGCTCCTCGACGGCGACGAGGGCCCGAACACCGGCGGCATGGGCGCCTACTCGCCGCTGCCGTGGCTCGACGGCCGCTTCGGCAGCGAGGCCGAGTTCGTCGACCTGGTCACGCGCGAGGTCGCCGAGCCCGTGATCCGCCAGCTCGACGCCGAAGGCACGCCGTTCATCGGCCTGCTGTACGCGGGCCTCATCCTCACCGATGCCGGCGTGAAGGTCATCGAGTTCAACGCCCGCTTCGGCGACCCCGAGACCCAGGTCGTGCTGCCGCGCCTGGTCGACCCGCTGTCGGAGCTGCTGCTCGCGGCCGCGTCGGGACACCTCGAGGACCAGCCGCGGCCGGCGTTCGCCGACGACGTCGCGGTGACGGTCGTGCTCGCCAGCGAGGGCTACCCCGAGGCGCCGCTGACCGGCCGCTCCCTCACCGGACTGCGCGCGGCGGAGGCGGTCGACGGCGTGCACCTCGCCCACGCGGCGACGGCCGAGACGGACTGCGGGCTGGTGGCCACCGGTGGCCGCGTGCTCAACGTCGTGGGCGTCGCGACGACGTTCGCTCAGGCGCGGGAGAGGGTGTACCGCGCACTCGGCGAGATCGGGCTGGAGGGCGGGCAGCACCGCACCGACATCGCAGCCCGTGTCGCCGAAGGCCTGTGAGCCCCCGGCGACAAGCCGTGCGATGACCGGCTAGCTGCGTCGGATGTAGCGCAGCAGCCAGGCGATGATCGCGATCACGATGATCACGATCCCGATCCACAGCAGGAACTTCGCCGCCTCGACGAACACGCCGAGCAGCAGCAGCACGATTCCGACGATGAGCAGGATCACTGCGAGTGAGGTCATGACGTCATCCTGACCCGAGGCCGAGGCGGCGCGCGACGGGTTGACAACGCGCCTCGGGCGCGCAAGCCCACTCCCGTCGAACAGGGCGCGAAGAAGGGATGCCGCACCCCCTCGGAGCCGCTGCCTCGGCCGATCGGCTGAGGCGGTCCGGACCACGCGGCCGATGTGCGGCGCCCCGCCCGGCCGCGAGCATGGCGGCATGACCTCACACTCCCTCGCAGCCCCGCGGGCGACCGTCCGCGGCACGTGGAGAGGCCGCCTCGTCCCGGCGGGCCTCATCGCCCTGAGCCTCGTGCCCGTCATCGCGGGTGCCGCGCGCGTCTCACAGCTCGCCGGCGGCGGCCCGGTCACCGCGGCGAACGCCCGCTTCTTCGACTCGCCCGTGCCGGTGATCGTGCACATCGTCGGCTCGAGCGTGTTCCTGCTGCTGGGCGCGCTGCAGTTCGCCCCGGAGCTCCGCCGTCGCACCTGGCACCGGCGCGCGGGTCGGCTCGTCGCGCCTGCCGGTCTGCTGTCGGCCGGATCGGCGGCCTGGATGACGCTCTTCTACCCGCTGCCGCCCGAAGTCACGGGGCCCGGGCTGTCGCCGCTGCGCCTCGTGCTCGCGGCGGTCATGGCGGGCGGCATCGTCGTCGCCTTCGCGGCGATCCGCCGCGGGGACGTGCGCACGCATCGGGCGTGGATGATGCGCGCGTACGCGATCGGGCTCGGGGCCGGCACGCAGGTGCTGACCTTCCTGCCGTGGACCCTGCTCGTCGGCGCGCCGAGCCCGGTCGGGCACACGCTCCTCATGGCGGCCGGCTGGGCCATCAACCTCACCGTCGCCGAGATCGTGATCCGACGCTCGCCGACGCCTCGCGCCGCCAGGTCCGCCCTCCCGAGTGCCCCGTCTGCGCCGCCCCTATCATGAGGGCATGACGAGCCCGGTGCGCGCTCTCTGGGACGCCCCGAGGGCCGTCCCGGCACCGCCGCGGTTCGTGTGGCGCGATGCGGTGCTCGTCGGCGCGGTCGTCGTGGCGGCGCTGCTCGAGGCGGCGCTGCGGACCGACGTGCCGTGGCGATGGCCGTGGGCGGTCGCACTCATCGGCCTCTCGGCCGCGCTTCTCTGGCGGCGGACGCACCCGCTCGCCATGCTCGCCGTCGCTCTGGTCGCGGGGACGGTCATGGGCTGGGCCGCCGGCGGGGACCCCCGGCTGTTCACGACGGCGTACTTCCTCGTGCTGCTGTACGCGCTGTTCCGGTGGGCGAGCGGCCGCGAGATGATCCTCGGCGGCGCGCTCGTGGTGCTCGGCACTGCGCTCTCGCTCACCACCGCCGGCACGACCCTGGGCGACATCGTCGGGGGCATCGCGGTGGCCGTCGCCACGGCGTCCCTCGGCGTGGCGCTGCGCTGGCGGGCGCGGGCGCGTGCCCGCGACCTCGAACAGGCGCGCCTGGCCGAGCGGGTGCAGCTCGCCCGCGATCTGCACGACACCGTGGCCCACCACGTGTCGGCGATCGCGATCCAGGCGCAGGCGGGCACGCTCGTCGTCGCGAAGGATCCGGCGGCCACCGCGCAGGCGCTGCGCACGATCGAGGCCGAGGCGACGCAGACCCTGCGCGAGATGCGTGCCATGGTCGGCGTGCTGCGCGCCGACCACGCACCGCTGTCGCCCACGCCGGGCCTCGCAGACCTGCAGGCGCTGGCTGTCGCCGATGGCACGGCGCCCCAGGTCGCGGTCCGGGTGCAGGGCGACCCCGTCGAGGTGCCGTCGCCGGTCGCCGCCGCGGTGTTCCGTCTCGCTCAGGAGGCTGTCACCAACGCCCGGCGCCACGGCCACGGCGTGCGGCGGATCGACATCGATGTGAACATAACGGCCGACGGGCTGCAGCTCACCGTGGACGATGACGGCAAGGGGGCGGCGTCCACCGCTCCCGGCTACGGGATCCGCGGCATGCAGGAGCGCGCCGCGATGCTCGGCGGCCGGTGCGAGGCCGGACCGCGCCCGGACGGCGGGTGGCGGGTGGCGGTGTCGCTGCCGAGAACCGGGTGGGGCGCATGAGCATCAGGGTCCTGCTGGCCGACGATCAGGACCTCGTGCGCACGGGCCTGCGCATGATCCTCGACGCGCAGGACGGGATCGAGGTCGTGGGCGAGGCGGCCGACGGCGCGGCCGCCGTCGAGCTGGCACGGCGGCTGCGGCCCGACGTCTGTCTGGTCGACATCCGGATGCCCGTGATGGACGGGCTCGCGGTGACGCGAGAGCTCGCAGGACCCGACACCACCGATCCGATCCCGGTCGTGGTGATCACGACGTTCGACCTCGACGAGTACGTGTACACCGCACTGCGCACCGGGGCGCGCGGCTTCGTGCTCAAGGACTCCGGCCCCGACCTGCTCGCCGAAGCGGTGCGGGCGGCATCCCGCGGTGACGCCCTGATCGATCCGGCCGTGACCGTGCGGCTGCTCGAGGCGTTCGCCGGATCGGCGCCGCGCACCTCGCGTCCGCCCGCGAGTCCGCTCACCGGACGTGAAGAGGCCGTGCTCGCAGCGGTCGCCCGCGGGCTCGGCAACACCGAGATCGGCGACGACCTGCACATCTCGCTCAGCACCGTGAAGACGCACCTCGCGAGCATCATGGCCAAGACGGGCACGCGCAATCGCGTCGAGCTCGCCGTGTGGGCGCACGAGCGCGGTTCCCGCACCTAGCTGACGGGACCCCGCGCGAAGAGCGGATGCCTCGACCCCGCCGGTGCGGCGGTCGAGGCATCCGCTCTTCGAGGTC
>NZ_JBQCIP010000149.1:0-2940 GCF_051953575.1 Microbacterium sp.
GGCGCCTGCGTCGCCCCGACGGCGGCGTAGTCGACGGTGTCGTCCCGGAATGTTCCTCGACGCATATGAACCAGCCTACTTGGCGCCCTTGCCCTCGACGTCTCCCGACAGCGCGGCGATGAACGCCTCCTGGGGCACCTCGACGCGACCGACCATCTTCATGCGCTTCTTGCCCTCCTTCTGCTTCTCGAGGAGCTTGCGCTTGCGGGTGATGTCACCGCCGTAGCACTTGGCCAGGACGTCCTTGCGCATCGCCCGGATGTTCTCGCGCGCGATGATTCGGGCGCCGATCGCCGCCTGGATGGGCACCTCGAACTGCTGACGAGGGATGAGCTTTCGCAGGCGCTCGGTCATCATCGTGCCGTAGGCGTACGCCTTCTCGCGGTGGACGATCGAGCTGAAGGCGTCGACCTTGTCGCCCTGCAGCAGGATGTCGACCTTCACGAGGTCGGCCTCCTGGCTGCCGGCGGGCTCGTAGTCGAGGCTCGCGTAGCCCTGCGTGCGCGACTTGAGCTGGTCGAAGAAGTCGAAGACGATCTCGCCGAGCGGCATGTTGTACCGCAGTTCGACGCGCTCCTCGCTGAAGTACTCCATGCCGAGAAGGCTCCCGCGACGGGACTGGCACAGCTCCATGACGGTGCCGACGTAGTCCTTCGGCAGCAGGATCGCGGCCTTCACCATGGGCTCCGACACCGACGCCACGCGGCCGTCGGGGTACTCGCTGGGATTCGTGACGGTGACGTGCTCGCCGGTGTCGGTGGTGACCTCGTAGATCACCGACGGCGCCGTGGTGATGAGGTCGAGGTCGAACTCGCGCGAGAGGCGCTCGGTGATGATCTCGAGGTGCAGCAGGCCGAGGAACCCGCAGCGGAACCCGAATCCGAGCGCGACGGAGGTCTCGGGTTCGTACTGCAGAGAGGCGTCGGAGAGCTTCAGCTTGTCGAGCGCCTCGCGCAGGTCGCCGTAGTCGCTGCCGTCGATCGGGTAGATGCCCGAGAAGACCATCGGCTTGGGATCCGTGTACCCGGGCAGCGAGCCGGTCGCGGGCTTGCGGGCGTTGGTGATCGTGTCACCGACCTTGGACTGGCGGACGTCCTTCACCCCGGTGATGAGGTACCCGACCTCGCCGACGCCGAGTCCCTTGGTGGGGATCGGCTCGGGGCTGGAGACGCCGATCTCGAGCAGATCGTGGGTGGCCTTGGTCGACATCATCTGGATGCGCTCGCGCGGCTCCAGCTTGCCGTCGACCATCCGGACGTACGTCACCACACCGCGGTAAGAGTCGTACACGGAGTCGAAGATCATGGCACGCGCGGGGGCGTCGGCGTTGCCGGTCGGGGCGGGGATCTGCTCGACGATCCGGTCCAGCAGGTCCTCGACGCCCATGCCGGTCTTGCCCGACACACGCAGCACGTCATCGGGCGAGCCGCCGATGAGGTTCGCGAGCTCTGCGGCGAACTTCTCGGGGTCGGCGGCCGGAAGGTCGATCTTGTTCAGGACCGGGATGATGTGCAGGTCGTTCTCGAGTGCGAGGTACAGGTTGGCGAGCGTCTGGGCCTCGATGCCCTGCGCCGCGTCGACGAGCAGGATCGCACCCTCGCACGCGGCGAGCGAGCGGCTGACCTCGTACGTGAAGTCGACGTGGCCGGGCGTGTCGATCATGTTGAGCGCGAACGTGCCGTCGGCGGTCGCCCACGGCATGCGCACGGCCTGCGACTTGATCGTGATGCCGCGCTCGCGTTCGATGTCCATGCGGTCGAGGTACTGCGCGCGCATGTCGCGTTCGGCGACCACGCCGGTGATCTGCAGCATGCGGTCGGCCAGCGTGGACTTGCCGTGGTCGATGTGGGCGATGATGCAGAAATTGCGGATCAGCTCAGGAGGGGTCGCAGACGGCTCGAGAGGCTTCAGGGCGCGCGGTGACATGTCGAGACGATTCTACGGGTGCCGGATGCCGCGACCCTGCGAGACCGGTGACTAGCCTGGCTGCATGGTGGTTCAGGTCGTCCTCGTCCACGGCATCCGGACGTCCGCGACCATGTGGCGTGCGCAGCGGGAGTACCTGCACGCACGGGGAAACCCCGTGGTCGCCGTCGATCTGCCCGGCCACGGCACACGCATGGCCGAGACGTTCACCCTCGACGGAGCGTTCGCCACGATCGACGACGCCGTGAGGGATGCCGCGACCCGAGGCCCCGTCCTCCTCGTGGGGCACTCCATGGGCGGGCTGCTGTCGATCGACTACGTCGGGCGCGAGGATCCGCCGCCAGTCCACGCCTTCATCGCCGCATCATGCACCGCGATCCCGCGCGGCGTGGGGCTCGCGACCTACCGGCTGCTCGCCCGCGGGTTCGATTCGCTCCCCGACCGCGGCATGTGGCTGGCCGACCGGGTGCTCGATCGCACCCTCCCGCCCGAGACCCGCGCGGACTTCGGAGCCGGCGGGTACGCGTTCGACGCGCAGGACACCGCGCTGCGGAGCCTCTCGGTCCTGGACCTGCTCGCGGCGCTCCAGCGCATCGATGTGCCGCTGTGGTTCATCAACGGCCAGTTCGACCAGCTGCGCGTCAACGAGCAGCTGTTCATGCGCATCGCGAAAGACGCCGAACTCATCGTCGTCCCCCGCACGAGCCACCTCGTGACAGCCATGCGGCCGCGCGTGTTCAACGCGCTCCTGGAGCTCGCGATCACGACGCTCGAGCAGACCTGATAGAATCCTTGTTTGGCTTGCGTGTGGGTTTGTCCCTCACGACCGCCGCGAGGCGCCCTCTCTCGCCGAACGGCACAATCAATCCGATTCACCTCCGAACGAAAGAACCGTCGACACGTGGCGAACATCAAGTCGCAGATCAAGCGCAACAAGACCAACGAGAAGGCCCGCGAGCGCAACAAGGCCGTCAAGAGCGAGCTGAAGACCGAGGTGCGCCGCACCCGCGAGGC
>NZ_JBQCIP010000150.1:0-5272 GCF_051953575.1 Microbacterium sp.
TGGCGATGCTCCCGTACATCGTCACGATCCTCGCCGTGGCGGGCTTCGCCGGGCAGATCCGCGGTCCTGCCGCCGCGGGCAAACCATACATAAAGGGATGATCCGACCCGTGACCGACATCGACTGGGACGAGCTGCGCGCTGCGGCGACCGATGCCATGCAGCGTGCGTACGCGCCGTACTCGCGCTACAAGGTGGGGGCTGCGGCCCTCGTGACCGACGGACGCATCGTCACCGGCTGCAACGTCGAGAACGCGTCGTACGGCGTGACGCTGTGCGCCGAGTGCGGCCTGGTGAGCGAGCTGGCCATGACCGGCGGCGGCGGCCTCGTGGCCTTCGTGTGCGTCAACGGCCACGGCGACACGATCATGCCGTGCGGACGGTGCCGGCAGCTGCTGTACGAATTCGCGATCCCGGGGATGCTGCTCGAGACGGTGTCGGGCATCCGCACCATCGACGAGGTGCTGCCCGACGCGTTCGGACCGCGCGACCTCGAGGAGGCGACCCGATGAGCGTCGAGGCGTTCGACGCCGTCGACGTCATCCGCACCAAGCGCGACGGGGGAGCGGTGCCGGAGCCGGCTCTGCGCTGGATGGTCGACGCGTATACGCGCGGCTACGTCGCCGACTCGCAGATGGCGGCCTTCGCGATGGCGGTGCTGCTCAACGGCATGACGCGCGACGAGATCCGCGTCATGACCGACGCGATGATCGCGTCGGGGGAGCGCATGAGCTTCGCCGGGCTCGGCAAGCCGACGGTCGACAAGCACTCCACCGGCGGCGTCGGCGACAAGATCACCCTGCCGCTCGCACCCCTCGTGGCGTCGTTCGGCGTGGCGGTGCCGCAGCTGTCCGGTCGCGGACTCGGGCACACCGGTGGCACGCTCGACAAGCTCGAATCGATCCCCGGGTGGCGCGCGGCACTGTCGAACGACGAGATGTTCGCGCAGCTGCAGGGCGTGGGCGCGGTCATCTGCGCGGCGGGCTCCGGTCTGGCTCCCGCCGACAAGAAGCTGTACGCCCTGCGGGATGTCACGGGCACCGTCGAGGCGATCCCGCTCATCGCGTCGAGCATCATGTCCAAGAAGATCGCCGAGGGCACCGACTCGCTCGTCCTCGACGTGAAGTTCGGCTCCGGCGCGTTCATGCAGGACATCGACCGCGCCCGCGAGCTCGCCCGCACGATGGTCGAGCTCGGCACGGACTCCGGCGTCGCCACGACCGCGCTGCTGACCGACATGAACACCCCGCTGGGTCTGGCCATCGGCAACGCCAACGAGGTGCGCGAGTCGGTCGAGGTGCTCGCCGGCGGCGGGCCCGCCGATGTCGTCGAGCTCACGGTCGCGCTCGCCCGCGAGATGCTCGCGCTCGCCGGGCAGCCCGACGCCGACGTCGAGGCCGCGCTGCGTGACGGCCGCGCGATGGACGCGTGGCGAGCGATGATCATCGCCCAGGACGGGGATCCGGATGCCGCCCTCCCGGCGCCGAACGAGACCCACACGGTGACGGCATCCGAGGCCGGGTTCGTGACCTCGCTCGAGGCGCTTCCGTTCGGCATCGCCGCGTGGCGCCTGGGTGCCGGCCGCGCGCGTGCGCAGGACCCGGTGCTGCATGCCGCCGGTATCGACCTGCACGTGAAGCCGGGCGATCAGGTGGCGGCCGGACAGCCGCTGTTCACCCTGCTGGGCGAGGATGCATCGCGGTTCGAGCGTGCGCTCGAGGCCGTCGAGGGTGCCTGGCACATCGGTGCCGAGGCTCCGGGCACGGCCCCACTCGTCCGCGAGCGGATCACTGCCTAGACTGTTCAGTCGCGCCGGTTCGCGGCACTCGTGCTGAGCGAGGCACGAGACGAAGCATCCAACCTCCACCCCCGCGATCGCACCCCAGGAGAACCCCATGCCCATCGACCAGCACGGCGACGCCATCCTCGACGGGGTCTCCATCCGCAGCCTGCCGAAGATCTCGCTCCATGACCACCTCGACGGCGGACTGCGCCCGGCGACGATCATCGAGCTCGCCGACGCGATCGGCCTCGTGGTCCCCGAGTCCGACCCTGACGACCTCGCGGACTGGTTCGCCGACAAGAGCGACTCGGGGTCGCTCGTCGAGTACCTGAAGACGTTCGACCTGACGACGGCGGTCATGCAGACCCGTGAGGGGCTCACGCGCGTCGCCCGCGAGTTCGTGGAGGATCTGGCCGCCGACGGCGTGATCTACGGCGAGGTGCGGTGGGCGCCCGAGCAGCACCTGGGCCGCGGCCTGTCGCTGGACGAGGTCGTCGCCGCGGTGCAGGAGGGCATCGAGGAGGGCGAGGACGCGGCCGAGAGCCGCGGCCACGACATCCGCGTGGGCCAGCTGATCTCGGCCATGCGCCACACCGACCGTTCGCTCGAGATCGCGAAGCTCGCGGTCGACTGGCGCACGCGCGGGGCCGTCGGCTTCGACATCGCCGGGCCCGAGGACGGCTTCCCGCCGTCGCGCCTGCGCGAGGCGTTCGACTACCTGGCGTCCGAGTTCTTCCCGGCGACTGTCCACGCCGGCGAGGCGGCGGGTCTCGACTCGATCCGCTCGGCCCTGATCGACGGACGCGCGCTGCGCCTCGGTCACGGCGTGCGCCTGGCCGAGGACCTCGAAGTCGTCTCGCGCGCGGGCGAAGAGGTGCTCGTGCAGTTCGGCGACCTGGCCCGCTGGGTGCGTGACCGCGAGATCCCGCTGGAGCTCTCGCCGTCGTCGAACCTGCAGACCGGCGCCATCGAGCGCTGGGGTACGACCCTCGAAGACCACCCGTTCGACCTGCTGTACCAGCTCGGCTTCGCCGTCACGGTGAACGTCGACAACCGCACGATGAGCCGCACGTCGCTCACGCGCGAGCTGGCGCTCCTGGCCGAGACGTTCGAGTACGGCCTGGACGACCTCGAGGCCTTCCAGCTCAACGCGGCCGCGGGAGCGTTCCTCCCCGTCGAGGAGCGCGAAGAGCTGATCGACCTCATCGCCGACGGCTTCGACGCCTAGTCCGCCGGCTTCGGGAGAGTGGAGGCCGGGCGCCCGGCATCCACTCTTTCACTGTCTGCGCACCGCCCGCTGCGAGCATGTCCCGCAGCTCGCCGCCGGTCAGTTCGCTCGGACACGGCGGCGGGGTCAGTGGCGGGCGACGCCGGGGTGCGACGCCAGGTAGGCTTCGAAGGCCTCGGCCGAGGTCTTGCCGGGCGTGTAGCCGAAGTCCCGCTTGAGGGCGTCATTGGCGAGCACCGGGCGGTAGCGGAGAAAGCCGACCTGCTCGGGGCCGTGGACGGTGAGCCGCAGCGCACGGCCGACGCGCAGCCCGAAGCCGAGCACCCCTGCCGGCACCCACACGACGCGCTTGCCGAGGCGCCGGGCGATCTCGGGCACGGTGACGCGGCCGTCGCCGGCGACGTTGTACACACCCGGCGGGCCGTCGGTCGCGGCGCGCGCCATCGCGGCGGCCACGTCGTCCACCCATACGAAGACGAAGGGCGACTCCGCGCCGCGCACTCCGAGGAGGGCGCGGCCGTCCCACAGCGCCGTGATCTGGTTCTGCACGGTCGGGCCGAGGATCGTGCCGATGCGGAACACGACCTGCTCCAGCTCGGGATGCGCCTGGCGGTAGCCGGCGAGCAGCTGCTCGACGAGACGCTTGTGCTTGGAGTACGGGAACTCGTCGTTGCCGCGCACCGGGTCGCTCTCGCGCAGCCACTCCGGGTTGTCGGCGTGGTAGCCGTACGCGGCGCCCGAGGACGATACGACGATCCGCCGCACCCCGGCTTCGACGCAGGCCTCGAGCACATGGCGGGAGCCGTCGACGTCGACGCGGTACTCCAGCGCGTGGTCGAGCCCGGGATTGACGATGGCCGCCAGGTGCACGACGACGTCGATGCCGTGCTTCCGCAGCAGCGGCGCGAGGGCGTCGGCCTGCGTGATGTCGCACTCTTCGTACACGACCCGTCGAGCGGATGCTGCGGCCCGCGCACGTCCCCGGCTACGACGAGCTCGACATCCGGTCCCGCGACGAGCGCGGCCGCCACGTGGGTGCCGAGAAAGCCGGAGCCGCCCGTGATGAGGACGCGGGTCACGACTCCGCCCCCGTCGCTCCGTCGGCGGCGGGGGAGTCCGGGCCACCGGAGCCCGACGCGCCCGGACCCGCCGCGCCGGAACCTGCGCCGCCGGGACCGCCCGCGCCGCCGGCATCCACCGCCCGCAGCGTGTGACGCGACGCGTCGCCCTTGGCCGACCCGGTGCGCCGGCGCGTGTGCCGGGCCCACAGGGCGGCGACGATGAGGCCCGCGATGATGTCCCAGATGCCCCACCAGCCGGCGACGATGGCCATGCCGCCGAGGCCTCCGAAGAACGTGAAGATGAGGCCGAGGCCCAGGCCGGAGTTGCGGATGCCGACCTCGAAGGTCATCGCCTTGCGCTCGCGGGTGCCGAGCCCGCCGACGACCGCAGTGCCGTAGCCGATCCCCAGCGCGACGGCGTCGTGCACGGTGACGACCACCACGATGAGTCCGAGGAACGCGATGAAGTACTGCCAGTTGCCGGCGAGGGCGCCCACGATGAACGTGCACAGCGCGATGAGCGAGAACCACTTGACGAACGGCTGCACCTTGCGCGCGAAGGCCTCGAAGCGGTGGCGGATGAACAGTCCCAGCGCGAAGGGCACGCCGATGATGAGCAGGATCTCGCCGAGCATCGACCACGGGTCGAGCGACACCGCTTCGAGCAGCTTGCTCGCGGTCGGGTGCAGCGAGCCCCAGAACGCGACCGACAGCGGCAGCACGAAGATGTAGATGAGGTTCGAGACCGCGGTCATCGACACCGAGAGCGCCACGTTGCCGCCCGAGCGGTGGGTGAGCACCTGCGAGATGTTGCCGGGAGGGCAGCAGGCCACGAGGATCATGCCGAGCGCCATCGACGGCGTCACGGGCAGGATCAGCGTGAGCGCGAACGTCACCGCGGGCAGGATGATCAGCTGCGCGAGGATCGCGATCACGAACGGCTTGGGTTTGCGGGCGACGACCCTGAAGTCGTCGAGCGTCGTGTCCAGCGCGATGCCGAACATGATGAGCCCCAGCACGACGTCCAGGATGAGGAGCGTGCTCGGGTTGAAGGCGAGGACGACGTCGTCCGGGTTCATGCCCGCCGCCCTTTCGTGCTCCGGCGCGCGGACGCCGGACGGATGCCGTCACGCCGGGGTGCGGCATCCGTCGCCAGCTGCTGGGTGCCGGCGCGCACCGCGCGACGGTAGGCGTCCTTGTT
>NZ_JBQCIP010000151.1:0-8767 GCF_051953575.1 Microbacterium sp.
CGCCGCCGGGGCGAGGGTGCGGTGGGGCCGGTGGCTGTGGGGGTCGCGGGCCGGGGGGGGGCCGCCGCGGTGGCGCGCCCCGGGCGGGCCCCCGCGGCTCCGCCGGGGGCCCCGTCCGCATGCGATCGCGCCGGATCAGCCGATGGGCCGCAGCACTCCGCGTCGGGGCATCGCCCGCCCTCAGGACTCCGGGTTCGGTCCCGCGTCCAGCCACGGAGGGCCGAGCGGCACGATACGCCGGCCGATCGTGCGCCAGTAGAACTTCTCGACGAGCATGTACGCGGCCAGCGCCGAGGCGGCGATGAGCACGATCGAGCCGACGATCGCGAGACCGCCCGCATCGGTGAAGGCGGCCATCGCCTGGAATCCGAGCCCGAACGAGACGCAAAGCAGCGTGATGGGCAGCACGGTGTTGTGCGCGGCTCCTGCCGGCACGAACAGCAGCGCCAGGATCGCGAACACCAGCGAGAACAGCCCGCGCGCCGACGCCGTCACCTCGAAGAACCCGAGCTCCTCGCCCAGGAGGAAGCCGGGCACCACGATCCAGTACCAGCCGAACGCGTTGTACACGATGAAGTGGAAGTTGTCGCCGGCGAAGTACGACAGCATCCCTGCGGTCACCTGGACGACGCCGCCGAAGGCGGCCCCGATCCAGAACACCGGCGCGTCGTCCTGCAGGCCCAGGTGCGCGAGCTGGGCGATCACGGTGGCGATCACGAAGCCGAGCAGCCCGATGAGTCCGGGGTCGGCGACGCGGAGCCCGCCGGTGCGGGGCACGCGGATCGCGTCGGTGATGGCGATGTTGGTGGTGCCGTCGGTCATGCGAAGCCCTTCCCGTACGCCGTGCCCGGCCGCGTCGATCCCGCCCGTCGTTCCCGCCCAGTATGCCGAGGAGGGGCCCACCGTGCGAGCAGTCGCGGCACGTCCGCGAGTGCGAAGAGACCGGGGCGGCGGCATCCATCGTTCACCGTCCGGTCACCGCGCGACAGCAGGACGTGGCACGCTGGCGTCATGGCCCAGAGCGACACCGGAACCATCCCGCACCCCGTGACCGAAGAGCTGCGCGCCACCATGGCCGCAGCGGGCATCACGCACGACGCAGACCTCATCGCCCGCATCCTCGCGACGGGGATCGGGCTGGGCCTCGACGACACCGATCGCCTGGATCTCAAGATCACCTCGGCGGCCCTCAGCGAGATGCGCGCCGCGTTCCGGCTGTTCGCGCCGTACCGCGGCATCCCCAAGGTCACCATCTTCGGTTCGGCGCGCGCGCGGTCGGAGGACGAGCTGTACCGGCAGGCGTCCGAGGCGGCGGCCAAGATCGCGGAGCGGGGGTGGATGGTGGTCACGGGGGCCGGCCCCGGCATCATGGAGGCGGCGGCCGAGGGCGCTGGTCCAGACCATTCGCTCGGGGTCTCGATCCGGCTGCCCTTCGAAGAGAAGCCGAACGCGATCGTCGGCGGGAACGCCCGCAACGTCGCCATGAAGTACTTCTTCACGCGCAAGCTCATGCTGGTCAAGGAGTCCGCCGGTTTCGTGTGCGTCCCGGGCGGGTTCGGCACGCTCGATGAGATGTTCGAGCTGCTGACGCTGCAGCAGACCGGCAAGGCCGACCCCACGCCCATCGTGCTGCTGGATGCTCCCGGCGGAACGTTCTGGGCCGGTCTGCAGCGGTTCGTCGACGACCACCTGCTGCCGTCGGGGGTCATCTCGCCCGGCGACTTCGATCGCGTCCTGGTCACCGACTCGGTGGAGGCAGCGGTCGACGAGATCACCGGGTTCTACCGCAACTACCATTCGCTCCGATGGGTCGGAAAGCGCCTCGTGCTGCGGTTGAAGGCCGAGCCCACCGATGCCGAGGTCGACGAGCTCAACGAGCGTTTCGCGGGCCTGGCCGCCGAAGGGCGGATCGAACATCGCGGAGCGCTCACGGTCGAGCGCGAGGACGAGGACGAGGTCGATCTGCCGCGACTGGTGCTGCGGCTCAACCAGTTCCGCGTGGGGGAGCTGTACCGCCTCATCCGGGCCGTGAACGCCCTGGAGTCCGCCGCGCGGGCATGAACGAGAGAGCGGATGCCGGGCCGCTCGCCGTCCGTCAGAGCCGGCGATAGCGCGCCGACAGGCCGAGGAACACGCCGTAGGCGATCAGTCCGACGCCGATGGCGCCGCAGAGGAGCGGGCCGAGCGGCAGCGCGATGAGTCCGTCGAGAGCGGCATCCAGGCCGCCGGCATCGCGGGGTTCGACCTTGACCGCGGCGACGACGAGGAGCACGCCGACGGCCAGCAGGGCGACGCCCTTGGCGACGTACCCGAAGACCGCGATCCCTGTCACGACGCCGCCGGCCGCCCCGGAGGGCAGTGAGAGCAGCCGGACGAACGTGCGCCTGATGCCGATCACCGCGAACCCGATGCCGCCGGCCCCGAGCGCCGCACCGACCACCGCGAGCACGATCGGGCCGCCGGGGATGACCAGCACGCCATGGCTCGCATCCTGCACGCTGCCGTCGGGGTTCGGGCGCGCGCCGACAGCGACCGCGGCGGCGAAGACGCCGAGGGCGAGGAACACGGCGGCCTTGCCCCACTCGATCAGTCGCGCACCCCATTTGCGTGGCCGGGAGCCGCTGCGCACGAGGACGCCGTCGAGGAACTGCCACACGCCGAGGGCGGCGAGGGTCGACGCGGCGAGCCAGAGCATGACGGATCCGAGCGGAGCCCCGGCGATGGCGAACAGTGCGCCGGACTGGTCCGTCCGCCCGTCGCCGCCGAACGCGACGACGATCGCGAGCACGCCGATCAGCACGTGCACGACGCCGTCGGCGACATATCCGGCGCGCGCGAGCACCTCGAACACCGGGTTCGCCTCGGCGCGGTGCGCGGCGCGGCGCACCTCGGTGTGCGAGGAGGGGGCCCCGGGCGACATGTCACGAGGCTACGAGGCGCGGGTCCAGAGGCGCGCGGGGTTGCGCCCAAGTGCGGGACGTGCTTCGGATGACAGCCGTCTCATCGAGTCGTCTTCTGACGTTCACCTGCCGTTCGCGCCGTCGTCGTGTGCGAGCACGAGCATCGCCGCGTGAGCATCGTCGAAGGAACCCGCCGTCCCTTGCCCATGGCCGACCACGTGAGCGGCAAGCGGCTCGCCGCCACCTGCCAGTACAAGTGCGCGAACGCCTGCCTCGGCCCCGAGTGCAACCCGTCGCACAACGAGACCTTCCAGCAGGTCGCGTCGGCCGCACTGTCGCGCCGTGCGCTGCTCGGCCTCGGCGCCGCGGGCGCCGTCGCGCTCGCCGTGGGCGCCGCGCGCGGCGGGTCCCCCGTGTCGGGCCCCGGGTCGGCGGGTGCGGGCGGTGCCGGTGTCGCGTTCGCCCGGCCGGCGCACGGCAGTCTGCCGTTCGACCCGATCGCGCCGGTCAACAGATACGTCGACGACCTCGTGGTGCCCTCGGGCTACACCTGGCAGCCCATCATCCGCTGGGGCGACCCGTTGTTCTCGAACGCGCCCGTCTTCGACGTGGCCGGGCAGTCGCCCGCCGCCCAGGCCCTCCAGTTCGGGTACAACAGCGACTACCTCGACATCGTCGCCGACCCGAGCGGCAAGACGGGCGTCCTGATCAACAACCACGAGTACTGCAACCCCGGCATCATGTTCCCTCCCTCGTCCGACCCGGCCGAGCTGCAGCGCCGCGGTGACATCTTCAAGGCCGCGCAGGGCATGTCCGTGGTCGAGATCACCCGCACGCGCACCGGTGCGCCGTGGTCCTACGTCGTCGACGGCAGGCGCAACCGTCGCATCACCGTCGAGACCGTCTTCGAGCTGACCGGTCCCGCAGCCGGCAGCGACCTCGTCAAGACCGCCGCCGACCCCGAGGGCCGCTGGGTGCGGGGCACGCTGGGCAACTGCTCGGGCGGCACCACTCCGTGGGGCACCATCCTGTCGGGCGAGGAGAACTTCAACGGCTACTTCGCCTGGGCCGCCGACACCGCCGCACAGAAGCGCTACCAGTCCACCGCGTCGACCTCGACCGAGACGGGATGGGAGAAGTACGACGCCCGCTTCGACGCCCACAACACCGACTTCGTCAATGAGCCGAACCGGTTCGGCTACATCGTCGAGATCGACCCGCAGGACCCCGCCTCCACGCCGCGCAAGCACACCGCCATGGGTCGGTTCAAGCACGAGGGCGCGAACGTGATCGTCGGCGAGGACGGCCGGGTCGTCGCGTACATGGGCGATGACGAGCGCAACGACTACCTGTACAAGTTCGTGTCGAAGAACCGCATGTCGGGTTCGCGGAAGAAGAACCTCTCCCTGCTGAGCGAGGGCGACCTGTATGTCGCGAAGTTCACGGGCAACTCTCCGGCCGGCGAGATCCGGGGCACGGGTGCCCTGCCGAGCGACGGGCTGTTCGACGGGTCCGGCACGTGGATCCCGCTCACGCAGAACGGGCGATCGGCGGTCCCCGGGTTCACGACCGAGGAGGTGCTCGTGCACACCCGGCTCGCGGCGGACGCCGTCGGCGCCACCAAGATGGACCGGCCCGAGGATGTGCAGCCGAGCCCCCGGACGGGCAGGATCTACGTCGCGCTGACCAACAACTCGGCGCGGTCGGCCGCAACCGTCGACGAGGCCAATCCGGTGACGGGCAACCGCTACGGGCACGTGCTCGAGCTCACCGAGACCGCCGGGCAGTCGGGCAGGACGTTCGGCTGGAGCATCCTGCTGCTCTGCGGCGATCCGAGGGTCTTCGAGAACTCCTACTTCGCCGGCTTCCCGAAGGAGCTCGTGTCGCCGATCTCCTGCCCCGACAACGTCGCGTTCGACTCGGCGGGCAACCTGTGGATCTCGACCGACGGGGCGCCGAGCACCATCGGATACAACGACGGCCTCTTCCTCGTGCCGCTGGAGGGCGCTGAGCGGGGGCACGTGCAGCAGTTCCTGGCCGTCCCTCGTGAGGCCGAGACGTGCGGCCCGGTGATCCACGACCAGGAGGGCCTGGTGTTCGTCGCGGTCCAGCACCCCGGCGAGGGCGGCACGTACGCGGCGCCGACGTCGCTGTTCCCGGACTACGGGTCCTCGGCACCGGGAGACGCGGCGTCCGCTCCCCGGCCGGCGGTGGTGCAGGTCTTCCGCACCTGATCGCAGGCGCGGGACGGGAGTCCCGCGGGACGGGCGGGCGGCCCGCTCGTCCCGGCCGCCGTCGCCCGCGCCTAGCATGGATCAGATGATCGGTGAGGGCGCGCCCCGGCCCACGACCGGCTGGAGCATCGTGCCGCGCCTGGTGCGCGGAGCCTCGCCGGTCGTGCTCGCGGTCGTGGGCGCACTCTCCCTGCTCGTCGGCCTGCTGATCGTCACGCGGCCGCTGACCTCGCTGCTCGTGCTGACGATCTACGTCGGCATCAGCGCGATCCTGTCGGGGCTCGCCCGCCTGCTCGCTGCTCCAGAGAAGCCGCTGTGGTCGCGTGTGACCTTCGGCAGTCTGTGGATCGCGCTCGGCGTCGCCGTCCTCGTCGGCCTGGGACGTACGCTCCAGCTGCTGCCTCAGCTGATCGCGGTGCTGCTGGTGCTTGGCGGCCTCGCATCGCTGTACGACGCGCTCGCGCGCGGCCGGCTGAGCCAGCGGGTGCTCGCGGCCGTGTGGGGCGCCGCGCAGATCGCCTTCGGTGTGCTGTCGTACGCGTGGCCCGACGTGACCGTGCTGCTGGTCGCCCTCGTCTTCGGTGTGCGCACCATCGTGTTCGGCGCCACCCTCCTCGTGCGCGCGGTGCGGGCCTTCGTCGAGGGCCGTCGCTCGGTGCCCGCCACCGCGCAGCCTGCGCCCGGGGCGGAGCTCGGCGACGGCGACGACGCAGACGGGGACGCGCCGCGTTCGGCGGCATCCTCCGACGTCCCCACGGCCCCGCAGAGCCGTGCCCGCGCCGCCTGGCTGGCGGCGGGACGCTACGCGCTGTCGGTGGTGCTCATCGCGCTCGCCGCCGGGGGATGGTGGGCCAACGCGTGGCTCCAGGACGGCGCGCAGGTCGTCGACGCGTTCTACGATCCGCCGGCGGTCGTGCCGTACGACCACGGCAGGCTGATCCGGTCGGACGAGTTCACCGGGCAGAAGCCGGCGAACGCAGACGTCTCGCGCATCCTGTACACCACCCGCGACGCCAACGGCCAGCCGGCGGTTGCGAGCGGGCTCGTCATCGTGCCGCACGACCCGCCGCCCGGACCGCGCCCCGTCGTCATCTGGAACCACGGCACGACCGGCGTCGCCCGTGGCTGCGCGCCGAGCCTGCGCGACGCGTCGGCGACGAAGTGGGCCATCCCGGGCCTCGACCGGGCCCTCGCCAAGGGCTGGGTCGTCGTCGCCTCGGACTACTCGGGCCAGGGCGCGCCGGGCGACTTCCCGTATCTCATCGGTCGCGGCGAGGCGCGGTCCTCGCTCGACGCGGTCATCGCCGCTCGCGAGCTCGAGGGGCTGACCCTCTCGGCGCACACCGTCGTATGGGGCCACTCGCAGGGCGGGCACGCGGCGCTGTGGACCACCCAGATCGCCCCGGAGTACGCGCCCAGCCTCGACATCCGCGGCACCGCGGTGCTCGCGCCGGCCGCGGAGCCGGTGAAGCTCGCGCGGGAGCTCGTGACGGGGGACGCGAACGCCCTGCTGTCGATCCTCATCTCGTGGGTGCTCGTGCCGTACGCCGACACATATGGCGACGTGCACCTCGGCGACTACGTCGCACCGGGGGCCGAGTCGATCGTGCGCGAGATGACGCAGCGCTGCCCGACCGAGCCGGGCGTGATCGTGTCGGTCGCCGCCGCACTGGGCGTCTCGGAGGACCGCCCGCTGTACGTGGGCGACCTCACGACGGGCGCCCTCGGCAAGCGGCTCGAAGACAACACGCCGGACGGACCGTGGGGCACGCCCATCCTCGTCGCGTGGGGGAGCGCGGACGAGGTCATCCCGCCGCACCTGCAGCGCGAGTTCGTCGCCTCCCTGTGCGCGCAGGGGGAGCAGGTCCGCACTCTCGAGTACGCCGGCTACGACCACCTCGGCACCCTTCTGCCCGGATCGCATTTCATCCCGGTGCTGATCTCGTGGACCGATGCGAGGTTCCGCCACGCCGACACCCACGTGGACGACTGCGGCGGGTGACCGCGACCCGTCCCCGGCGGCGTCGGGCCGCGTCAGGCGACTCACAGAGCGGTCGGTCGTGGCATCCGGTAACGTTGTAGGGTTCCGGCGCGCGCAGGCGCTCCGGTGAGAGCTGAATACGGAGGCTGTTGTGGACATCGATCTCGGACTTCTGCGGACCGTCGAGCGCGAGAAGGAGATCCCCTTCGACGAACTCGTGCACATCATCGAACAGGCGATCCTGACCGCCTACGCCAAGCACACCTCGCCCACCGGCGAGCTGCCCGAGGGCGCCCGTGCCGAGCTCGACCGCAAGACCGGTCACGTCGCGGTGTTCATCCCGCTGCTGGACGAAGAGGGTCTCGTCGTCGGCGAAGAGGAGTCGACCCCCGAGGACTTCGGCCGCATCGCCGCGTTCGCCGCGAAGCAGGTCATCAGCCAGCGTCTGCGCGACATCGCCGACGACGCGGTGCTGGGCGAGTTCCGCGGCAAGGAGGGCGACATCGTCGCCGGCATCGTGCAGCAGGGCCCGAACCCGCGCATGGTGCACGTCGACCTCGGCTCCGTCGAGGCGATCCTGCCTCCCGAGGAGCAGGTGCCCGGTGAGGACTACGCCCACGGCGCGCGACTCCGCGTGTACGTGACCTCGGTGGCCAAGGGTACCAAGGGTCCGCAGATCACCGTCTCGCGCACGCACCCGGGTCTCGTCCGCAAGCTGTTCGCGCTCGAGGTGCCCGAGATCCCCGCGGGTCTGGTCGAGATCGTCTCGCTCGCGCGCGAGGCGGGCCACCGCACGAAGATCGCCGTCAAGGCCAACGACCCGTCGATCAACGCCAAGGGGGCGTGCATCGGCGAACTCGGCCGCCGCGTGCGCGCGGTCACCGAGGAGCTCGGCGGCGAGAAGATCGACATCGTCGACTACGACCCCGAGCTCGCGAAGTTCGTCGCCAACGCGCTGTCGCCGGCGAAGGTGACGTCGAGTTTCATCCTGGATGCCTCGAACAAGGCCGTCCGCGCGCTCGTCCCCGACTACCAGCTGTCGCTCGCGATCGGCAAGGAAGGGCAGAACGCGCGCCTGGCCGCCAAGCTCACGGGCGCCAAGATCGACATCCAGCCCGACTCGATCCTCGAGGACAGCTGAGCCCCGCGGCGCTGGCTCCCAGTCGCTCGGGGTAAGATGGGTCCTGTACGAACGTGCGTCGGATGCCGCACGCGTGCTCCACGGTCCGCCCTCCTCAGGGTGGTCTCCATCGATTCCGCTCTCGTCGTCGACGAGCGCGCGTCGATGCCCGGAAGAGGCGCGTGGGTGCACGAGACGCCCGAATGCGTGGATGCCGCCATCCGGCGCCGCGCCTTCGTACGGGCATTGCGTGTGTCAGGCCCGCTTGACACGCAGACCATCGAAGAGCACATCCAGCGAAAAGGCTGAACGGCTATGGAAACAAAGTGAACGGCTCGAAATGAGACCCGTCCGCCGATAACGGTCTGCCCTGTCTGGGCAGACCCCAGACAGGAGAATTTGTGGCTGCCAAACCACGCGTGCACGAGATCGCTTCCGAGCTCGGCGTCGACAGCAAGGTCGCGCTCGAGAAGCTGAAGGAGCTCGGCGAATACGTCAAGAGCCCCTCGTCCACCATCGAACCCCCCGTGGC
>NZ_JBQCIP010000152.1:0-6139 GCF_051953575.1 Microbacterium sp.
CCGGGAAACCAGAGTCGGCGACGGCGTGGCGCGACCGGGTAATCTGGGAACTCACCCTTCCCTCCGTAGCTCAGGGGACAGAGCGAGCGGTTTCTACCCGCCAGGTCGGGGGTTCGAATCCTCCCGGGGGGGCACCGGGGCGCGGCGGCGCCGCCCAGCCCCCTATCCGGGCCCGCGATGTCGGAGCCCATCACGAGGATGGAGCACATGGTGGGGGCATCCGACAACGATCGACTGGTCTGGATCGACTGCGAGATGACAGGACTCGATCTCGCGGTCGACGAGCTGGTCGAGATCGCGGTGATCGTCACGGACTTCGAGCTCCGCCTCTTGGATCCCGGGTTCCATGTCGTGATCAAGCCGGATGCGTCCGCGCTGGCGCACATGAACGAGTTCGTGACGAACATGCACCGGTCCTCGGGGCTGCTGGACGAGATCCCGCACGGTGTCACGGTCGCCGACGCCGAGTTCCAGGTCCTGGAGTACATCCAGCGGTTCGTGCCGTTGGAGGGCAAGGCACCGCTCGCGGGCAACACGATCGGCACCGACCGCATGTTCATCGCGAAGTACATGCCGCGCGTCGACCATTGGCTGCACTACCGCAACGTCGACGTTTCGAGCATCAAGGAGCTCGCCCGCCGCTGGTACCCGCGCGCGTACATCCACGCACCCGCGAAGGACGGCGGTCACCGCGCGCTCGCCGACATCATCGAGTCGGTGCGAGAGCTCGCTTACTACCGCCAGGCGGTGTTCGTTCCCGAGCCCGGACCGACCAGCGACGGGGCGCGCGCAGCCGCGGCGGCCGCCGTGTCATCGTTTGCCCCTGAGGTGTGAGAGAATCGTCTGGTTGCCCGCGCGAGTGGGAAGCATGGTGGGTATAGCTCAGTTGGTAGAGCACCTGGTTGTGGTCCAGGGGGTCGCGGGTTCAAGTCCCGTTACTCACCCCATGTGAATCGAGGTCCGAACCTCGGCAGAGTCTTCCGCCGAGGTTCGGACCTCGATCTGCTTCGCGGTTTCGCGGGCCCCGCCTCGGGCCCCGTGTCGACCCCAGCCGGTATCGTTGCTGACGGTATGGAGATGGATGCCGCGACCTTCGAGTCGCTCGTGATCGACGAGCTCGACGCCCTTCCCGACGATATGGTCGCCGGGCTCGACAACGTCGTCTTCGTCGTCGAGGACCGCCCCGAGGACGGCAGTCTCGACCTGCTCGGCCTTTACGACGGCTGGGCCCTGACCGAACGGGACCGTTACGGCGTCGGCGAGCTGCCCGATCGGATCCTCGTATACCGCGAACCGCATCTCGCCGTGTGCGACGACGAGGACGAGCTGCGCGACGAGGTCCACATGACGCTCGTCCACGAGATCGCCCACTTCTACGGCATCGACGACGACCGGCTGCACGAGCTGGGGTGGGCGTGATGACTCCGCTCGCCACGCCATCGGTCCACGAGGACGTGGACGTCGTCGAGCGCACGGACCCCGACCGGCCGTGGCAGACGGTCGTCTGGGATGACCCCGTCAACCTCATGAGCTACGTGACCCACGTCTTCCGCGAGTACTTCGGCCTGCCGCGCGCCGAGGCGGAGCGCCTCATGCTCGCGGTCCATCACGACGGTCACGCGGTGGTCTCGCAGGGCGCACGCGAGCAGATGGAGCTGCACGCCCAGGCGATGCACGACTACGGCCTGTGGGCCACCGTGCGGCAGGAGCCGTCATGACCGGACGCACCGTCGTGCTGGAGGTGGCGCGACTCGAGGCTGCGCATCTGTCGGCGCTCGTCGGGCAGTTCGCCGAACTCGTGGACGGCGCAACCCCCGCGGACGAGGACCCCGCGATCGCCCGTCTCGTACCGACCGCGTATCCCGACGACGATGAGGCCGGGCGCGAGTTCCGATCCCTCACCGAGAACGACCTGCTCACGAGGCGGCGCGCGGACGCCGAGATCGTGCTGTTCTCGCTGGCCGAAGCCGCCCAGCTTTCTGACGATCCGGACGACCCTGCGATGCTCGAGCAGGTCGAGATCAGGCTGGAGCCCGAGACGGTGCGCGCCTGGCTGCGCACCCTCGCCGCCGTGAGGCTGGTGATGGCGGAGCGTCTGCAGATCACCGAACCCGAGGACCACGATCCGAACGACTCGCGGTTCGGCATCTACGACTGGCTGGGCTACCGGCTGGACGGGCTCGTGGCGTCCTTCGACGCGTCCTGACGGGCAGCCTACGGCACGGGGAACAGATGGGTGGCGAGCCGCATCGGGTCGTCACGCTGGACGTGACGCTGCTCCTGGCGAGCCCAGCGGTCCCAGTGAGGACGGTACGCGTCGCCATCGCGGTCCAACGCTCGCTGCTTTCGCGACGTCGCCGGGGACTCCAGCCACACGCGCACGTCCCCCAGTCGCGCCGTCGCCGGAGTCAGCAGCCCTGCCCCCTCCACGATGAGCGGCAGCGAGGGATCGACGGCGTGCGCCTCGGCGGGCTCGCCCATCGTCCAGTCCCAGCGCTGCCAGACACCGACGATCCCGCGCGCGTGCGGCACCAGGATCAGCTCACGGGCCAGTTCGACGCCGTCATCGAGCCCGTCCCACCCCGGGTAGATAGAGTCCAGTGCGACGAGCTGGACGCGGCCGCGCAGCGGCCAGTTCGTCACCAGTGCACGCGCGAGCGAGCTCTTGCCGGCGCCGCTGTGTCCGTCGATGAGGACGACCGGATTGGATGCCGCCACCTGTTCGATCGCCGTCGCCAGGTGTCCGACGGCGAGGGCGAGAGACGTTGCGACCGGGTCGGCGTTACTTCTTGAGGGTGCGGATGACACGGCTGAGTGCGCGCCCGGCGAAGAACACGAACGGGATCGCCACGGTGAGCAGCGCGATGATGTTGGGCTCGAAGCGCAGATCGTCACCGCGACGGATGTACGCGCCGACAGGGATCGCGTAGCCGCCGCCACCGCCCCCGCCGTTCCCGGCCTCGTCGGAGCCCCCGCCGAAGCCCGACCACGTCACTGCGACGGGGATCAGCCGGATGCCGTCGACATCCTGCTGCTCGCCGTAGGCGCTCTTCACGCCGAAGGACGCCGACTGCTTGCCGAGTTCGAGTGCGATGTTAGGCATGCCTCCAACGTAGCGGGCGATGGGACCGCGGGACAGACGATCAGCCTCGATCGGGCCGTCAGTCCTCGTCGAGACGCGGCGCGGGCGGGTTCGACGGCAGCGTGCCGCCGCCGCGCGTGCTCAGGTTCGTCGCGCGGGTGACGGCTCCGCGGCCGAACCGCGCCGTCGCGTCGTCGAGCGCACCCTCGACGCGCCGCCAGCCCTCGTCGTCGTCCCAGAGCCCGGGCATCGCCGTCCCCGATGGGCGGAGCTTCTCGGCACGAACGCCGATGAGCCGCACCGGCATCGACCGGTCGATCGAGGCGAACAGGTCGTGTGCGGCATCCCCGATCCTCTGTCCGACGGCGGTGGGCTCGGCGAGCGTCTGCGAGCGGGAGATCGTGGTGAAGTCCGCGAAGCGCACCTTGACGGCGACCGTGGCCGCCTCCCACCCGTTGCTGCGCAGGCGTGCGCCCACCCGGTCCGCGAGTCGCCGGAGTTCGGAGCGCAGCACCGCGTCGTCGCCGATGTCTTCGTGGAACGTCTCTTCGTGCCCGATGCTCTTCTCGACGCGTGAGGTGTCCACCTCGCGCGCATCGATGCCGCGGGCGAGATGCCAGACGCGGTCCCCCATCGCGGGTCCGAGGGCGCGTTCGAGCATCTCGCGCGGTGCCTCCCGCGCGTCGGCGATGGTGCGGATGCCTCGTCGTTCGAGCGATTCGGATGCCTTCGGGCCGACGCCCCAGAGCGCACGCACGGAGCGCGGGCCGAGGAACGCCGCCGTGTCGGCCTCGGCGACGATGAGGAGTCCGTCCGGCTTGCTGATCGTCGACGCCATCTTGGCGACATGCTTCGTCGCCGCGACGCCGATGCTGCACGTGAGCCCGGTCTCGGCGAGCACGCGGGCACGCAGCATCCGGGCGATCTCACCGGGGCTCCCCCACAGCCGCCGCGCGCCGCGCACGTCGAGGAACGCCTCGTCGATCGACAGAGGTTCCACCAGCGGCGTGACGTCACGGAAGATCCGCATCACGTTGGCTGACACCTCGAGGTAGCGGTCGAAGTGCGGCAGCACCACGATCGCGTGCGGACACAGCCGGAGCGCCTGGCTGACCGGCATCGCCGAACGCACCCCGTAGCGCCGTGCCTCGTACGACGCGCTCGACACCACGGAGCGGCTCTCGGGTGCGCCGACGATGATCGCCTTGCCGCGCAGTGCGGGGTCGTCGAGCTGCTCGACCGAGGCGTAGAAGGCGTCCATGTCGACGTGGAGAATGCCCGTACCGGTGTCGTCGCCGTCGTCGGGCGAGACGAGCCGCCCTGTTCCGTCGCCACGCCCCATGCGCCGATCCTTTCAGGGAGCTCCGACATCGAACAGTGGGGCGGGTTCCCGAAGGACCCGCCCCACCGCCGAAGGTCCGACGTGACGTCGCCGATCAGGCGGTGCCGGCACGCTCCAGTACGAGCTCCCGCACGCGCGCAGCGTCGGCCTGACCCTTCATCGCCTTCATGACCGCGCCGATGACGGCGCCTGCGGCCTGCACCTTGCCGTCGCGGATCTTCTCGAGCACGTCCGGCTGGGCGGCCAGCGCCTCGTCGATGGCGGCGATCAGCGCACCGTCGTCCGACACGACGGCCAGTCCGCGGGCGTCGACGACCTCCTGCGGGGTGCCCTCGCCGGCGATCACGCCTTCGAGCACCTGGCGAGCGAGCTTGTCGGTGAGCGTTCCCGCGTCGATGAGCCCCTGGAGGGCGGCGACGTTGGCCGGAGTGACGAGGTCGGCGGCGTCGGCCTGCTGCGCGTTCGCGATGCGGGTGATCTCACCCGTCCACCACTTGCGCGACGAGGCCGGCGTGGCGCCCGCCGCGATCGTCGCCTCGACGGCGTCGATCAGCCCACCGTTGACCACGTCCTGGAACTCCAGGTCGGTGAAGCCCCAGTCGGTCTTCAGCCGGCGGCGGCGCGCACCCGGCTGCTCCGGCAGTGCGGCGCGCAGCTCCTCGATCAGCTCGGGCGCCGGTGCCACCGGAAGCAGGTCCGGCTCGGGGAAGTACCGGTAGTCGTCGGCATCGGACTTGGGGCGACCCGGCGACGTGGTTCCGGTGTCTTCGTGCCAGTGACGCGTCTCTTGCGTGATCGTGCCGCCGGCGGCGAGGATGGCCGCCTGTCGCTGGATCTCGTAGCGCACCGCACGCTCGACCGATCGCATCGAGTTGACGTTCTTCGTCTCGGTGCGGGTGCCGAGCTTCTCCTGGCCACGCGGCCGGAGCGACACGTTGGCGTCGCAGCGAAGGTTGCCGCGCTCCATGCGCGCCTCGGAGATGCCCAGTCCGATGACGATGTCGCGGATCGCGCGGACGTAGGCCGCGGCCAGCTTGGGGGCGTTGGCCTCTGCCCCGAAGATCGGCTTCGTGACGATCTCGACGAGCGGAACCCCGGCGCGGTTGTAGTCCACGAGCGAGTACTCGGCGCCCTGGATCCGCCCGGTGGCACCACCGACGTGGGTCAGCTTGCCGGCATCCTCTTCCATGTGGGCACGCTCGATGGGGATCTGCACCAGCGAGCCGTCCTCGAGCTCGACCTCGACCTGCCCTTCGAAGGCGATGGGCTCGTCGTACTGCGAGATCTGGTAGTTCTTGCCGAGATCCGGGTAGAAGTAGTTCTTCCGGGCGAAGCGGCTCGACGGCGCGATCGAGCAGCCCAGGGCGAGGCCGAGGCTGATCGAGTAGCGCACCGCCTGCTCGTTGACGACCGGCAGGGCTCCCGGCAGGCCCATGTCGACGGGCGCGACCAGCGTGTTCGGCGCCGCGTCGTGCTGGGCGGGATGCGCCGGGTTCGGGGCGGCCGAGAACATCTTGGTCTCGGTGTTCAGCTCGACGTGCACCTCGAAGCCGAGCACCGGCTCGAACAGCTCGAGGGCCTTGTCGTAATCCAGCAGGTCGGCCTTGGCCATCAGACGGCTCCCTCTTCGCTCGCGAACATCTCGGTGGCGCTCAGATCGGGCGCCTGGCTGAGCAGCGTGTGCCCCCACTTCTCCTCCAGCAGCCGCTCGAGCG
>NZ_JBQCIP010000153.1:0-52249 GCF_051953575.1 Microbacterium sp.
ACGAAGTACTCCGTCTGGATCTCGTCGCCGAACGAGGGCTGCGCGTCCAGGCGGAAGTGCGGCAGGCGCAGAAGCCACGGTCCGGGGACGCCGCCGATCTCGGTGGCGTTGTCGCCGTCCTCGAACGGCGACACCTCGCCGAGGGTGCGGATGCCGTCCAGCAGCGTGTCGGCCACCAGCTGGTCGTCGGTCTCGAGGCGCGTCTTGACCCACACGAATCCGACCGACGGCGCCTCCCAGCGCGAGAACACCGACACGCTGTACCCCGCGGACGTGAGCTCGTCGTAGCGCGAGAGGGCGGCATCCCACGTCACGCCGGTGTATATGTCCTGCCGCAGCCGGAACGCGGGCACGATGTCGAGGGTCAGCGACACCACGATCCCGTAGGCGCCGAGGCCCACCGCGAGCGCGTGGAAGTCGGCCTCGCCGCGGCCCACCTCGTGCACCGCGGCGTCGGCGCCGACGTAGCGCAGGGACCGGACCGACGCCGAGAGGACCTGGTTGCCGTCGCCCGAGCCGTGGGTGCCGGTGGCCGTCGCGCCGCCGACGTTGATGTGCGGGAGCGACCCCATGTTGCGCAGCGCCCAGCCGCGGTCGTGCAGCCACACCGCGAGCACGCCGTAGCGGATGCCCGCGGGCACCGTCACGGTGCCGGCCGCCTCGTCCAGCGCGAACTCGGGCGCGAAGCCGGTCACATCGACGAGGGTCCCGGTCGTGTCGGGCAGATCCGTGAACGAGTGGCGGGTGCCGAGCGCACGCACGCGGCCCGGGGCCGCGAGCACGCGCCGGACGTCATCGACGGTGGATGCCGTCACGATCCGCGGCGCCGTGTACTCGTAGGTGCCCGCCCAGTTGCGCGACATCGCACTCCCCCTCAGATCCGGTCGACCTCTCCATCCTGCCCCGTCCGGCCGGAGTGCTCCGCTCTATGTCGGAACCCGCCCGTACCGTCGAACACGTCTTCGACAGCGCGCGCGTCATGTCGGAACCCGAGCGACAAGGTGGGCGAGAATGAGTATCGTGCCGGAACTGCTGGAGCGAGCCGCGGACGACTCGGCGGGTGCGCGAAAGGCGCGGGGTGCGTTCTTCACTCCCCCGGCGATCACGCGCTTCCTCGCGCAGTGGGCGATCCGGGAGGGGACGGATGCCGTCCTCGAGCCCTCCGCCGGCGACGCCGCGTTCCTCGTCGAGGCCGTGCGTCGCCTGCGCGACATGGGCGCCGCAGAGCCGCCCGCCGTGAGCGGCATCGAGATCCACCCGCACAGCGCCGAGGTCGGCCGCGAGCGCATCCAGCGCATCGGCGGTGCGCCCGCGCTGATCGTGGACGATTTCTTCAACGTCGAGCCGACCGCCCGCTTCGACGCGGTGATCGGCAATCCGCCCTACATCCGGTACCAGCAGTTCACGGGCGAGGCCCGTGCGCGCGCCCGCGAGGCGGCGTTCCGGGCCGGCGTCGCGCTGACCGGACTCGCCTCCAGCTGGGCGGCCTTCACCGTGCAGTCCGCCCTGCACCTGCGGCCCGGCGGACGCCTGGGACTGGTGCTGCCTGCGGAGCTGCTGAGCGTCAACTACGCGGCGCCCGTCCGCCGGTTCCTGTTCGAGCGGTTCGCCCGGCTCGAACTCGTCCTGTTCACCGAGCAGGTCTTCCCCGAGGCCGAGGCCGATGTCGTGCTGCTCATGGCGTCGGGCTTCGACGAAGGCGCCAGCCGTCACGCGACGGTCTACGAGACGACCAACGCCGCCGGGCTCACGTCGCTCCCCGAGGGACTGACGTTCACCCCGACCGACCCGTCCGACAAGTGGAACAGCGCGCTCGTCGATCCCGACGCGATCGAGCCGCTCCACTCGCTGCGCCAGGCGGGCGCCTTCGTCCCGCTCAAGGCCTGGGGCGAGACGACGCTCGGCATCGTCACCGGCAACAACGGCTACTTCACCCTGAGCCCCGAGCGAGCGGCGAAGCTCAAGCTCGACCCGTCGGAGCTGGTGCCGCTCTCGCCCCCGGGCAGCAGCCACCTTCGCGGGCTCGCGCTCACGCCCGTGCAGCTCGCCGAGCTCGGCGATGCGGGACGCGCGACGCTGATGTTCCGTCCGGCCGGCGACACCCTGTCGCCCGCGGCGAAGCGGTATGTGCGCTCCGGCGAGCGCGACCGGGTGCACGAGGCGTACAAGTGCCGCACCCGCAGCCCGTGGTACCGGGTGCCGCTCGTGCCGCCGGCCGATCTGCTGCTCACGTGCATGAATGCCGACACGCCGCGCCTCACGACGAACGAGGCCGGCGTCCACCACCTGAACTCGGTCCACGGTGTCTACCTGGATGCGGCGTTGCGCGAGCTCGGCCGCGACCTCCTTCCCCTCGCGAGCCTCAACTCGGTGACCGTGCTCAACGCCGAGATGGTGGGCCGCGCATACGGTGGCGGCATCCTCAAGATCGAGCCGCGCGAGGCGGACCGCTGGGCCGTCCCGTCGTCCGCCCTCATCACCGAGCGTGCCGCCGAGCTGCGCGCCGTGCGAGACCTCGTCGCGGCCGACCTCGCCGGGGGCCGATTGTGGGACGCCGTGCAGCGGGTCGACGCGGCGCTCTTCGCCGGTCGCGACCTGCCGAGCGACGCCGACCTTCACGCCGTCCGCGCGGCGCACACGCGGCTCATGGAGCGCCGCATCGCGCGGTCCCGCACCGCCCGCTGATACGACCGCGCGCGCCGTGCCGCACTCCGCCCGCCGAATCGAAGGACACCCACTCCGTGCCGATCAGGAAGCCGTCCGTCGCCGAGCAGGGCTGGGCGCTGTTCGACCGCATCGTCGAGCGGGCCACCGCCGCCGGCCACACCTCGCCGTGGACCGTCGAAGACGGCGTCGTCGCGTACCGGCCGGATTTCGAGACGCTGCGCCTGCTGCTGGGCGTTCCCCTGCATCTGGGCGCCAACTCGCAGTCGGGCGTGCCGGCCCTCGCCCTCGACGTGTGGATCGGGTACGAGCTTCGCCGCGCCGGGTTCGACCCCGACGCGGTGTGGCCACGCGAGTCCGACCCCCGCATCATGCCCGCGGCCCTCGCCGCGCTGCTCGAGGCGACACCGGCGCGCAACGGTGAACGGGCGGCGCTGGCTGAGCGCATCCGGATCAGCGGATCCAAGTCGGGACTCGTCGCGGGGAAGGCGAAGATCCTCGGCAAGAACTACCAGAAGCAGGTGGATGTCGTCCTGTCCGACTGGCGCACCGGGCCCGAGGTGCTGATCAGCACGAAGCGCATGGACTCGTCGTTCGGCAAGAACGCCGCGAACCGGGTCGAGGAGTCCTACGGTGACGCGAAGAACCTGCGGCTGCGGCATCCACTCGCCTCGCTGGGCTTCGTGTTCGGGCTGCGGACGACGATCTACGAGAAGGAGTCGGCGAAGGCCGCGTGGCTGATCGATCTGCTCGGAAAGCTCGGCCACGAGGATGACGCGTACGACGCGGTCGCCCTGGTGCTCATGGAGTACGCGCAGGATCCACCCGCCGACGGCGACGACCTGAACGAGCCCGAGAGCGGGCCCGAGCCAGAGCCGGAGGCGGCACCGGAGGGCACGGTCGACCCCGACCAGCTCTTCGCGCTCGATGACCCGGGTTCGGCCGACGCCGCCGCGGTGAGCCGGGCCGCGGAGGTCGCGGCACGAGCCGCTGCGCAAGCCGAGCTCGACGCCGCCATCGCGGTGCTGCCGCCGGTGTCGATCGTGCTCGACGACCGCGTGCCCGACGAGCTGCATCCGGCACGCTTCCTGCGCGCCATGGTCGAGCGGACGCTCGCGATCACGCCGGTCGACCACCACGCCGAGGCGCGGGTGCGCCGGGATGCGGCCGTCAGGGCGGCGCGTCGGGCGGCTGCGCCAGCCTGAGCCGGCAGGCCGGGTGCCCTCAGCCGGCCGCGGCAGCCAGCCGCTCCGATGCTGTCGCCATGTGGGTCGCCATCGCCGAGGCGGCGGCGTCGGGGTCTCCCGCTTCGACGGCGCGGAAGACGGCGCC
The DNA here is from genome assembly GCF_051953575.1 of Microbacterium sp. Lineage (GTDB taxonomy): Bacteria > Actinomycetota > Actinomycetes > Actinomycetales > Microbacteriaceae > Microbacterium. The sequence goes on from NZ_JBQCIP010000153.1 coordinate 3,997, forward strand.
GTGCTCGTCGATCGCGATGCGTGCCTCGGCCTCGTCGTGGACGGCACGGTCCGCGTACACCTGCAGCAGCGACCGCACCACGTGCAGCAGATCCACGAGCGTGTCGTTGCCCGCGGCGGCGGCGAGGGCGTTGTGGAAGTCGAGGTCGGCCCGGGCGAACGACGTGAGGTCGCCCACGCCGCTGCGCATGCGCTCCAATGACGACTGCAGCGCCTTGCGGTCCGACGTCGTTGCACGTCCCGCCGCCAGACGGGCGACGTAGATCTCCAGGCCCGAGCGCAGCTCCAGCAGCTCGGAGGTGTTCTTCTGGCCGATCAGAAGCCCCCAGCGGAGGGTCTGCGGCAGCAGCTCGCTCGCGGTTCCCCGCAGGTAGGTGCCCGACCCCGGCCGCACATCCACGATGCCGAGGATCTCAAGTGCGGCGAGGGCCTCCCGCACGGCCGACCGCCCGACACCGAGAGTGGCGGCGAGCTGACGCTCCGGGGGCAGTCGCGTCCCGACCTCCAGGTCGCCGCTGGTGAAGAGGTCCATCAGTCGCCGCGCGACCTCTGAGACGGGCGTACCGCTCGGCAGGGCCCCCAGGGCCGCCGTGATCTCGGCTGAACGGTCGTCAGGGTACGCGGGCATGCGAACAACCTATCCTGCGACATTTCCGGTCGAACAGATTTGGTCAACCGGTTCTTGCAATTGGTCAACCGGTTTGTCACACTGGGGCTACCCACCTCGATCACCGTCGATGAGCCAGGAGTCACTGTGGACCAGAACCAGACCACCCCCGCCGCGCCCGCCGTGGCACGGTCGACGATCCGCAAGGTGTCGATACGCCTTGTGCCGTTCGTGGCCCTGATGTTCTTCATCAACTACCTCGACCGCACCGCGATCGGGTTCGCCGCCCCCAACGGCATGAACGACGACCTCGCCCTGAGCGCCGCTCAGTTCGGCTTCGCGTCGGGGGTCTTCTTCATCGGCTACATCCTGCTCGAAGTCCCCTCGAACCTGGCGCTGCATAAGTTCGGGGCCCGCCGCTGGCTCTCGCGCATCATGGTCAGCTGGGGCATCGTCGCTCTCCTGTTCACATGGGTGCAGAACTTCGAGCAGCTGGTCGTGCTGCGGTTCCTGCTGGGCGTGGCCGAAGCCGGGTTCTTCCCCGGCGCGATCCTGTTCCTCAGCCTCTGGGTGCCGGCGCAGTACCGCGGCCGCATCCTGATGCTCTTCTACCTGGCTCAGCCGCTCACGACCGTCATCGGCGCCCCGCTGGCCGGCTGGCTCATCCAGCAGCACGGCGCGCTCGGGCTGGAGGGCTGGCGGTTCATGTTCCTCGGCGTCGCGATCCCGGCGATCGTCGTGGGCGTCATCGCCTGGTTCTACCTCAAGGACAAGCCGACCGACGCGAAGTGGCTGACCCCCGACGAGCAGGTCTGGCTGACCGATGCGCTCGATCGCGAGAAGGCCGCGACGCAGAAGCAGGAGCAGGGCCACGTCTCGGCGAAGTTCGCGTTCAAGAGCGGTCGCGTGTGGGTGCTCTCGTTCATCTACTTCGGCTTCATCTACGGGCTGTACGCGCTCGCATTCTTCCTGCCCACGATCATCGAGGGCTTCCAGACCCAGACCGGCCAGACCTTCGACACGTTGCAGAAGGGACTCATCACCGCGATCCCGTACCTTCCCGCGGCGGTCGTCATGTACTTCTGGTCGCGAAGCGCGTCCAAGCGCGGACTGAAGACGTGGCACATCGCCGGGCCCGCGATCGCCGGGGCCGTCAGCATCCCGCTCGCCCTCTTCGCCGGCTCGCCCGCCGCCACGATCGCGGTCATCACGGTCACGGCGTGTGCCATCTTCGCCGCGCTGCCGAACTTCTGGACGCTGCCCACGCGCTTCCTCACGGGTGCCGCTGCGGCCGCCGGCGTCGCGCTCATCAACACGATCGGCAACCTGGCCGGATTCTCCGCGCCGTTCATCACGGGCGCGGTGCACGACTGGACCGGAGGCTACGAGGTGCCGATGTTCATCGTCGGGTTCGTCATGCTCGTCTCGGCCGTGCTCATGGTGCTGCTGGCGCGCAGCAACCGCATCAACCCGGTGGTCGTGGACGAGGGCCACCCCGCGGATGCGGCGACCGTCCTCGCCGCACCGGCCGACGCGGGGATGGGCGACGCACGATGACGCGGCTGTGGAACGACCCCGCGGACTTCGCGGACGAGATGATCGACGGCTTCGTCGCGGCCAACGAGCGGTACGTGCGGCGGGTGCCGGGCGGCGTGGTCCGCTCGACGGCCTCGCCGGCGGGCCAGGTCGCGGTCGTCGTGGGCGGCGGGTCGGGCCACTACCCCGCGTTCGGCGGGCTCGTCGGCCCCGGTCTCGCGCACGGCGCGGCCATGGGCAATCTGTTCGCCTCGCCGTCGACGCAGCAGGTCGTCTCGGTGGCGAAGGCCGCCGACAACGGCGGCGGCGTGTTCTTCTCGTACGGCAACTACGCCGGTGACGTGCTCAACTTCGATTCCGCCCAGGAGCACCTGCGCGCCGAGGGCATCGCGTGCGAGACCGTCACCGTGACCGACGACGTCGTCAGCGCGACACGCGACGAGAGGCACAAGCGCCGTGGCATCGCCGGCGATCTGACGGTGTTCCGCATCGCCGCGGCGGCTGCCGAAGCCGGCGCGGACCTCGCCGAGGTGACCCGCCTGGCGCGCCTCGCGAACGAGCGCACGCGCTCGTTCGGCGTCGCCTTCACCGGCTGCACGCTGCCCGGCGCCGAGCAGCCGCTGTTCACCGTGCCCGAGGGCCGCATGGCGGTCGGGCTCGGCATCCACGGCGAGCCCGGTATCGATGAGACCGGGATCCCGACGGCCGACGGCCTGGCGGCGCTGCTCGTCGAGAGGCTGCTGGCCGAGGTGCCCGACGGGGTCGACGCGGTCCGGGGGGCCCGCGTCGTGCCGATCCTCAACGGCCTGGGCTCGCTCAAGTACGAGGAGATGTTCGTCGTCTACCGGCGCATCGCCCAGCTGCTCTCGCACGCAGGCATCGAGGTGATCGACCCGCACGTCGGCGAGTACTGCACGAGCTTCGACATGGCCGGCACGTCGCTCACCCTCTTCTGGCTCGACGAGTCCCTCGAGGCGCTGTGGCAGGCTCCCGTCGACACGCCCGCGTACCGGCGGGGCTCCGTGGCGCCCCGGGAGCGCGTGGGCCCCGCCGTCGCTGCGGCCGCCGGCGGCTCGGACGCGGTCGCGCCGACGGACGAGGCATCCCGAGCCGTCGCCGGGACGGTGCTCGCCGCGGTGCGGACGATCGCCGAGACCGTCGACGCCCACGTGGACGAGCTCGGCCGCATCGACGCCATCGCCGGCGACGGTGACCACGGCATCGGCATGCAGCGCGGCTCGCGCGCGGCCCTCGCCGCCGCGACAGCGGCGGTCGATGCCGGTGCGGGCGCCCGCACGACCCTCGAGCGCGCGGGCGACGCGTGGGCCGACAAGGCGGGTGGCACCTCCGGCGCACTGTGGGGCGTGATCCTCACCGCGATCGCGGCACGGCTCGGCGACGAAGGCACGCCCGAGGCCACCGCCGTCGCGGAGGGAGTGGCCGCCGGGTCGCAGGGCGTCATGGACTACGGCAAGGCCGCGGTCGGCGACAAGACCCTCGTCGACGCGCTCGTGCCGTTCGCGGCCACGCTGTCGCAAGGCATCGACGGCGGGGCCGGGCTCGTCGACGCCTGGCGCGCGGCCGCGGCCGTCGCGACCTCCGCCGCAGAGGCCACCGCCGAGCTGCTCCCCCGGATGGGCCGCGCCCGCACTCACGGGCAGAACAGCGTGGGGACGCCCGACCCGGGCGCGATCTCGCTCGCACTCATCGCCACCGCCGTCGGCGAGACGCTCGTCGGCCTGGCGGCCTCCAACGACGACAAGGAGAACGCATATGTCGACTGACAACGCGCAGCCGCTGCGCATCGTGATCGGCGCCGACGACGCCGGCTTCGACTACAAAGAGATCCTCAAGAAGGACCTGGAGCAGAACCCCGGGGTCGTGTCGGTGGTCGACGTGGGCGTGGACGCCGACGGCCACACCCCGTACCCGAAGGTCGCCATCGAGGCGGCGCAGCGCGTGGCCGCGGGCGACGCGGACCGTGCCCTGCTCGTCTGCGGCACGGGCCTCGGCGTCGCCATCGCGGCGAACAAGGTGCCCGGTATCCGCGCCGTGACCGCGCACGACTCGTTCTCGGTCGAACGCGGCGTCCTGTCCAACAACGCCCAGGTGCTCACAATGGGCCAGCGCGTCGTCGGCATCGAGCTCGCCCGCCGCCTCGTGCGCGAGTGGCTCACCTACCGCTTCGACACCACGTCGGCGTCGGCCGACAAGGTCGCCGTCATCGACGAGTTCGAGACCACGGGCAGCTGCTGATGACCGAGCACGAACTCCTCGCACACGCACCGGATGCACACGATTCCGCGGCAGATCCGCGCGGAACGCGCGACCGTGCGGAGTTCGTGCACCCCCAGGTCACGGTCGGGGTGAGCCTGAAGACCTACTTCGGGCACGAGCAGGCGCGCGCGTGGTTCGCCGAGGTCGTGCAGCGCGCGGCCGTGCATCCGGCCGTGATCTCGGGACACGTGCGGTTGTTCGTGATCCCGACCTACCCGCAGATTCCCGCCGCCCTCGACACGTTCTCGGCAACCCCGGTCCTCGTCGGTGCACAGGACGTGTCGGAGTACGAGCCGGGCGCCTACACCGGCGAGGTCACGGCCGCCGAACTCGCTGAGCTGGGCGTGGCGGTGGCCGAGATCGGGCACGCGGAACGCCGCCGGCTGTTCGGTGAGACCGACGAGGTCACCGCCCGCAAGGCGGCGACCGCCCTCGCCCACGGCATCACACCGGTGCTGTGCATCGGCGAGACCTCGCGAACCGACGCGGTGGATGCCGCCACCGCGACCGTCGCGCAGCTCGCGGCCGACCTGACCGGCGCCCCGTCCGGGCCCGTCATCGTCGCGTACGAGCCGGTGTGGGCCATCGGGGCGCCCGAGCCGGCACCGGTGGAGCACATCGCGACCGTCACCCGCGCTCTCCGCGACGCGGTGGAGGCCGACCCCGCTCGCACGGGCAGCGCCGTCATCTACGGCGGCTCGGCCGGACCCGGCCTGCTCACGCGCCTGGGCGATGACGTGGACGGCCTCTTCCTCGGCCGCTTCGCGCACGACCCGTCGGCGCTGGACGCGGTGCTGGACGAGGCGGCCGCACGGGCCGCCGCCCGTGGTGAGGTGTGCGCATGATCGGGCTGGGCACCTACGCCTTCTTCTGGCAGCACTCCGACCAGGTGCCGCAGCCGCTGTCGCTCGTGGGCGCGTTCGAAGCCACGAAGCGCCTCGGCGTCGACCTCTTCCAGATCTGCGACTACGCGCCGCTGGAGGCCATGGACGACCACGAGCTCGCCGACGCCGCCGCGGCCGCCCGCGACCTCGGGCTCACGATCGAGCTCGGCACGAAAGGCGTCGAACCCGACCGGCTCTCGCACTTCGCCGACCTCGCCGGGCGCTTCGACACGCGCCTCGTGCGCAGCATGCTGTTCTCGGCCGAGAACCGTCCGACGCCAACCCAGGCCGAGGAGTGGCTGCGCGCCGCACTGCCGGCGTACGAGGCATCCGGGATCTATCTCGCGCTCGAGACGTACGAGCAGATCGCGACGGCCGACCTGGTCGCGCTGATCGAGCGGATCGGCAGCCCGCGCCTGGGCGTGTGCCTCGACCCCGCCAACGTCGTCGCCCGCCTCGAACGGCCGCGCGACTGCGTCGAGCAGACCGCGCCGCTCGTGAAGAACGTGCACGTCAAGGACTTCGCCTTCGCCCGTCAGCCCGGCTGGGTCGGCTTCACGTACGGCGGCGCCGCCATGGGCGACGGGCTGCACGACTACCCGCACCTGCTGCAGACCGTCCGACCTCGCGAACGCGGCATCAATGAGGTCGTCGAGCACTGGTTGTCGTGGCAGGGCGACGCAGAGACCACCATCCGCACCGAGCGGGAATGGACCCGCACCACCATCGAGTACCTGAGGAGCCATTCATGAGCACCACCACCGACACCTTCAAGATCGCCGTCGTCGGCGCGGGCGGCAAGATGGGCATGCGCGTGTCGAACAACCTCGTGAAGACCGACCACCAGGTCGCGTACGTCGAGAACTCGCCCGCCGGCCGCGAGCGCACGGTCGAGGCGGGACGCGAGCTGACGGATGCCGCCATCGCCGTCGCAGACGCCGACATCGTCGTGCTGGCCGTGCCGGACCTGGCGCTCCAGTCGGTCACCGCCGAGCTCGTGCCGCAGCTGAAGCCCGGTGCGATCGTCCTGACGCTCGATCCGGCCGCCGCGTACGCCGGGCTGCTCACCACGCGCCAGGACGTCGTGCAGGCCGTCGCCCACCCGTGCCACCCGTCGATCTTCCTGCAGCGCCAGAGCCCCGAGGAGTGGGCCGACACCTTCGGAGGGATCGCCGCGCCGCAGGACGCCATCGCCGCCGTCGAGTCCGACGACCCCGCCAAGAAGGCGATCGTCGAGGCCACCGTGCGCGCGATCTACGCGCCCGTGATCGACGTGCACTGGGTGAGCGTCAAGCAACTCGCGCAGCTGGAGCCGACGCTCGTCGAGACCGTCGCCTGCATGATCGGCGCGCTCCTGAACGAGGCGCTGCACGAGACGGTGCACACCATGGGCGTCCCCGAGGCCGCGGCCCGCAGTATCCTCTACGGTCACACGCAGGTGGCCCTGGCCAACGGACTGCGCGGCGACAACCCGTTCTCGGACGCGTGTCTCATCGCGATGGACTACGGCCGCGAGAGCATCATCAAGGACGACTGGAAGAAGATCTTCCGCGATGACGAGCTCGACAGGAACCTCGCGCGTATGCTCCACCTCGACCACATCGAGCGCTGAGGAGCACCCGTGTCACGACTGCAGGGGAAGACCGCCCTCGTCACCGGATCGGGCACCGGCATCGGCCGCGCGGTCGCCGAGCGCTTCGCCCGTGAGGGCGCGCGCGTCGTCATCGCCGACCGCGACGCCGCGGCCGCGTCGGCCGCCGCCGACGCGATCGGCGAGGCGGCACGCGCCGCCGTCATGGACATCTCGGACGAGGCGTCCGTCGAGGACGCATTCGGTCTACTCGGCGCCGAGGGCTGGGCCCCCGACGTCGTCGTCGCGAACGCGGGCGTGCAGCTGTTCGGACAGGATGCCGCAGCCGCCGACCTGGATCTCGACGTGTGGAGGCGCACGATCGACATCAACCTGACCGGCACGTTCCTGACGGTCAAGCACGCCGTGCGCTCGATGCTGCAGCACGGCACCGGCGGATCGATCATCCTCACCGGCAGCCCGACCGGGGTCAACGGCGAGGGCAAGGACTTCACCGCGTACAGCGCCTCGAAGGCCGGCATCCACGGTCTCGCACGCACCGTCGCCTCGGCGTACGCCGATCGGGGCATACGCGTCAACACGGTGGTGCCGGCGTACACCGAGACCTCGCTCGTGACGACCATCACGAGCGACCCCGAGGCGCGCGCGGCCATCATCGGGCGCATCCCGATGGGACGCGCGGGCGCCCCTGCCGACGTCGAGGGCATCATGGTGTTCCTCGCGTCGGACGACGCCGCCTTCGCGACCGGAGCGCTGTTCGCCGTCGACGGTGGCATGACGATCTGACGGCGCTCGGGCATCGCGAAGACGCACGCACCGCCGGGTTCGGGGTGCATGCTGCCCGGGTGGGGCGCAGCGCGTGCGCCCCAACGGTCATCGCACGCCCCGAGCCCCGGAGGGCTCGGGCACGGACAAGGAGGATGGAGCGCATGACCGATGCGTGGCACGCGGATGAGGCACGGAGGTGGCGCAGCGGACGCTGGTCGCTGGAGGTGCGCGGCGACGAGTTCGCCGATCTCGCCTGCGACGGCCGCGTCGTGCTGCGCTCGGTGCGCGCCGTCGTGCGCGACCGCAACTGGGACACCGCGTCGCTCGTCGTCGACCGCGTCGACGCGTCGGACCTCGCGCTGACCCTGCACGTGCACTCCACCGGGCTCGACAGCGACCTGCGCGGGATCGTCCGCGCCGAGGCGCGCGGCGGGCGGCTGCGCGTGCTGACCGACCTCGAGTGCCTGACCCCGTTCCTGACCAACCGCACCGGCCTCGTTGTGCTGCACCCGCCCGCGCTCGCCGGGGCGCCGCTGCGCGTCACGCACCCGGACGGCGGGGTCGAGGCATCCCGGTACCCGTCTCGGATCAGCGCCCACCAGCCCGCGTTCGACATATCGGGCATCGCGTGGTCGCACGACGGCCTCGACATCACCGTCCGCTTCGACGGCGACGTGTTCGAGATGGAGGACCAGCGCAACTGGACGGATGCCTCGTACAAGACGTACAGCCGGCCGCTCGCGCTGCCCTTCCCGTACCCGCTCGCCGCCGGTGAACGAGTGGTTCAGGCGATCGACGTCGAGGTGGCGGGCACGCCCGTGGCCGTGGTTCCCGACGGGGCGACCCGGATCCGGCTGGCCGAAGGTCCGGCGCTTCCGCAGATCGCCGTGTCTGCGGCGACCGCGCCCGACCCGGCACCGGAGGCGCCGGTCACTGCTGCGGCGGTAATGGTGGAGCTCGACCTCGCCACACGCAACTGGCGTGCCGCGCTCACCCGGGCGGCGGCATCCGGGAGTCCCCTCGACGTGCGGTTCGTGCTCGCGGACGACGACCCGGCGCTCATCCACGAGGGAGCACGGACGCTGCGCGGACTGCCGGTCGTGCGCGCGACGGCGTTCTGGCCCACCGGGCCGGCACGTCACGTGTCCGACATCGAGGCGATCGCCCTGCTGCGCGAGGCGCTCCACGACGCCGGTGTCGAGACGGACGTCGTCGGAGGCGCCCGGTCCCACTTCACCGAGCTCAACCGCGAGCACCACCGCCTCCCGCGAGGACTCGACGGCATCGTGTTCAGCAGCACGCCCCTTTTCCACAGTCTGAGCACCGCACAGCTCGTGGAGTCGCTGCCGATCCAGCGCCTTGTGGCCGCCCAAGCCGTCGAGATCGCCGGCGGGCTGCCGGTGCACATCGGCCCGATCTCGCTGCGCCCGCACTTCAACGACGTCGCCACGACCGCGCCGCCCGTCCCGACGCACGACGATCTGCGCGACGGGTACGGCTCGGCGCTCACACCCGCCGCCGACCCGCGTCAGGGGTCGCCCGAGCTCGCCGCCTGGACCGTCGCGAGCGCCGCGGCCCTCGCCGTGCCGGGCGTCGCGACCCTCGCATACTTCGAGGAATGGGGCGGGCGCGGCCTCCGTGCCGCCGACGGAAGGCCCCTCCCCGTGCTCGATGCCGTGGCGGCCCTCGCCGCAATCGCGGGCGAGCCGGGTCTGCGCGGCGACTCCCCCGACGGACTCGTGTGGGCGATCGGCGCTCTGACCGCCGGCGACAGCACCGTGCTCGTCGCCAATCTCGACCGCGGCCCGCGCTCCGTCGAGGTCGAACTGCCCGACGGCGCCACGCGGTCGATCGAGGTCGATCCGGGCGCCTTCGTCCGGATCTGAGGGGCGTCGGCCGCGGCCCCGCCCGGCGTCGAGGTCGCGCCGGTCCAGGCGCTACCGTGGCTTCGTGCCACCTGGAGCAGAGCGGGACCGCGAGGGCGACGAGGCCCCGGCACCTGCCGCCGAGTTCGCCGAGCTCGGCGTGCTGCTCATCGACGCGGGGCTGTCGGTGACCGATGTGCGCACCTCGCTCGAGTCCGCCCACGCCGCGACCGGCACGGCCGAGGCGATGAGCTTCGCCGTGCTGCCGTCCGCGGTCTTCATCTCGCTCGACGACGAGGGCGGGCGCACCGTGATGGGCAACACCACGTCCGAGGCGCTGTCGATCCGGCAGGCGGCGCGCGCCATGCGCTTGCTGCACCGCGTCGTCGACGGCTCGGTGCCGCTGGCCGGGATCCACGGGCACGCGCGCGGCATCCGGGCGTTCCTGCCGCGGCACCGCGTGATCGCGTGGATCGGCGGCACCGCACTCGTCGCGTTCGGGCTCGCCGTGCTGTTCCGCTGTCCGTGGTGGGCCGTCGTCACATCGGCCGTCGCCGGTGTCGTGGTCGGTGCGATCACTGCGGTGCTGCGACGCTCGGGCGCTGCGTCCTCGATCATGCCCTTCGTCGCGGCGTTCGCCTCGACGCTCCTGGTCGGCGGTGTCGCCGCCTGGCTGGGAACCGGCGCCGTGCCGCTGTTCGCGGTGTGCGCGCCGATCGCGATCCTCGTCCCCGGCGCGCTCATCACCAATGCGTTGCTCGAACTCAGCGCGACCGACATCGTCACCGGATCGGCCCGCCTCGCCTACGGGCTCATCGTGCTGGGCTTCATGACGGTCGGCATCCTCGCCGGCGGCGCGGTCACCGGTCTCACCGTCGACCCAGACTCGGCCGCGCTCGTCGGCCAGGCGGTCACTCTGCAATCGCCGCCCGGCGGCTGGACCGCGCTGCCCCCGCCGTGGGTGTCGTGGGTCGGCGTGGTCGTCCTCGCGGCGGGCGTCGGCCTGGCGTTCGGCGCGGGTCGGCGCCTCATCGTGCTCAGCATCCTCGTCATGGTGTGCACCTACGCGGCCCTCGCCGGGCTCACGCCGTTCGTCGGCAGCGTGCTCGCCACCGGCATCACGGCGGCCGCTCTGTTCGTCGCCGCGCGCATGCTCGAGCACCTCAGCTTCGGCGTGCCCGCCGCGACGACGTTCCAGCCCGCCTTCCTGCTCTTGGTGCCGGGCACCGTCGGTCTCGTCGCCCTCGCGACGCTCGACCGCGGGTCGCTGGAATCGGCGCTCCTCGTCTTCGCGAGCCTCTGCATCGGCACCAAGGCGGGCTCGGTGGTCGTCGACACGCCGTGGTCCCGGGTGCTCGCACGACGGCATCCGCGCGTCCGGAAACGGGGCGGCGCACCGCTCGACGGCGGAACCGCCGCGCGGTGACCCCCGAGGGGCTCAGACCTCGCGCCACACGCGCACGTCCCACGCCCCGAGCACGATGTCGGCCCCGACGTCGTGGCGCGCGTCGTCGATGAGGGATGCCACGTCTCGGCCGACCTGCACCGTCCGGGCCTCGGGCGACCAGTTGTGGACGACCCAGACACGGCCCTGCGGCCCGCTCAGCGAGTGGGCGGTCACCGAACCCGGACGCGCGACGAGCGGTCCGCTGGCCGGACCTGCGACCGACGCGATGACCGAGGCGAGCGTCGTACGGTCGAGGATCGAGCCGATCACGGTGATCTCGCCGCCGCCGACCGCATGCTGTGTGACCGCGGCCCAGCGGCCGAACAGCTCATGCCGGTAGCCGAGCAGCGTCTCCGCGTCCGCGGCCTCGAGTCCGTCGATCCAGCCGTGGGCCGATCCGACGACCTCCCCCGACGGCGAGACGACCTCGACCGGCGCCGCGAGCGCCGCGAACTCGCGATAGCCGACGCCCGCCGCAGCGCCGACGACCGCCGGGGCGAGGGCCGCCCGCATCCGCCCCTCGTCGTCGCCGTAGCCGGTGCGCGGCCCCAGCACGAGCCGACCGCCCAGCCGCGCGTACTCGGCGAGCGTCTCGAGGGTGGGATCGGATGCCGCGACCAGCCCCGCCACGATCAGCACCGGGTACCGCCGCATGAGCTCGACCGCCTCGGGCAGCTGCCGCTCGTTCACGAACCCGACCTGCAGGCCCGCGTCGACGGCCGCGCGCCCGAATGCGCCGACGATGCGCGCGTACGAGCCGCGGTCGCCGTCCACGCCGCCGGGCGCGGCGAGGGGCGGCTCGAACGCCATAGCCCATTCGCTGTCGTGGGCGTACACGAGCCCCACCTCGGCGTCGGGCTCGGCATCCCGCAGCGCCTCGCCCACGGCCGCGAACTGACGGCCGATCGCGGCGATCTCGTCGTACACGCGCCCGGGTGCCAGGTCGTGGCCGAGGATGCCGCCCCAATGCACCTCATGACCGGAGTGGAGGGTGTGCCAGTGCCAGTACGACACGAGGCGCGCGCCGCGGGCGACGAGCAGCCAGGCCGCCTGCGCGAGCTGCCCGTCGTACGGCGGGCGGGTCAGCCACGCCGGCCCGATCGAGGCGGCGCCGGTCTCGGTGACGAGGAACGGCGCCTGCCGGGTCGCCCGCATGCGGTCGGCCATGAGCACGAACTGCGGCACGTCGTCGGCGTACCACTGGCCGCCGTCGCCGTCGCGCTCGAGATCCAGGGCGTCCTGCGCGAGGTAGTAGGCGTTGCCGCTCGCGATGTCGAGCCGTGCTCCCACCGCGACGTCGTCCATCGCCGGGCGCCCGTAGGCGATGCAGGTCGTGAGGAACGCGTCGGCGGCGACGAGCTCGTGCACGATCCCGGCCTGCCAGCCGATGAAGTCGGCGGTGAGCTCGGCCTGGAACCGCCGCCAGGCGAGATCGTACGCGGGGGTCGTGTTGCCCGCCGGCGCCCAAAGCTCATCCCACTCCGCGATCCGGTGCGACCAGTACACGAGGCCCCATTCGCGGTTGAGCGTCTCGACGTCGCCGTAGCGGTCGGCCACCCAGTCGCGGAACCGCCGCATCACGTGGTCGGTGTGGATGAGGTGCAGCCCGGCCTCGTTGTCGAGCTGCACCCCGATGACGGCGGGATGCCGCCCGTGGCGCCCGATCACGGCGCGGATGACCCGCTCGGCGTATCGCCGGAACAGATCCGACGTGTAGTCGACCTCCTGGCGGCCGCCCCATGGCACCGGCGAGCCGTCGCGGCGCACGACCGCGAGCTCGGGATGCCGTCGTGCCAGCCACGGCGGAACCGCATAGGTCGGAGTGCCCAGGATCACGCCGATGCCGCGCCGGTGCGCGGCGTCGAGGATCGGCGTCAGCCAGTCCAGGTCGAACTCACCGTCCCGCGGCTCCCACGTCGACCAGACCGACTCCCCGACGCGGATGACGGTGATGCCCGCCTCGGCCATGAGCCCGAGGTCGGTCTCGAGCCGGCCCGGATCGGGCAGGTACTCGTTGTAGTAGGCGGCACCGAGACGCGGGCCCCCGCGCCATGCCTTCAGCCGATCCATTGGCGCGCCCATTGCTCAGCCTTCGATTCGCGTCATGCGCAGCGCGACCGCGGCCCCTTCGGGGAGCGCGACGGGATCCGAGACGCGGTCGTACGCGTCGTTGCGCTGCACGTCCGTCAGCGTGAAGCGGCGGCCGACCGGCGTGACGGTCATGTTCCATGTGTCGATCACATCGACCTCGAACATGTCGCCCACCTCCACCCGCTCACCCGGCACGCCGATGGGCAGGCGGAACGCCCACGCTGCCGGCGCCGACCGCCCGAGGTACTGCACATACTGACGGCGAGGGACGCCGGCCATGTGGGCCGGGTCGTCCCACTTGTCGATGGGATCCAGGCCGACGACGTCGAGGTCATCGAGCACCTCGCGCAGGAACCCGAGGCGCGCCGGCGAGGCGCCGCGCAGCGGCCCGCCCTCGACCATGTGCAGGCTCCCCGACGCAGTCACGAAGCTCTCGCCGTGGGACGCGTAGCAGCCCGCCACAGTCGCCACCCAGAACTGGTGGACGAGCTGCTCGGCGTCGAGGTGCCCCCAGCGCTCGGGGATGTCGCCCTCGTACTTGATCTCGTCGAGCACGACCGGCTTTCCCCACACATCGCGGTACAGGTTGGCGCGGCCGAAGTCGGTGGTCGCGGAGCCGTTCTGGATCGACGCGTGGGTCACCCACCGCTGATTGTTGTCGTAGAGCTCGATCCAGTTGTGGATGGAGCGCAGGTGGTCGTACGGGTCGATCTCGGCCAACAGCGCGCCGATCCGGTCCCATCTGTCGTCGGGTCGCTCCAGCTGGTCGAACTCGTTGCACAGCGACCACCACACATGCGGGTGCGCGGCGAGGCGGGCGACGAGGTAGCGCAGGTAGGCGGCGTCCTCGTCCTCGGTGAGTCTGTCGAGCCCGAACTGCCCGCGGTCATAGGCGTTGTAGATGAGGACGTCTGCCTGGATACCGCGTTCGCCGAGCACCTCGACGGCGCGGTCGAGTCGCTGGAAGAACTCGGGCACGGGCTTCGCGACGTCCCAGCGGCCGTCCGTCTGCTCGAACGGCATGAGGGTCGGCACGTGCTCGACGTAGCCGCCGCCCTGCGGGAAGACCATGAATCGGAGCTTGTTGAAGCCGGCTTCGGCGATCGCGTCGACGGTCTGCGTGAACAGCGGCTCGTCCTGGTGGAGCCAGTTGTATGCGGTGGCGCCCACCGGCCGGAACGGTGTCCCGTCGGCGTGGGCGAAATGGAACCGGTGCGCCACCCGCACGGGCCCGCGCTCGGTGCCGTGGCCGACCGCGAATCCACCGGATCGCCCGGAGAGCGCGGTGTCGGCACTGTCGGTCCTCCACGTCCACTCCCCCTCGAGGTCGGGAGCGAACCGGGCACGATATGTCGTGCCGCCGTCCCAGAATCCCGGCACGACACGTTCGGTCCGGGATGCGGTATGCCGCAGCCGCACCGTCAGCGGCGTGCGGTCGGCGGGGATGACGGTCGCGCCGTCGAAGGTCAGCTCGATCGGGCGGTACAGCTCGGGGGAAGACACGGAGTTCTCCTTCGATGTCGTGTCGGTCGGGGTCGGTCAGCCGCGGCGCGAGGTCTCGCGCACGATCAATTCGGGTGCGAAGACGCGCCGGGCGGCGGTGAGCTCGGTCGCCGGCCGCGGCCAGTGCTCGATGGCTTCGAACAGCAGGTCGACGGCGGTCGCGCCGAAATCCTCGTGCCGGGCGCGCACACTCGTCAGCGGGATGAGCGAGGCCTCCGCGAACTCGTTGTCGTCGTAGCCGACGAGCGCGACCTCTTGCGGCACCGCGACGCCGCCCGCGACGAGCGCCTGCAGCAGGCCGAGCGCGAGCACGTCGTTGGCGGCGAACACGCCGTCCGGCCGCTCGGCGGCCGGACGGGCGGCCAGCGCGGCGCCGACGGCGCGGCCGGCGGCGATGGAGCGCTCGGCGACTTCGATCACCTCGAGGTCGTACGCACCCGACGTGGCCCGCAGGGCGGCCTGCGCACCGGCGAGCCGGTCGGCCACCTGCTGCACCGGCAGGGGGCCGCCGACGAATGCGGGGCGGCGGCTTCCCTGAGCCACCAGGTGCTCGACGGCCTGGCGCCCCCCTGAGACGTCGTCGATCGAGACCGAGGGCTGGCCGTCGTCGCACGCGCGACGCCCGACGAGCACGGACGGCGTGCCGCGCTCGCGCATGGCGGCCAGGCGATCCTCGACGGGCGCGAACGACGACACCAGCAGCCCGCGCACCTGTCGCTGCTCGAACGCTGCGAGGTAGGCGTCCTCGCGGTCGCGGTCGCCGTGCGAGTGAGCGAAGAACACCGTCATGCCGAGCCGCTCGGCGCGGTACTCGACCTCCTGCGCGATCTCGCTGAAGTGCGGATTGCTGACGTCGGGCGACAGATAGCCGATCAGGCTGCTGACGCCGAGCCGCAGCTGGCGGCCCGCGATGCTCGGCACGAAGCCGAGCTCCTCGATCGCCTGGGCGATGCGTGCCGCCCGCTCGGTCGACACCCGTTCGGGGTGGTTGATGTAGGCCGACACCGTCCCGATCGCGACGCCGGCGCGAGCGGCGACCTGGCGGATGCCGGGCCGTTGGCCCGGGCCGCTCTGCCGCGACACGTCAGCGCCAGTCGTGCTCGGCGACGAAGCCGAGTCGCTCGCGGATGCGGCGGGTCGACAGGAGCGACTCGAACTCGCCGAGGTCGTCGGCCACCGGCGTCCCGGGGAACCAGCGCTTCGCGAGCTCTCGCGACGGCGCGGCGCAGCCCGAGTCGGGCGCGGCGACGTTGTAGACCTCGAAGCCGGGGGCGGCATGCGCGAGGGCGAGCGAGACGGCCAAGGCCCCGTCGCGCGCGTCGACCCAGGAGCCCAGCAGGTCGCGGCGGTAGCCGGGGTCTGCGGCCCGGTCGAACGTGCCGTACTCGTCGGCGGCAACGACGTTCGTGAAGCGCAGCGCGGTGATCGAGGCCTCGGGCGCCCAGTGGACCAGCTGCCCCGCGATCGCCTCCTCTGCCACCTTGCCCAGCCCGTAGGTGTTGTTCGCGCACGTGTAACCCTCGTCGACCGGGAGCACCGGCGGGGCCTCGTCGAACGGGAAGCCCATCGTGGTGATGCTCGAGGCGAGCACCACCGTGCGGATGCCGGCGCGGTGCGCGGCGAACAGCGCGTTGAACGACACCGTCATGTTGTTGTGGAACGTGGCGGCGTCGGGCACCAGTCCGTTCACCGGGATCGCGGCGAGGTGGACGAGTGCATCGAGACCGTCGTGGCGGGCTGTGACCGACAGGAAGGCGTCGAGCGTCTGACCGAAGTCGGTGAGGTCGACGCGGGTGAACCCCGGTCCGGGGGTGCCGACGACGTCGAAGCCCGAGACCACGTGGCCCTCGGCACGCAACCGATCGACCGTCGCACGGCCGAGTTTGCCGCCGCTCCCCGTGACGCCGATCCGCATGCCGTACCTCCTCGCGGGCGCCGACGCACCCGCCACTTGAAACGTTTCGTTCAGGATGCCACACTCACTGTACACCGAAACGAAACGTTTCATCTTCTTCAGGAAGGACCTGGATGTCCGTCATCGTCGACGCGCCCCGCATCGAACACCACCGCGAGCCCCTCGGCATCGGCGAGCGCACGCCACGCCTGTCGTGGCGCATCTCCGACGCCCCCGCGGGCTGGCGGCAGACCGCCTACCGCGTCGAGCTCGAGCACCACGCCGAGACTGCGACCCATGAGGTCGATGGCCCCGACCAGGTGCTAGTGGAATGGCCCGGTGAGCCGCTGCGCTCGCGCCAACGCGTGAGCGTGCGCATCGCCGTCCGCGGCACCGACGGCGCGTGGTCGGCGCCGTCCCCCGCCACGACCCTCGAGGCCGGACTGCTCGAGCCCACGGACTGGATCGCCCGCCCGGTGGGAGCGCTCCGCAACGAGAACCCTCACTCCGACGAGCGGCGCCCGTCGCTCGTGCGGCGCGGCTTCGACGTGCGCGACGGGCTCGTCCGCGCCCGGCTCTATGCGACCGCCCACGGCGTCTACGAGGCGGAGCTGAACGGCGAGCGCGTCGGCGACGACACCCTCTCGCCCGGCTGGACCGTGTACGGGCAGCGGCTGCGGTACTACACCTACGACGTCACAGACCTCGTGCAGCCCGGCGCGAACGCGCTCGGCGCGTGGCTCGGCGACGGCTGGTACCGCGGACGCCTCGGCTGGCGCGGCGGGTTCCGCAACGTGTACGGCTACGACCAGTCCTTCCTCGGCCAGCTCGAGCTGACCTACGCCGACGGCACGCGCGAGGTCGTGGCGACCGACCTGTCGTGGCGCTCGGCACCGAGCCCGATCCTGCACAGCGGCCTGTACGACGGCGAGGACTACGACGCCCGCGAAGAGCAGGCCGGCTGGTCCACCGCGACGTTCGACGATTCGGAGTGGGAGGACGTGTCGGAGCGCCACCGCGACCCCGCGACGCTCGTCGCCCCGACGGCTCCCCCGGTGCGCGCGACGCAGGAGGTGCGACCGGTCGAAGTGCTCACCGGTCCGAGCGGCAGGCGCATCCTGGACTTCGGGCAGAACCTCGTGGGGCGCGTGCGGATCCGCGTCAGCGGGCCGGCCGGCGCGACGGTCACCCTCCGCACCGCCGAGGTCATGCAGGAGGGCGAGATCTACACGCGCCCACTGCGCGGCGCGCGCTCCACCGACAACTACACGCTCGCCGGCCGCGAGAGCGAGGAGTGGGAGCCGCGGTTCACCTTCCACGGCTTCCGGTACGTCGAGGTCACGGGCTGGCCGGGCGACCTCGACGCCGATGTCGCGGCCGGCGCCTTGGTCGCGCGGGTCTATCACACCGATCTCGAGCGCACCGGATGGTTCGAGTCGTCCGACCCGGCCCTCAATCGCCTGCACGAGAACGTGGTGTGGGGCATGCGCGGCAACTTCGTCGACATCCCGACCGACTGCCCGCAGCGCGACGAGCGCATCGGTTGGACCGGTGACATCCAGGTGTTCGGGCCGACCGCCTCGACGCTGTTCGACGTGTCGGGAATGCTGTCGGGCTGGCTGCGGGACGTCGCGCTCGAGCAGCTCCCCGACGGCACGGTGCCGTGGTACGTGCCGGTCATCCCCGCCGTCGACAAGTGGACGCCGCTGCGGCCCGGCGCCGCGTGGGGTGACGTCGCGACGCTGCTGCCCTGGACGCTGTACGAGCGCTTCGGCGACACCGGCGTGCTGCGCGCGCAGTTCGACAGCGGACGCCGCTGGGTCGACCTGCTCGAGCGCCGCTCAGGACCGTCGCGTCTGTGGAACACGGGGTTCCAGCTCGGCGACTGGCTCGACCCGGCCGCGCCGCCGAACGACCCCGCCGACGCCCTGACCGACCGCTACCTCGTCGCCACGGCGTACTTCGCGAAGTCGGCGCGGACGGTCGCGCGCATGGCCGAGGTGCTCGGCCTCGCCGACGAGCAGGCTCACTACGACAGCCTGGCCGACGAGGTCGCGGCCGCGTTCGTCGCCGAGTACGTCCACCCCGACGGGACGATGACCAGCGACGCGCAGACCGCCTATGCGCTGGGGCTGCAGTTCGACCTCATCACCGACCCCTCGATGAGGGAGGCCGCAGCCGCCCGCCTCTCGCAGCTCGTGCACGATGCGGGCAACCGGATCGCCACCGGCTTCGTGGGCACCCCTCTGGTCTCGGACGCACTGAGCGCGGGGGGGCACGTCGACACCGCGTACGACCTGATCCTCGAGCGCGAGTGCCCCTCGTGGCTCTACCAGGTGGAGCAGGGCGCGACGACCGTCTGGGAGCGCTGGGACTCTCTCCTCTCTGACGGCACCGTCAACCCGGGCCAGATGACGTCGTTCAATCACTACGCGCTCGGCGCTGTAGCCGACTGGATGCACCGGGTCATCGCGGGGCTCGCACCCGCGGCGCCCGGCTACCGTCGCATCCGGTTCGCACCGCGGCCCGGCGGCGGCCTGACGTCCGCGTCGGCCCGGCAGCTCACCGCGTACGGCGAGGCGGCGATCTCGTGGCGCATCGACGGCGGACGACTGCACGTCGAGGCGACCGTCCCCGTCGGCGCCGAGGCCGTGCTCGACCTGCCGGGCGCCGACGAAGAGACCTTGGGCGCCGGCATCCACTCGCGCGAGATCGCGATCGGCTGAGCCGCGGGATTTCGGATGCCGCACCGGGCGGCATCCGAAATCCCCGGTCGGTCTGCGAATCCCGGTTCCGCGGGCACTGGCGCCGCGCGCGGAGAGTGAATATCCTTTCGTTAGCGAATCCGAATACACACTGGATCGCCGCGATCGGAGACACCGTGCCACTCACTCCATACACCCGCCCCGCCGACGGGCAGGTGCGCCTGCTGACCAAGGTCGCCCGCATGTACCACGAGCGGGGCGTCCGGCAGGCCGACATCGCAGCCGCGCTCAATATCTCACAGGCGAAGGTCTCTCGTCTGCTCAAGCGTGCCGAGACCGTCGGAATCGTCCGCACCATCGTCACCGTCGCCCCGGGCGTCTACGCCGAGCTCGAAGAGCAGCTCGAAGACAAGTACGGCCTCGCCGAGGCGGTCGTCGTCGACGTCGACCCCGAGGCCGACGAGCGCGAACTGCTCGCCTCGCTCGGCGCCGGCGCGGCCGCCTACCTCGAAGCCACCCTGTCGGGCGGCGACCGCATCGGCGTCTCGTCGTGGAGCCAGACGATCCTCGCGATGGTCGACCGCATGCGCCCGTTCACCGTGCGCGGCGCGACCGAGGTCGTGCAGCTGCTCGGCGGCATCGGGGCCCCTGAGGCGCAGAGCCACTCCAACCGCATCCTCGGCGAGCTCGCCCGCACCCTCGGCGCCGACCCCGTCTACGTGCAAGCGCCCGGCATCGTCGCCGATCCCGGCATCCGTGACAGCCTGCTGTCGGACCCCTCGATGCAGGAGGTCACGCGGCACTGGAACGAGCTCACCATGGCGATCATGGGCATCGGCAGCATCGAGCCCTCGGACGTGCTCGCCACCAGCGGCAACGCGTTCGACGACGACGAGCGCCGCTCCCTGCTCGACCAGGGCGCCGTGGGCGACATCTGCCACCGCATCTTCCGCGCCGACGGCTCGCTCGTCCACGGCGCGCTCGACGACCGCATCATCGCGATCACGGTCGAGAACCTGCTGCGCATCCCCCGCCGCGTCGGCATGGCCGGGGGCGACCGCAAGCTCGAGGCCATCCACGGCGCCTTGGCCGGCGACTGGGTGACGACGCTCGTCACCGACCTGCGTTCGGCCGAGGCCCTCGCCGAGCGCTGAACCCGAGGCACCGACCGATCTCGTGCACCACGCTTCGTCTCGCTGGCGCTCGCTCAGCGACCGCTCCCGAAGCCCACGCAACCCGCCGGTCGCCGAGGGAGGGAGGAACGACCGAGACGAAGCGTGACGCGCGGGCAACCCCGCGCGCGCTCAGCGAGAGGAGACGAGCGACGCTGCCAGGCGCTCGACGCCGAGGCGGGGGCTCGTGAGCACCGGCACGTCGACCGACACCGCCTCGGCTGCGGAGGCCATGGATGCCTGGGCCAGGACGATGACGTCGGCCTCGGCCGCACCGCGCTCGATCGCGGCCGCGACGAGGCGGTCATGCGTGGCACGATCGCCTCCGGCCACGGCGGCGAACGCGCCCTCGATGACCTCGCTCGTCACCTCCGGCTCGACGCCGGCGAGCGCCGCGCGCTCCTGCAGCAGAGCGAGGGTGGGGCGGCACGTGGTCGGGAGCGTCGCGAGCACCCGGATGCGGCGGCCGGCCCGGACGGCGGCATCCGCCATCGCCTCGTCCACGCGCAGCACGGGAATCCCGGCGCCCGCTGCGGCCGGGGCCGCGAGCTCAGAGATGGACGAGCAGGTGAACAGGACGGCATCCGCTCCCCCTGCGGCAGCCGCGCGCACGAGGTCGTCGATGCGCTCCGGAACGGATGCCGCGCGCTCCGCGTCACCGAGGTCGGCGACGATCCGGTCGTCGAGGTAGTTCACCACCGTCGCACCCGGGATCAGCTCCGTCGCCAGCATCCCGAAGGGCGCGATATTGACGGCGCCGGTGTGCAGGAAGGCGATGCGGGGGGCGGCCTGTGTCATGCGAACAGCCTTTCAGCTTCTCAGCCCTTGAGGGCGCCGCCAGCCATGCCGGCCATGATCTTCTTGTTGAGCGTCAGGAAGACGATCAGCAGCACGATGATGTTGATGCTGACGGCCGCGAACAGCGGGCCGTACTGCGTCGAGCCGTACTCGTCGCTGAGGCTCAGCAGCCCGACCTGGATCGTCGCGAGCTCGGGGCGCGTCGTGAACGTCAGCGCGATCAGCAGGTCGTTCCACACGCTGAAGAACTGCACGAGGCCGACGGTGAGGATCGCGTTCTTCATCATCGGGACGCCGATGACGAAGAACGAGCGCAGCGGGCCCGAGCCGTCGACGGTCGCCGCCTCGAAGATCTCACGCGGCACAGACCGGAAGTACGTCGCCATGAGGAACGTCGTCAGCGGCAGGCCCATCACCGTGTACGTGATGATCAGCGGCAGCAGCGTGTCGGTGATCCCCATGCGGAAGTACACGATGAACAGCGGCACGAGGATCATCTGACCCGGCACCATGATGCCGGCGAGCACGTACAGCAGGACCGCGTTGCGACCCTTCCAGATCATGACCTCGAGTGCGTAGCCGGCCGCGACGCCGATGAACACGATCAGCAGCACCGACGGGATCGTCACGATGATGCTGTTGAGGTAGTTCTGCGCCACGTTGCCGTTGGTGAGCGCGGCCACGTAGTTGTCGAAGTTCCACGTCTCCGGCAGCGACAGCGCGGGGTTCGAGAGGAACTCGGACTGCGTCTTGAACGAGCCGAGCACCATCCACACCTGCGGGTACAGCACCACGACCATCAGCAGCGCCACCACGATCCACACCGGGATGCGGCGCACGAGACGCAGCGCGGTGCGTCTGGTCCGGCTGGGAGCCGGCTTCCGCCGGGTCGGGACCGCGACCGTGGTCGGGGCATCCATCGTCGTCGTCATGTCAGACCTCCGCCTTGCGCCGCGACGACCGGAAGATCGCGAGCGTGAACACCAGGCACAGCAGCGTCAGCACCAGGGCGATCGTCGAGCCGTAGCCGTATTCCGCATACTCGAACGCGGTGCGGTACATGTACAGGGTGAGCGGGGCTGTCGACGTGCCCGGGCCGCCGCCGTTCAAAGCCAGCAGGCTGTCGAAGACCTTCAGCGTCGAGTTGAGGCTGAAGATGATCGACGACATCAGGATCGGCAGCGACAGCGGCACGATGATGTGCCGCACGAGCTTCAGGCCGTTGGCGCCGTCGAGCCGTGCCGACTCGATGACCTCCTCGGGGATGTCGAGCAGGCCCGCGTACAGCAGCACGGCGTAGAAGCCCATTGAGCCCCACAGCGTCATCACGATCGCCGTGGTCATGGTGCCGGCGGTCGAGGCGAGCACCTCGACGCTGTCACCGCCGAAGAAGTTGATGATGTCGTTGACCGGCCCCTGGTTCTGGCCGACCGCGACGAAGCTCTTGAAGAGCAGGGCGACCGCCACCGTCGGCAGGATCGCCGGGAAGAACACGATCGTCCGCACGAACGACGAGCCCTTGCGCAGCACGAACACGTACAGCAGGGCGAGGCCGTAGCCGAGGGCGACCTGGCCGACCGTGGCCACGATCGCGAAGAAGATGCTCACCCACATCGACTGCAGGGCGGCGCCGTCGGTGAAGAAGGTCGCGAAGTTCTGGAACCCGACCCATTCGAACCCGCGGAGGGTGTTGCCCTCGAAGAACGACAGGCCGAACGACCATGCCACCGGCACGATCTTGAGCAGCGTGTAGAGCAGGAGCGCAGGCGCCAGCAGGATGAAGATCGTCTTGCGATCTCCGAAGATCGAGTTCATCGGGCGGATGCCTCTCCCGGGGATTTCTGGAGTGTGCCGGCCTTCTCCGAGCCTAGGCCGAAGCCCGGCGCGGAGAAGACCGGCACCATCGTCACTTGTTGGCGTCGAGGCTGGCCTGGAGGTCCTTCATGTAGTCCTCCGGGCTCATCTGACCGGTCGTCAGCAGCGTGACGTTCGTCGAGGCGAGCGAGTTGCTCTTGGGGTCGAACAGCGCCTCGAACCACAGCACCGTCTCGTCGATGCCCTCGATGCGCTGCTGGATGTCGGCCGTGTTCTCCGAGATGCCGGTGACCTCGCCGTTGACCTTGAAGCCCGAGATGACGCCCGCGTCCTGCAGCGCCTGCTGGCCGTAGTTCTCGGCGATGCAGCTGATCCAGTCCTGCACCTTGGGGCCGAACTGCTCGGCGTTGACGATCATCGGCGCGCCGGCGTTGGCCGGGTACTGGTCGATGCTGCCCTCACCGCCGTCGACGGCCGGGAACGGCATGAAGCCGACGTTCTCGCCGCCGATCTGGTTGCGGTCGGGGTCGTTGATCGCGCTCAGCAGCCAGGTGCCGTCGTACGTCATCGCGGCCTGGCCGGTGAGGAACATGTTCGACGAGGTGTCGCCGTCGCGGGTCGAGAACCCCTCGCCGAAGTAGCCCGCCTCGGCGAAGTCCTGCAGCGCCTTCGCGCCCGCCACGTACTCGGGGTCGGTGAGCTTCGCGTCGCCCTTCTGAATGGCCACCATCGCGTCGGGTCCGACGTTGCGGTAGATGTACAGGCCGAGGATGCGGGTGAGCGGCCAGCCGTTCGCACCGGCCTCGGTCATCGGGACGATGCCGGCCTTCTGCAGCTCGGCGGCGTCGTCGACGAGGTCGTCCCACGTCTGCGGCTCTTCGATGCCGTTGTCGGCGAAGATCTGCTTGTTGTAGAAGATGCCCTCGATGTTGTACTGGTACGGCATCGAGAACATGCCACCGTAGACCTGCTCGACGGTGGAGGCCGCGGCGGGCAGCACGTTGTCCCACGCGCCGGCGTCTTCGAGCGCCGCCTTCAGATCGCCGACGAGACCGGCCTTGCCGAGGTCGCCGTCGGGGCGGATGAGCGCGGTGCCGGCGATGGTGTGCGTCGCGAGGGCGCCCTGGCTTGCCAGCAGTGTGACCTTCTGCACGACGTCCGCCTGCGCGACCTTCTGGTGCTCGATCGGCAGCGCCTTGTTCTCGGCCTTGCATGCGCCCGCGGCGAGCGCGTCGAGCTCGTCCGACAGGACCGGGTTCTCGTTCGCGGTCATGACCGTGAACTTGCTGGGGTCCGTGCCGCCCGCGCCGCCGGCGTCGGTCGATCCGGGGGCGGCGGTGCCGCCGGCGCAGGCGGCGAGCGGTACGACCGCGGCGAGCGCGATCCCGAGCGTCGCGATGCGGCGTCGGTTGCTGCGTGTGTTCATAGCGTCCTCCTTGACGACGACCATGCGGGTGAAAGGTACGACCACGACAGTAGGCAGGATTTCAACGTGTGTCAACAGTCAGTACTGAAATTCTATTCACTTTGAGACGATTCAGGGGTTAGACTGCATTTCCATGCAGCATTGCTAGATCTTGCAATGCCTGTGCAGTGTGACCCGCATCGGCCCGTTTCTTGCCGCGACGCCGCGACGAGCACGAGACTGAACGCCACTCGGAAGGAACCGACATGACCGCCACGACCGCGACCCGGGCGCACGCCCGGTTGCGACCCCTCGGCGCCGCGAACGCGCGCTGGGCCAGCGGGTTCTGGGGAGATGTCCACGATCGCACGCGCGATGTCACGATCCCGCAGATCTGGTCGTCGCTCAGCGACCCCGCCATCAGCCCGGGCCTGGCCAACTTCCGCATCGCCGCCGGCCTCGACGCCGGCGAGCACACCGGCCCGCCCTTCATGGACGGCGACTTCTACAAGTGGCTCGAGGCCGCGATCGCCCGGCTCGAGACCGATCCCGATCCCGAGCTGGCCGACCGCCTCGAGCAGATCGCACAGCTGATCGCGTCGGTGCAGCGCCCGGACGGGTACCTCCACACCCCCACCATCATCTCGACCCGCAACCACGAGGACGCGATCGCCCTCGCCGACCGGTTCAACTTCGAGACGTACAACCTCGGCCACCTCATCACCGCGGGCGTGCGCCACTACGAGGTGACCGGGTCGACGACGCTCCTGGATGCCGCACGCAAGGCCGCCTCGTTCCTCGAGGACCTCGCGACGAACAAGCCGCTGGAGCTCGCCCGCAGCGCGATCTGCCCGTCCCACTACATGGCCGTCATCGACCTGTACCGCGCAACCGGCGACGAGCAGTACCTGCGGCTGTCCGAGGCGTTCATCCGGGTGCGCGACGACTTCGAGGGCGGCGACGACAACCAGGACCGCGTGCCCGTGCGCGAGCAGAAGGTCGTGGCCGGCCACGCCGTGCGCGCCAACTACCTCTACGCCGGTCTCGCCGACCTCGTCGCCGAGACCGGCGACCGCGAGCTCGAAGCGGTGCTCGAGCGGCTGTGGCGCGACGTCGTCGACACCAAGCTCTACATCACGGGCGGCGCCGGCGCGCTGTACGATGGCGCCTCGCCCGACGGCTCGCCCTGGCAGGGCGACATCAGCCGCGTGCACCAGGCGTACGGCCGCGCGTTCCAGCTTCCTCACACGACGGCCCACAACGAGTCGTGCGCGAACATCGGCCTCATCCTGTGGGGCGAGCGGATGCTGGCGCTCACCGGCGACGCGTCCTACGCCGACGTGATCGAGCAGGTGGCGTTCAACAGCCTGCTCTCCAGCATCAGCCTGGCGGGCTCCGAGTACTTCTACACGAACCCGCTGCGTCAGGTGCGGGACCTCCCCTACCCGCTGCGCCGTCCCGGCGACACCGCGCTGCACCCGGTGCCGTCGCCGCCACCGTCGGACGAGCGCCTGCGCGAGCCCTACCTCAGCTGCTTCTGCTGCCCGCCCAACATCGCGCGCACGCTCGCGCGGTTCCACGAGCGTGCGGCGTCGCTCGGCGCCGACGGCCTGTACGTGCACCTGTACGGCGGCAGCGCGCTCGACGTGACGGCCGACGACGGCGCGCGCCTGGCCTTCCGCGAGGACGGCGGCTACCCGTGGGGCGAAACCGTGGTCTTCACGGTCACCGCTGCGGTGGGGGATGCCGGCGGCCACGGCCTCCCGCTGCACCTGCGCATCCCCGGCTGGGTCTCGGGTGCGACGCTCACCGTGAACGGCAAGGACGTGCCGGTGACCGCACCGGGAACATACACACGGGTCGACCGCGACTGGCAGGAGGGCGATGTGATCGCGCTGACCCTGCCGATGCCGGTGCGCGTCCTGCGTGCGCACCGCCTGGCCGAGGAGGCGACGAACCAGGTCGCGGTCCGCCGCGGCCCGGTCGTGTACTGCGTCGAGACCGCCGACCTGCCCGAGGGTGTCGTGCTGGAGCAGGTCGCACTGCGTCGCGGCGCGGCCTTCACACCGGTCGAGGCCGACGTCGCCGGGCAGCGCGTGGTGGCGCTCGACGCCGAGGCCGTCGTCCTGCCGCCCTCGGACGAGGATGCGCTGTACGACGATCTCGCCGACCTGCCGCTCACGACGTCGCCGGTGCGCCTGGTCCCATACTTCGCGTGGGGCAACCGCGGCGCCGGCGAGATGTCGGTCTGGCTCCCGCTGGTCTGGTGACGCGCATGGAACACGTCATCGCGACCTACATCATCGAGACCTCGCTGCCGCTGCAGCGTGCCGCGGAGGTGCTCGCCGGCGAGCAGTCGACCGGCACGTTCGTGCGCGTCGAGCGCGAGTCCGACGACCTGCGCGCCCGGTTCGCGGCACAGGTCGAGTCCATCGACGAGCTGCCGCTCACCGGCGCATCGCCCCTGCCCGGCTCCGTGGGCGATCCCGCGCTGCGTCGCCGCGCGCGGCTGCGGCTGCGCTTCCCGCTCGACAACTTCGGCCCCTCGCTGCCCAATCTGCTGGCGGCAGTGGCGGGCAACCTGTTCGAGATCAAGGAGCTGTCGGCGATCCGCCTGGTCGACCTCGAGCTGCCGCCGGCGTTCGCCGAGCGGTACTCGGGTCCGGCGTTCGGCGTCGCGGGAACGCGCCGGCTGATGGGCCGCCCCGATGGCGCGATGATCGGCACGATCGTCAAGCCCAGCATCGGCCTGTCTCCCGCCGACCTCGCCGAGGTGGTGGGGCAGCTCGCGGAGGCGGGCATCGACTTCATCAAGGACGACGAGCTGCAGGGCAACGGCCCGACGGCGCCTCTCGCGGCACGTGTCGCCGCGGTCATGCCGGTGCTCGAGCGCTACGCCGACCGCACCGGCCGCAAGCCGATGTACGCGTTCAACATCACCGACGACATCGGGCGGCTCGAGGCCAACCATGACCTCGTGGTGGCCGCCGGCGGCACCTGCGTGATGGCGTGCATCAACCTCGTCGGCCTGCCGGGGCTGGAGTTCCTCCGCCGTCACAGCAGCGTGCCGATCCACGGCCACCGCGCCATGTTCGGCTCGTTCGGACGCTCCGAGCAGGTCGGGATAGGGTTCCGTGCGTGGCAGAAGCTCGCGCGCCTCGCCGGCGCCGACCACCTGCACACGAACGGCATCAGCAACAAGTTCTACGAGACGGACGACCAGGTGCTCGACTCCATCGCCGCGGTGCGCGAGCCGCTGCTGGGGCTGACCCCCACGGTGCCGGTGCTGTCATCGGGCCAGTGGGGCGGGCTCGCGCACGCCACGTACTCCGCGGTGGGCACGACCGACCTCCTGGTGCTCGCCGGCGGCGGCATTCACGGTCACCCCGACGGTGCGGCCGCAGGCGTCGCGAGCATGCGCGACGCCTGGGCGTCGGCCGCTCGCGGCGAGAGCGCCGACGACGCGTACTCGACCTCGCCGGCGCTGCGCCGCGCGGCCGAGCTGTTCGGGCCGGTCCGTGCGTAGCGAAGGCGCCGTCGTCTTCTACGGCGACGACTTCACGGGCAGCGTCGACGCCCTGCTGCAGTTCGCGCGGCGCGGCTGGTCGGGCCGGCTCTTCACGCGGCTCCCGGATGCCGCCGGCCTGGCCCGCGCGGCCGCCGAGGTCGACGTGGTCGGGGTGGCGGGCATCTCCCGGTCGCTGGCTCCCGACGACATGGACGCCGAGCTGCGACCGGTGTTCGCCGCCTTCGCCGCGCTCGACCCGGCCCTGGTGCAGTACAAGGCGTGCTCGACCGCGGACTCCGCGCCGCACGTCGGGAGCCTCGGCCGCGTCGTCGAGCTCGGCCGCGAGGCGTTCGGCGAGCGCCCCGTGCCGATGCTCTTCGCCCAGCCCGACTTCGGGCGCTACACCGTGCTCGGCCAGCACTTCGCGGCCGAGCAGGGCGTCGTGTACCGCCTCGACCGCCAGCCCACGATGTCGCGGCATCCGTCGACGCCGATGACCGAGGCGCAGCTGGCCGTGCACATCGGCCGCCAGACGGCGCTGCCGGTCGGCTCGCTCTCGCTGCTGTCGTACGACGGTCTGGCAGAGCGGCTGCGTGCCTCCGCCGATGCCGCCGTCGTGCTCGACGCACTCACCGACGAGCATCTCGTCGAGGTGGGCACGGCGCTCGGCGCGCTGCCGGCGCCGGTGTTCGCGATCGGCTCCGGCGGGCTGTCGCACGGCGTCGCGGCGGCATCCCCCGGTGAAGGCACGGCGATCCCCGCCACGTCGTCCGCGACGGGTCCGGTGCTCGTCGTGTCGGGCAGCCGGTCCGCGCAGACGCGGCGACAGGCAGATGCCGCGGCCGCCGCGGGCTGGCTGGTCGGGGCCCTGCCGCTCGAGGCCGGATCCTTCGCGTCCACGACGTCCGAGGTCCTCGCCGCGCTGCGCGCGGGGCGGAGCGTGGCACTCACGTCCGACGACGCCGACGTCGACGCCGCAGGCGGGCGG
Organism: Microbacterium sp.; assembly: GCF_051953575.1. Taxonomy (GTDB): domain Bacteria; phylum Actinomycetota; class Actinomycetes; order Actinomycetales; family Microbacteriaceae; genus Microbacterium. The sequence continues at coordinate 32,850 of NZ_JBQCIP010000153.1, forward strand.
CCCCTGCTGCCGGCGATCGCGGAGGCCGCGGCATCCCTCGTCTCGGCGGCCGCACGCGAGGGCGCGTCGCGGCGGATCATCGTGTGCGGCGGCGATACGTCGAGCCGGGTCACACGGCTGCTCGGCGTCGACGCGCTCTCGATCGCGGCCAACCCGTGGGGCAACGTCGTGCTGCTGCGCGCCCACTCGGACGACGCCGCGATCGACGGGCTGGAGCTGCTGCTCAAGGGCGGCCAGGTCGGCGCGGACGCACTGTTCACCGACGTCGACGCCATCTCGGCCGCCCGGTAGGGTCTCGTGGGGTGAGCCGCTTCTCCGTCGTCCCCTCGTCCTACGTGTACCTGCGCCGCGGCTCGTCCGTGCTGCTGCAGCTGCGGCAGAACACCGGGTACATGGATGGATGCTGGGCCGCGGGTGCCGCCGGCCACATCGAGCGGGGCGAGACGGCTTCGGGGGCCGCGGTGCGCGAGGCCCGCGAAGAGCTGGGGCTGACGCTCGACCCTGCCGCGCTGTCGGCTTTCGCCGTCATGCAGCGCACCGACGGCACGGACGATCCCCGGGAGCAGCGCGTCGACTGGTTCTTCGCCTGTGACGCGTGGGACGGCGAGCCCCGGATCCTGGAGCCGCGCAAGTGCGCCGAGCTCGCGTGGTTCGATCTGGATGCCCTGCCCGAGCGCATGCCGGAGTACGAGCGCACCGCGCTCGCGGCGCTCCGCGCTGGTGGCTCGGCGACCCTGCTCGACGTGGGCTTCTGACGGCACCGACCGGATCGGACTCGGAAAGTCGGGCGCGGCGACGCGCGGGCGACGAACGTGGAGGGCGAAGGGACAAGCCATGATCGCAACGCTCAACCGACTCGTCGACCACGTCGAAGAGCATCTGACCGACGATCTCGACATCGCGGGGTTCGCCCGCCGGCAGGGCACCACGGAGTACCACCTGCGCCGGATGTTCTCGGCACTGGCGGGATTCCCGCTGTCGGAGTACATCCGGCGGCGGCGCATGACCGTGGCGGCCGCCGACGTGCTCGGTGACGACGATCTGCTGGGCATCGGGGTGCGTCACGGCTACGGCTCGACCGAGGCGTTCGCCCGCGCGTTCCGTGCCGTGCACGGTGTCGCGCCCGGCGACCTCCGCCGCGGTCACGGCTCCCTTCGGACCCAACCGAAACTCAGGTTCCGCCTGACCGTCGAAGGAAGCACCACCATGGACACCCGCATCGCCGACCGCCCCGCGTTCCGCCTCATCGGCCACGCCGCGCGCGTGCCGCTCATCCACGAGGGCGTCAACCCTCACATCCAGGCGCACATCGCCGCGCTGCCGGTCGAGGAGCACGCCCGGCTCAAGGAGCTGAGCTCCGCCGAGCCCGCAGGCCTGCTGCAGGTGTCGGCCGACGTCGATCCCGACTACGCCGAGGGCACCCCGCTCACGTACCTGCACGGCGTGGCGGTGGGCGCGGACGCGTCCGTGCCCGACGACCTCGACGCGATCGACGTGCCCGCCGGCACCTGGGCGGTGTTCCGCTCCACCGGCGACTACCCCGCAGCCCTGCAGCAGACGTGGGCGGCCACGGCCGCCGACTGGTTCCCGTCGAACCCGTGGCGGCTGCGCCCCGGCCCGTCGATTGTCGCCGTCCTGGATCGCTCGCCGGACTTCGCCACCGCGACCTGCGAGCTCTGGCTCCCCGTCGAGCGCGCCTGACCCCCGCCTGCAGGCGGTCGGTCAGTCCGCCTGCAGGCGCACGCTCCAGGCCGTGGGCACGCGAGGGATGCGGTACTGCTCGGGCAGCGCAGGGCCGACCGAGGCCGAGCCGATGCCCTGCTGGGCGTGATCGAGGTTGAGCCACACCCGGCCCGAGTCGGCGAGCTCGTGGGGCTTCGCGGCGCGGGCGAGGTCGTGCGACGTCCAGCGGCGCGCGGTGAAGTCGAACTCGGGCCGGCCGTCGACCCGCAGCGACGGCATCCCGGATCCGCCGATCTCGAGCCACCGGGTCTGCACGTGGTTGCCGTTCTCCTGCGGCACCGGGTAGCGAACCTGAAGGTCGTCGACGGATGCCGCGAACCGCCCCACCCGTGACCCCTCGCAGGAGTCGACGTAGGTCTCGCCCGGGCCGCGGCCGAACCACGTCACACGGTGGGCCGCTGCGGGCAGCGCGAACAGCAGGCCCAGGCGCGGCACGAGGATGTCGCGGCCGAGGTACGGGGTGTCGGTCCACGGACCGACGAAGTCGGCCTCGGCGTCGAGCACCAGACCGTCGCCGTCTGCCGACCACGACATGGTCCACGCGACGCCGTGCGGATGCGTACGCGGGGAGGTCCGTCCGCGCACCGTCAGGCGACCCGCTCGCGCTGAGACCTCGTCGATGCGATGCAGCAGGCGGTCGAGCATCGTCTTGTGCCACACCGAGGCGAGATCGTTCAGCGAGCCCTGCCCGTGGTCGTTCTCGGTGGGCGCCCGGTACAGGTCGAGCGTCGGTCCCTCGATGTGGAGGTCGCCGAGGCGCACGAGGCGCCCGGTCGCCGCGTCGAACGTGCCGGCGCCGACCTCCACCACCTCGCGCGCCGCAGCCGTCGAGAATGCGAACCTCGGCACCGGCACCGCCGCGGCCGGTGCCGGTGCAGCGACGGCTCGCGCCGCGCGGACCACCCGCTGCCCCCACGCGACGACGTGCCCGGCCGGCGCCCACGATGCGTCGGCGGCGAGCGCGGCCTCGACCGTCAGCACGACATCGTGAGGACTGGATGCCGCACCGCCGGCCGTCGCGAGCGCCCGGGCCGCGGCATCCGGGATCGCGATCTCGACGACCGAGCCCGCGGCCGTCGCGGGGACCTCGAGCACTCCACCCGTGACGGGGAGGCCGTCGGCCTCTACGCTCCAGCGGAAGGCCAGGTCGGACGTGTCGATCGTGTGCCGGTCGTTCTCGACGCGCACGGACGCATCGCCCACCGTGATCAGCACCGGCTCGTGCGCCTTGGCGAGCTCGACGAGGCCGGGCGTGGGCGTGCGGTCGCTGAACACCAGGCCGTGCAGGCTGAAGCGGCCGCCGCGCGGCTCGTACGCCACGTCGTCGCCGTGCATCACGTACGGCACGCCGTCGGCGGTCTCGGTGTGGAAGCCGTGGTCTATCCACTCCCACACGAACGCGCCGCACAGGCGATCGTGCGCGCGGATGATGCGCCAGTAGTCCTGCAGCGAGCCGGGACCGTTGCCCATCGCATGCGCGTACTCGACGAGCAGGAAGGGCAGTCCGCGGCGGCGCTCGTCGTCGGCGTCCGAGATGCCGTCGGGAGCGTCACCGTCGGCATCGAACACCATGCCGTGCATGCTGAGGCGGCCGCCGCGCGGCTCCTCCCGCCTGCCGATCCGCTCCAGCAGCTCCAGCGACGGGTACATCAGCGAGTAGAAGTCGGAGTCGCGGTAGCGAGGGTCGCGCTCGTACAGCACCGCGCGCGACGGATCGCGCGCGTCGAGCCACGCGCGCATCTCGCCGAACCCGTCGCCGGTCATGCTCTCGTTGGCGAGCGACCACACCACGATGCTCGCGTGGTTCTTGAGCGGTTCGACGGTGCGGCGCAGGCGGTCCGTGATCGCGTCGCGCCACTCGGGCATCGCGGGCGGGTTGTGCTCCCAGCCCTCGTAGATGAACCCGTGGGTCTCGAGGTCGACCTCGACGACGACCCACAGCCCGTACTCGTCGCACAGTCGCAGGAACTCGGGATGCGGCGGGTAGTGGCTGGTGCGCACGGCGTCGATGTTGGCGCGCTTCATCATCACGATGTCGCGGATCATCGTCTCGCGATCGAGCGTGCGCCCGGTGTTCGGGTGATGCTCGTGCCGGTTGACGCCGCGGAAGGTCACCGGCCGCCCGTTCACCGTGAACACCCCGTCGACGACCTCGACGTGTCGGAAGCCGATCGCGAGCGACACGGTCTCGGTCGCGGTACGGACCGTGCCGCGGTACAGTCGCGGGCTCTCGGCACTCCACGGCTCGACCGGTACGGTGACGCTCTCGCCGGCGCTGACGCGGATGCCGAGCTCGGGCACCTCGACGAGTGCCGCCCTCGCGGCGGAGGCCGCGGCATCCACCCCCGACAGGGTGACGTCCACCCGCAGCGTGCCGCGCCCGGTGACGGCGTCGTAGTCGGCGTGCACGAAGTGGTCGTCGATGCCGCCGACCGGCCGCGCGAGCAGCTCGACGTCGCGGAAGATGCCGGGGAGCCACCACATGTCCTGGTCTTCGAGGTACGTCCCCGCCGACCACCGCTGCACGCGCACGCACAGCACGTTGCGGCCGGGGCGCACCGGCGCGTCGAACTCGACCGGCAGCCGGCTGCCGGTCGACCAGCCGAGCTCCTCGCCGTTGAGCCAGACCTTGGCGCACGAGTCGACGCCCTGGAATCGCAGCACGGCGGAGCCGCCCGCACCTGCGAAGGCGCCGGGCGCATCGAACACGAGCCGGTAGTCGCCGGTGGGGTTCTCGTCCGACACGAACGGCGGGTCCAGCGGGATCGGGTACGCGGTGTTCGTGTACAGCGGGCCCTCGTCGGTGCCGAGCATACGGCGGGCGGGTCCGCCGGCCAGCGGCGTGAAGGGCTCGAGCACCCAGTGCGAGGGGACCGCCATCTCGTCCCAGCCGCTGTCGTCGAAGTCGTCGGCGACGAAGCCGTCGCCGGTGCCCTCAGCGGTCGGGGAGAGGCGGAAGCGCCACGTGCCGTTGAGGCTCAGCACGTCGGCGTCCGTCACCGCCTCGGCACGCGGCGTGCGCCGCCCCGCTCCCGGATTCGTGCTCTCCCAGTACCGATCCGACGCCGTCGCCCGCACGAATCCGCTAGTCTGCATGTCCATAAGAGGTTGCATATCCATTCCTTATTGAATGCGATTGCAGTCTAACTCAGCGAGGAGTCGCCATGGCAAGAACGACCGCCCCCTCCCGGACGCGCAGCACGCAGCCGCCGCACACGCCCGCCGCGGCCGTCCCCGCCGCGATCGCCCGTGCGGTGGGCGAGACATCCCGCATCAAGGCGCGGGCGATCGACCGCGTCGCCTACGCGAGCGACGCCTCCCACTTCCTCCTGACGCCGCGGGCCGTCGTGGTCGCCGCCAACGCCGCCGAGGTCGGCGCGGTGATGCGGGCCGCCGCCTCCTCCGGGGCGTCGCTGACCTTCCGTTCCGGCGGCACGAGCCTGTCGGGCCAGGCATCCACCGACGGCATCCTCGTCGACGTGCGTCAGCGGTTCCGCCGCATCGACATCGAGGACGACGGCCGGCGGGTGCGTGTGCAGCCCGGCGCGACGGTACGGCAGGTCAACGCGCGCCTCGCGCGCCACGGCCACCGCCTCGGCCCCGACCCTGCCAGCGAGATCGCCTGCACGATCGGCGGCGTCGTGAACAACAACTCCAGCGGCATGGCCTGCGGCATCACCGAGAACACCTACCGGACGCTCGACTCGCTCGTGTTCGTGCTGCCGTCGGGAACGGTCGTCGACTCCGGAGCCGCCGACGCCGACGCGGCGCTGCGGGCGGCCGAGCCCGAGCTCGTCGACCGCCTGATGCGGCTGCGAGACCGGGTCGTGTCGAACCCGCGGTCGGTCGAGATCATCCGCCGCCAGTTCGCCATGAAGAACACGATGGGCTACGCGGTCAACGCCTTCCTCGACTTCGATACCCCCGCGCAGCTGCTCGCGCACCTCGTCGTCGGCAGCGAAGGCACGCTGGCGTTCGTCGCCGAGGCCACCTACCGCACCGTGCCGATCCTGCCGCGCATCTCGACCGCGCTCACGGTGTTCCCCGACCTCGAGGCCGCCACGCGCGCCCTCCCCGACCTCGTCGCGACGGGTGCGGCGACGCTGGAGCTGATGGATGCCGCGTCCCTGCGCGTCGGGCAGTCCCTGGCGGGTGCACCGCGGCAGATCACCGGCCTCACGGTGCGCGACCAGGCGGCGCTGCTCGTCGAGTACCACGCGCACACCGACGCGGAGCTCGCCGAGCTCGTCGACCGCGGCACCCGCACGCTCGCGGCCCAGCCGTTGGAGGCGCCGGCCGGCTTCAGCGCCGACGCCGCCGAGCGAGCGCTCGCGTGGAAGCTGCGCAAGGGCCTGTACGCGTCGGTCGCCGGCGCCCGGCCGAGCGGCACGACAGCCCTGCTGGAGGACGTCGTGGTGCCCGTCGAGCGGCTCGCGGCCACGTGCGGGCGCCTGCAGACGCTGTTCGACCGCTACGGCTACGACGACAGCGTGATCTTCGGGCACGCGAAGGACGGCAACATCCACTTCATGCTGACCGACCGGTTCGAGTCCGCCGACCAGCTCGCGCGCTACTCGGCGTTCACCGAAGACATGGTCGACCTCGTGCTCGACGCCGGCGGCAACCTCAAGGCCGAGCACGGCACCGGCCGGGTCATGGCGCCCTACGTCCGCCGCCAGTACGGCGACGAGCTCGCCGAGGTGATGCGCGAGCTCAAGCGGCTGTGCGACCCGCGCGGCATCCTCAACCCGGGGGTGATCGTCGACGACGACCCCGAGGCGCACCTCAAGCACATCAAGCTCGCCGATCCGATCGAGCCCGAAGCCGACCGCTGCGTCGAATGCGGCTACTGCGAACCGGTGTGCCCGAGCCGGGATCTGACCCTGACCCCGCGTCAGCGCATCGTCACGCGTCGCGCGATCGCGCGGGCCGAGGCGGCCGGCGACGACGCGCTCGCCCGCGAGCTGGCGCAGGACTACGACTACGCCGGCGTCGACACGTGCGCCGTGGACGGAATGTGCCAGACCGCGTGCCCCGTGCTCATCAACACCGGCACGCTCGTCAAGCGGCTGCGCCGCGAGGACGCGGGCCGCGTGGCGAGCACCGCGTGGGCCGGGGCGGCGAGCGCGTGGGGTGCGGCGACGCGTGCCGCGAGCGCGGGGCTGAGCGTGGCGGACCGGATGCCGCCGGCCGTGGTGACCGCGGCCACCGACCTGGGCCGCGCCGTGCTCGGCGCGGACACGGTGCCGCGCTACACCGCCGACCTGCCGCGCGGCGGCCGCGCGCGGTCGAAGCTCGGCACGTCGGTCGGAGGCGGAGCCGACGCACCGGTCGCGGTGTTCCTGCCGGCGTGCGTGGGCAGCATGTTCGGCCCCGCCGACGCCGCCGACGGGACTCCCGGGATCGGCGCGACCGAGGCGTTCCGCCGGCTCGCCGAACGGGCCGGAGTGCGCCTGGTCGTGCCCGAGTCCGTCGACACGCTGTGCTGCAGCACGCCGTGGACCTCGAAGGGCTTCGCGGGCGGACGTGAGGCGATGTCGCGCCGCGTCGTCGCGGCGGTCGCCGAGGCCTCACCGGGCGGACGCCTGACCGTGGTGACCGACGCCTCGTCGTGCACGGAGGGCTTCGTGCACCTGCTGGCCGACGCGGGCGTCGAGACCACGGTCGAGGACGCCGTCGCCTTCACCGAGCGCGAGCTGCTCCCACGCCTGGGGGCCATCGCACCGCTCGTCGACACGCTCGCCCTGCATCCGACGTGCTCGTCCACACAGCTGGGCCTCGACCTGGCGCTGAAGACCGCGGCCGCGGTCGTCGCGAACGAGGTCGTGGTGCCCGACGCGTGGGGGTGCTGCGGCTTCGCCGGCGACCGCGGGATGCTGCATCCCGAGCTCACCGCGTCGGCCACGGCGCCTGAGGCGGCCGAGGTGCGGGAGCTCGGTGCCGACGCGCACGCGTCGTGCAACCGCACGTGCGAGCTCGGCATGACCCGGGCCACCGGAGCGGACTACCGCCACGTGCTGGAGCTGCTCGAGGAGGCCACGCGCCCGGCGTGACCCGAGGCTCAGGCCGGCGCCGTCGACTCCCGCACGACGAGCTCGGGCTGGAACCGCACCGTGCGCTCGTACGCGCCGTCGGGCTCCTCGAGCTCTTTGAGCAGCAGGTCGACCGCGGTGTAGCCGATCAGATGGGCGGGCTGGCGCACCGAGGTGAGCGGAACGACGGTCGCCGACGCGAAGTCGATGTCGTCGTAGCCGACGAGCGCGATGTCGCGCGGCACCTGCACGTCCGACATGAGAGAGAAGGCCTGGAGCGCGCCCACCGCGAGCAGGTCGTTCGCGGCGAAGACCGCATCCGGCCGCTCGCCGGGCGCACGCACCCGCAGCTGCTCCCCCGCCGCGCGCCCCTGCAGGACCGACAGCGCGGCCATCTCGATCACCTCGAGCGTCGCACCCTCGACCTCGGCCACGGCCCGGCGCGCCCCTTCGAGGCGATCGGCCACCTGCCGGATCGAACGCGGGCCGCCGATGAACGCGATTCGCCGGCGTCCCGTCGCCAGCAGGTGCGCCACGGCGAGGTAGCCGCCCTCGACGTCGTCGACCGACACCGAGGCGAGCGCGGTCGCGGAGTCCTCATGGTCGACGAGGATCACCGGCACGCCGGCGTTCTGCAGCCGCACCAGAGCAGCCAGGTCGCCGTCGACGGGCGTCACCAGCACGCCGTTCACGCGCTGCTCGCGGAACAGCTCCAGGTACGCGTCCTCACGGTCGGAGCGCTCGTCGCTGTTACCGAGCAGCACGCTCATGCCCGATTCGGCGGCGCGATCCTCGGCGCCGCGCGCGACCTCGGCGAAGAAGGGGTTGCCCGAGTCGAGCACGATCAGCGCGATGCTCCGGCTGCGTCCGGCGCGCAGCTGACGGGCAGCGTCGTTGCGCACGAACCCGAGCTCCTCGATCGCCTGCGTGACGCGCTCGACCGTCGCCGGCGACACCTTCTCCGGCCGGTTGAGCACGTTCGACACGGTCCCGACCGATACGGACGCCGCGGCAGCGACATCCCGCACACTCACCACCATGACGCCCCCAGGGTTTCTTTCCGCTGTCCGCGAGTGTAGGGCACCCCGTGGCCCGGGCAAGCGGTGTCCCGCCTGCCCGGGCCACGGTCAGGCGTCCGCCGCGACCGTCGCACCGGCCTCACGGCGCGCCGACAGGTCGGCCAGCCGCTCCGCGATCGTCTGCTGCACGTCGGGCCCGGCGAACATGAACAGCGCCTCGCCCAGCTCGCGTCGGTCCGACCACCGCGTCGTCGTGCGGAACGCGTGCGCGGCATCCGGGTCGGCAGCCTCGAGCACCGTGCCGATCGCCCGGTAGGCCTCGAGGTCGTCGATGACGTCGGCCAGGGTCGACTCCATGCCGATGCGGGACGGGGATGCCGGCGGTGCGGCATCCACCGTCTCCCACTCGTGCGCACCCGAGCCGACCTCGAAGGACCGGCCGTCGGGCAGCACGACGACGGCCGTCGTGTTGGGCGGCACGGTCGCCGTGAACCGCACGACGCCGCTCTCGCGCGACCAGCCGGAGCGGGCCGTGCCGTACGGGGTGAGGTGCTCGGCCGATGCGGAGTCGAACTCGGCGAGCGGGCGCGGCTCGATGCGCAGGCGCGCGTAGCCGGGCGCATCGGGGGCGAGCCCGGCGACCACGCGGTGCAGCCAGTCGCCGATCGCGCCCAGCGCGTAGTGGTTGAACGACGTCATCTCGCCCGGATTGATGGTGCCGTCGGGCAGCATCGAGTCCCAGCGCTCCCAGATCGTGGTGGCGCCCATCGTCACCGGGTACAGCCACGACGGGTTCTCGGTCTGCACGAGCAGGCGCCGCGCGGTCTCGAGGTGGCCGGTGCGGGTGAGGGCGTCCTGGATGATCGGCGTGCCGACGAACCCCGTGCCGATGCGGTAGCCCGACAGGCGGGTGAGCTCGGCGAGCCGGTCGCCCAGCACTGCCTGCTGCTCGGCCGGGGCGATGTCGAACGTGATCGCCATGGCGTACGCAGTCTGCGCGTCCGACATCATGCGCCCGGCAGGCGTGACGTACTCGGCGAGGAAGGCCTCGCGCACCTCCTCGGCGACCGCGGCGTACTCGCGCGCGTCGGCGTCGTGGCCGAGCAGCGCCGCCGCACGGGCAACGGCATCGGCCGAGCGGAACAGATACGCCGAGGCGACGATGTCGGCGTCCGTCTTCGCCTTGGCCGCCTGCTCCGGCGGTGCGTCCGGGTCCAGCCAGTCGCCGAACTGGAACATGCCCTCCCACAGCCGTCGCGGACCGGCCAGGCCGATCAGCACATCGGCCCAGGACTTCATGCTGTCGTACTGCCGTGCGACGGTCGCTGCGTCGGCGTACCGCTCGTGCAGCACCCAGGGCACGATCGTGGCGGCATCGCCCCACGCGGCGGCGGGGCGCGCGACGCCGAGGGCGTTGGGCACCACGAACGGCACAACCCCGTCGACCTGCTCGAGCGCGAGGTCGCGCAGCCACGAGTCGAGGAAGCCCCGCACGTCGTACAGGAATGCGGCCGTGGGCGCGAAGACCTGGATGTCGCCCGTCCAGCCCAGGCGCTCGTCGCGCTGCGGGCAGTCCGTCGGCAGATAGAGGAAGTTGCCGCGCAGCCCCCACACGATGTTCTCGTGCAGCTGGTTGACGAGCGGGTGGGATGCCTCGAACCAGCCGGTGCGCTCCATGTCGCTGTGGATCACGACGGCGGTGACGGCGTCCGGGTCGAAGTCTCCTGGCCACCCGTCGATCTGGGCGTAGCGGAAGCCGTGGAACGTGAACTCGGGCTCCCACTCCTCCACCCCGTCGCCGGCGAGCGTGTAGCGGTCGGTTGCGGCGGCCGCGCGCAGCGGGCGCGTGCCGAGCTCGCCGTGCTCGAGCACCTCGGCGTGACGAAGCGTGATCTCGGTGCCGGCCGGGCCGGACACGCGGATCCGCAGCCGGCCGACCAGGTTCTGCCCGAAGTCGAGCACGGTCTTGCCCGCAGGGGTCGTGATGACCTCGCGCACAGCGAGCTCGTCGAGCCGTCGCACGAAGGGCGACACCCGGGCTTCGGGCGTGTGCACGGGTTCGCACTCGACCGCCCGCCCCCAGGCGAAGGCGTCGTACCCCGGTTCGGCGAAACCGCGGCCGGCGTCGTCGACGAGGTCGCGACGGGCGTCGTGGTCCTCGCCGGCGTAGAGCCCGCTCGCCGTGACAGGGCCGGTCGATACCTGCCACGAGGCATCCGTCGACACCCACTCGGCCGCGCCGTCGGCGTACTCGATCAGCAGCTGCGCGGCGAACCGGGGTTGGTCGGCATAGAGCGGGCGGGCGTTCTCGCGGAATCCGAAGTGCTCGGTCGCCCAGGCGCCGGCGAGGCGCACGCCGATCGCGTTGCGCCCCTCGGCGAGAAGGGCCGTGACGTCGGTGGTCTCGTGGATCAGGCGCTTCGGGTACGGCGTCCACCCGGGCTTCATCACCTGGTCGTCCACGTCGACGCCGTCGATCGCCACCTGGTACACCCCCAGGGCGGTCGCGTACAGCGTGGCTCGCGCTACCTGGCCGGTGACCTCGAACTCGGTGCGCAGGTACGCAGGCTGCGCGGTCTCGGAAGGCGAGGGCAGGCCGATGGTCTTCGCCTGCCACTCCCCCTCGGCGAGGAACCCCGCGACGACGCGGGCCGGAGCGCTCCAGTCGCTGATGGCTCCGTCCAGGCCCGACACCCGTACACGCAGCGACACCTCCTCGCGCGGCGCCAGCGGTGCGAACGGCCAGGGGACGCGCGTCGAGCTGCGGCCCTCGACCACGTGCGTCGAGACCTCGCCGCTCCGGGTGAGCTCGATTTCGGCCGACGCCTGCAGCCAGTCCGCCCTGTCGGTGTCGGTGCGCCACCCGATCTCTGGTGACGGCGACGCGACGGTGGCGCTGCGGTACGGCGCGTCGATGATGATGTGGGGAACGGTGCTCATGGCACTCCTTCGTGCGTGTCTGGGTCTGGGCTCGGCGCGGCGCGCCGTGGTCAGGTCCGCGCCGGCGCGAGCGCCTGCGCGATGCGGGGCTCGGTCACCACGAGCCGATGGCTGCCCTGGGCGAGTTCTTCGCGCCCCGTGGCTCCGTCCACGGTGACGACGGATCCCTCGGTGACCGGGAGGTCGAGCACCGCACGGGAGCCGAACGGCACGTCGAGGATCGCCTCGAAGACCCCGTCGACGACCCGCCAGTCGATCGCCAGCCGGCCCTGCGGGGTTCGGATCGACGCGGAAGCGTGGTCGAGGCCGCTGGCCGGCCGCGGCGCCACCCGGACTGTCCGGTACCCCGGGTCGGCGGCATCCGGAGCGAGGCCGGCAACGGTGCGATAGACCCAGTCGATCACCGCGCCGTACGCGTAGTGGTTGAACGAGAGCATGCTGCCCTCCTCGCGAGCCGACTCCTCCGACGGCAGCGCGTCCATCGCGCCGGAATGGATGCTGCCGTCGGGCAGGATCGCGTCCCAGCGCTCCCACACCGTGGTCGCGCCGCGGTCGACCTGGTAGAGCCAGGACGGCGCCTCGCGGCGCAGCAGCATCAGGTACGCCTCGTCCAGGTACCCGGCGTTCGACAGTGCGAACAGCACGAGCGGCGTGCCGAGGAACCCGGTGGCGATCCGGCCGCCCTCGCGACGCACGTTCTCGGCCAGTCCCGCGGCGATCTCGTCGCGGCGTGCGACCGGCGCGATCCCGAACTCCAACGCCATGGCGGCACCGGACTGGGTGAGGATCGCCTCCTCGCCCCAGCGCTCGAACGTGGCCGCGCCGACGCGGTCGGCAAGGTTCTCGTACTCCTCGGCTGCGTCAGCGTCGCCGAGGACGCGCTCAGCCCGCGCCAGCAGCCGGGCCGAGTGCGCGTAGAACGCGTTCGCCACGAAGTCGGACGAGACCTTCGCCTCCCACGGACGCTCGCCGGGGGCATCCGGGTCGAGCCAGTCGCCGTACTGGAACTCGCCGCCCGGCAGCACGACGTCGTCGGCCGCTCGACGCCGCAGGTGCTCCACCCACCGTCGCATGCTGCCGCGCTGCCGCGCGAGGACCTCGTCCGAGCCGTACGACTCATAGACGGCGAGGGGCACGATGGTGGCGGCATCCGCCCACCCGGCCCGCCCCATGTTCTCGGTCGGCACACCGCCCATCAGCATGTCCTGCGGGCGGATGATGTCGGGGACGACCGAGGGCACACCGCCCTCGTCGGTCTGGTCGATCTCGAGGTCGCGCAGCCACGACATCCAGAACGACTCCGCGTCCATGAGCGTGTTGGCGGTGGCGGCGAACGCCTGCGCGTCACCGGTCCAGCCGAGGCGCTCGTCCCGCTGCGGGCAGTCGGTGGGGACCGACACGAAGTTGTCGCGCTGCGACCAGAACACGTTCGAGTGGAACCGGTCGAGCGCCTCGTGCGACGACGAGAACGTGCTGCGGGGGGCGAGGTCGCTCGAGATCGCGACCGCGGTCGCCGAGACGACCTCGGCGCCGTCGACATCCGCGTACCGGAACCCGTGGAACGTGAACGCCGGCTCGAGCGTGTGCTCGCCGTCGCGGTCCAGCGTGTAGACGTCGGTCGCCCTCGCCGAGCGCAGCGCCTTGACGTGCAGGTCTCCCGACGGCTCGAGCACCTCGGCGTGCCGCACCGTGACGACGTCGCCGGCGCGGCCGCGCACGGTGAGCCGCACCCACCCCGACACGTTCTGGCCGCCGTCGAGCCGGGTCCGGCCGTCATGCGAGGACGCCGTCATGGGCAGTTCGGCGACGACCCGGACAGGAGGCGCCGAGCGCGGCTCGAAGCGTGCCTGGTCGACCTCGACGACGGATGCCGCCGTCCACCCGCCATCCGCGAACCCGGGGCGGTGCACGCCGGGGTCATCCAGACGCAGGTCAGTGACGGTGCCGTCGTAGATGCTGGCGCTGCGGATGGCGCCGAAGCCGGCCTGCCACGAGGCATCCGTCTTCGCGACGATCTCGCCGTCGGCCTCGATCTGCGCGAGGGCGCCGGTGCGGTCGCCGTAGATCGCCTGCCGACGGGCGAACCCGAAGCTTCCCCGGTACCAGCCGTCGGCGACGGCCAGCACGACGACGTTGACTCCTTCGCGCAGCAGCGCGGTCACGTCCAGGGTGTCGACGAGGACGCGCTCCTGGTACGACGTCCATCCCGGCGTGAGCAGCGCGTCGGTGGCGCGCACGCCGTTGATCCAGGCATCCACGAGCCCGAGGGCGCTGAGCCGCAGGCGCGCCAAGGCGGGCACGCGATCGAGGAGGAACTCCGTGCGCAGCAGCGGGACGGGGCCGTCGGCGGGGGTGTCCCGTCCGATCACCGCGGCGACGAGGTCCGGACCGTCGACCCCGGCCTCGACGACGAGCGGCGGGCTCCATGCGCTCCAGCCGGCGGTGGTGGCCACCCGCACCGAGAAGGCCCGACGCTCGCGCGGAGCGAGTTCGCCCGGGATCTCGACGCCGGTGGTGCGGTGCCCCGCCACCGCGTCGAGGGGCTCCAGCTCCCCCTCGGGAGCGCCCGAGGCGATCTGGTAGCCGATGAGGTGCGCTTCGGGGTCGTCGGTCTCTGCACGCCAGCTCAGGCGCAGACCCCGCAGGGGCACGCCCAGCAGGCCGGCGCCGTGCTGCGTGCGCAGACCGACCACGCGCGTGGCGGCATCGCAGGACGAGGAAGTGGGGAGGGATGCCGTCATGGCCGGGTCCTTTCGGCGGAGCGGCCGCTTCGCCGCCCGCCCCACCATCGTGAAACGATTCACGGTTGCGTGTCAACAGATGCGTAGACCGTTACACGATCGTGATAGACCGATCTACATGACCTGTTGACCTCTGGTGGTGAATCGCCGTACCGTACCAGAGTTGAATGGTTTCAATGCTCGGCATCGATCCGTACAGCACAGGCATCAAGGAATCCGGCAGCGTGGACGGACTCACCGTCCAGCTTTACAAGGAGGTAAAGATGAAGAGCTCCCCGACCAGGAGAGTGCTCCTCACAGGCGCGGGCATCGTGGCGCTGGCCCTGCCACTGGCCGCATGCAGCGGCGGCGGCGGATCGAGCGACGGCAAGATCGAGATCAGCTACCTGACGCAGAGCGACGACGCCAACACGAACCAGGCGAAGGCCCTCATCGCCGCCTTCGAGAAGGCCAACCCCGACATCACGGTCAAGCTCGAGACGCAGCCCGGCGGCACCGAGGGCGACAACCTCATGAAGACGAAGCTGTCGACCGACTCGATGAACGACGTCTTCCACTACAACTCGGGGTCGCTGTTGCAGGCCCTGAACCCCGACCAGACCCTCGTCGACCTGAGCGACCAGGACTGGGTCGACGGCCTCACCGACGACTTCAAGGCGGTCGTCTCCACCGACAACGGACTGTACGGCGCTCCCTGGGGAACGTCGTTCGCCGGCGCGGTCCTCTACAACAAGAAGGTCTACGAGAAGCTCGGGCTCGAAGTCCCGACGACGTGGGACGAGTTCATCGCCAACAGCGAGAAGATCAAGGCCGAGGGCGGCGGCGTCGCCCCGATCCTGCAGTCGTTCGGCGACACCTGGACGAGCCAGCTCTTCGTGCTCGGCGACTTCGCGAACGTCTCGGCCGTCAACCCCGACTGGGCCGAGGAGTACACCGCCAACGACCCGAAGGCCAAGTATGTCGAGGAGCCGGCGTTCGCCGGATTCGCGCACGGCGCCGAGGTGTTCGAGAAGGGGCTGCTCAACGAGGACTTCGCGTCGATGACCAACGCCCAGGCCATGGGCGCACTCGCGACCGGCGCGGGCGCGCAGTACCCCATGCTGTCCGCGACGATCTCGGCCGTGCAGCAGGACTATCCCGACAACGTCAACGACATCGGCGTGTTCGCCCTGCCCGCCGCCGACGCCGCCGACACGTCGATCACGATGTGGCAGCCCAACGCGATCTACATCGCGAAGTCGACCGAGGGCGACAAGCTCGAGGCGGCCAAGAAGTTCGTGGCCTTCGCGAACTCCGATGAGGGCTGCCAGGTGCAGAACGAGGGTGGCTCCATCGCAGGCCCGTATGTCACGAGCGCGTGCACCCTGCCCGATGACGTGCCGGACCTCGTGAACGACATCCAGGCGTACTTCGACTCCGGTAAGACGGGATCGGCCCTCGAGTTCCTGTCCCCGATCAAGGGCCCGAACCTCGAGAACATCACCGTCGCGGTCGGCTCCGGTATCACCTCGCCCGAGGACGGCGCCGCGCAGTACGACGAGGACGTGAAGAAGCAGGCCCAGCAGCTGGGCCTCGAGGGCTGGTGATCCGCACCCGGATCCGCTGAGATCAGGTACCCAGGGGCCGGCGGGCGGCACGCCGCCGGCCGGCCCCGCTTCACAAAGGAGTGATCAATGACGACCGCAGTAGCCCCGACCGGGGCGGCCCCGCCGACGACGACGCCGCAGGAGCCCGCGCGCAAGCGCAAAGGCATCCGCAGCCCCTACCCGAGCTGGTTCTACATCCCGGCCGCGGTGCTGTTCATCGTGTTCTTCGCCGTCCCGACCTTCGCGTCCTTCTACTTCTCGCTGACGCGCTGGACGCTGTTCGACGTCCAGTTCATCGGCTTCGACAACTTCGTCCAGTTCTTCCAGGAGCCTCAGCTGGTGCAGGGCTTCGTCAACACCTTCATCTACGGGTTCGTGACCTCTGCCGCGAAGGTCGTGCTGGGACTGGCGCTGGCACTGCTGCTCACCGGTCCGACGCTCGGCCGCGGCTACCTTCGCGCCGTCGTCTTCTTCCCGGTCCTGGTCTCGACGATCGGCGTGGGCCTGACCTTCAAGGCCCTGCTCGATCCGTTCCACGGCGTCGTCAACGCCGTGCTCGGATTCTTCGGCCTCCCCGAGCCGGGGTGGTACACCGACCCGAGCCTGGCGCTGCTGACCGTCGCCGGGGTGGACATCTGGAAGGGCGTCGGCATCGCGACGCTCATCTTCATGGCCGGCATCGTCGCCATCCCCGCCGAGTACTTCGAGGCGGCCCGCATGGACGGCGCCGGAGCCTGGTCGGTGTTCCGCAACATCACCCTGCCGCTCGTGCGCCCCGCCACCGCGACGGTGATCATCCTGTCGCTCATCGGAGGCCTTCGCGAGTTCGCCATGATCTGGGCGATGACCAAGGGCGGACCCGGGTTCTCCAGCGACGTGATCGCGTCCGTCATCTACAAGCAGTACCAGGCCGGCTTCTTCGGCCTGTCCACGGCCGGCAACGTGATCCTGTTCGTGGTGGTCACCGCGATCATGGTGCCGGTCTCGTGGTTCCTGAACCGAAGGGAGGCGGACCTGTGACCGTCACCGAGACCCGGACCCTCACGACCGCCGACGCCCGCGGACTCCGCGGCCGGCGCCGCCCGAGGGAGGACCGCCGCCCCATGACGGTGCGCCGCTGGATGCGGCAGTACCTCGTCGGCATCATCGCGATCATCGTGTCGATCGTGGTCTTCCTGGTGCCCTTCATCTTCGTGTTCCTGCAGGCGTCGAAGTCGTCGCAGGAGGCGGGCCTCATCGAGTTCAGCCTTCCGACCGAGTGGCAGTTCTGGCCGAACTTCGTCGAGACGGTGCAGAAGAACGACTACCAGGTGCTGTGGGCGTTCCTGTGGACGACCGTCATCACGGTGTTCAGCTGCGCGATCATGGTCGTGTTCGCGGCGATGGTCGGCTACGTGCTGCAGCGCAAGCGCTCGCGACTCAACCCGATCATCAACTTCTTCGTGCTGGCCGCGCTCATCGTTCCGCCCGCAGTGGTCCCCACCATCTGGGTCCTGCAGACCGTCGGCCTGTTCAAGACGATTCCCGGCATGGTCCTGATCGAGGCGACGTTCGGGCTGGCGTTCTGCATCCTGCTGTTCCGCGCATTCGTCGCCACGATTCCGAAGGAGCTCGACGAAGCGGCGATCATCGACGGCGCAGGACCCATGCGCCTGTTCTTCACCGTCGTGCTGCCGCTGCTGAAGCCGGTGATCGTCACGGTCATCGTCGTGCAGGCGGTGTTCGTCTACGGCGACTTCCAGAACCCGCTGTACTTCCTGCCCGGGAACGATTACCCGACGGTGCAGCTGGGCCTGTACAACTTCCAGAGCCAGACCGTGAGCCAGTTCAACCTGCTGTTCATGTACATCCTGCTCACCACGATCCCGCCGCTGATCATGTACATCTTCTTCAACCGGCAGATCGTCGCGGGCATGACCAGCGGGGCCATCAAGGGCTGATGGAGCAGCACGAGCGGGCGCTCGCCGCGTACGTGGACTCCGTCCGCGGCGAGCCCGGCGCCCTGGGCGTCGTCCTGGTCGGCTCGGTCGCTCAGGGCAGGGAGCGCCCCGGCTCCGATGTCGACGTGTACCTCGTCGTGGACGACGAACGCTTCGCCACCGAGACCGGTCGGGGCCGCTTCGCCTGGGTGGAGCGTCGGGATGCCGACTATCCGGGCTCGTACATCGACGTCAAGCTCGCCAGCCCGTCGTACCTGACCGCAGCGATCGAGCGCGCCGACGACCCGACGCGCGCGTCCTTCCTCGGCGCGCGGGTCGCGTGGAGCGAGCTGGCCGACCTCGGGGCCACGGTCGCACGGATCGCGACGCTTCCCGACGATGCGTGGGACGGGCGCATTCGTTCCCACGTCGCCCAGGCACGCTTGTACGGCGCCTACTTCCTGCGGCAGGCGACCGAGCGGGGCGACGGGTTCCTGCGCCGGCATGCCGGTGTGCATCTGGCGCTGTCGGCCGCACGCGCGGCGCTCGCGGCGAACCGCATCCTGCTGCCCGGGCCGAAGTACATCTCGGAGCTGATGCGTGCGGCTTCGACGCCCGCGGGCTTCCTCGCGGCCTGGGAGCTGGTACTGGACGACCCCGACACGGCGTCGGGCGCCGAGCTCCTGCGGGTGCTGGACGCCTGGCTGGGCGACGGGCTGCTCCCCGACGACGCGCTGTCGACCTTCATTCGCGACAACGAGCTGCACTGGCTGCGAGGAGGCGTTCCCGCCGAATACTGGTGAGCGCTTTCCGACTTGCGAAGGAACGCGTCGCCATCTATCGTTGAAACGATTCACGAACGGATGCCTCCGCACCGCATCCCCGTCCTACAGGAGTCACCGATGACGAGCACCACCGCGACGACGCGGGTCTGCTTCCAGCTCGTGGTCCGCCCCGAGCTGCTCGACGAGTACATCGCCCGGCACACGCCGGTGTGGCCCGAGATGCTCGCCGAGATCGCCGCGGCGGGCCGACGCAACTACTCGCTGTTCCTCGGCGAGGGCGGGCGGCTCATCGGGTATTACGAGACCGACGACGACGCGGCAGCACAGGCGTACCTCGCGAACTCCGAGGTCGCCGCCCGCTGGGAGGCCGAGATGGCCCGCTTCTTCGTCGGCCTGGACGGCCGGCCCGACCAGGCGGCCACACCCCTCACCGAGATCTTCCACCTGCACGACCAACTGACCGCGGCGCAGGCTGCGGCCGCCGCATCCGACACCCCGCACGAGAACGAGAGCACCGCATCATGACGACGCTGTCACCCGACATCCTGTCCGCCCTGGAGGGCCAGGGCATCGAGCTGCCCAGCTGGGCGTTCGGCAACTCCGGCACGCGCTTCCGCGTGTTCACGACGCCGGGC